>CAXUND010000095.1:0-12299 GCA_964252445.1 uncultured Acidobacteriaceae bacterium | reverse complement strand
CGCCGGCCGTCACGCGGGGGCGGGGGCCGGGGGGCCCCCGGCCCCCCCGTCCGGGGTTAGAAGTTCTCCGGCTCGTTCTGCAGTACGTCCGCATCCACATCTTCGTCGAGGATCTCGTCTTCCTCGTCGTCGAAGCGGCTGTAGCTTGCCGCGGCGAGCGTCGCCGAGGGCAGCACGGAGGTCGGGCCGGGAACCGCATTGCCGTTCTCGTCGATCTTCATGCCCAGCGACAATCCCATCTGCGCGAGGATCTCCTTGATCTCGTTCAGGCTCTTGCGGCCGAAGTTCTTGGTTTTCAACATTTCGGCTTCGGTCTTCTGCACCAGCTCGCCGATCGACTGAATGTTCGCGTTCTTGAGGCAGTTGTAGCTGCGGACGCTCAGCTCCAGCTCTTCGACCGAGCGGTTCAGGTTATCGTTGCGCATCAGCGGGCTGCGGTCGTCGAGGTGCCCTTCCATCTCAACCTCTTCCTCAAAGTTGATGAAGATGGACATGTGATCCTTTAGCAGCTTGGCCGAGAGACCGACGGCATCGGCCGGCAGCACCGAGCCGTTGGTCCAGACCTCAAGCGTGAGCTTGTCAAAGTCGGTGATCTGCCCGAGACGGGCTGCGTCGACTGCATAGTTGACCTTGCGCACCGGCGAGTGGACCGAGTCGACGGGGATGAAGCCCAAACCCAGATCCGTGTCGAAATTCTTGTCGGCCGAGATGTAGCCGCGTCCACGCTTGAGGCGCATCTCCATGTCAAGACGCCCGCCTTCGGATACGGTCGCGACATAGACGTCCCTGTCCAGGATCTCGACGTCGCCGTCGGCCTCGATCATGCCCGAGGTGACCACTCCCGGCTCTTCCACGCGCAGGTAGAGCGCCTTCGGGCCTTCTCCGTTGAGCTTGAACGGGATCTGCTTGAGGTTGAGGATGATGTCGGTCGCGTCCTCTACGACACCGGTAATGGACTGGAACTCGTGCAGCACGCCTTCGATCTTGACCGCGGTGACAGCTGCGCCTTCTATCGAAGACAACAGGGTGCGGCGCAGGGCGTTGCCGATCGTGGTGCCGAAGCCGCGCTCAAACGGCTGGGCAGAAAACTTGCCGTAGCGGTCGGTGAGTGTTTCGGTGTCGACAGCGAGACGTTTCGGGCGTTGGAATCCTCTCCAAAGCATATGCGTATTCCTCCTGCATCGGCCGTGCGAAGCATTCTGCGCGGCTCGTGCGTATTGCGGTGGTTCGGACGCGCCCCATGCGCGCCCGCTGGTGCAAACTTGGTCGTCCTTACTTCGAGTAGAGTTCGACGATCAGCTGCTCGTTGATCGGCAGGTTGATATCTTCGCGGCGCGGCAGGGCCATGATCTTACCCGACAGGTCCGCAGCGTTGACCGACAGCCAGCCGGGAGCAGGCTGGTGCGAGGCGAACTCGCGCGCAATCTCGATCGTCGACAGCTTCTGCGAGTTCGGCCGAATCTTGATCTCGTCGCCTACGGAAACCTGGTAGGAAGGGATGTTGACCTTGCGGCCATTCACCTCAAGATGGCCGTGGCGCACGATCTGGCGCGCCTGCCGCCGTGAGCTCGCAAAGCCGAGTCGGTAGGCCACATTGTCGAGGCGGCGCTCAATCTGCTGCAGCATCAGCTCACCGGTGACGCCAGTCGTGTTGACGGCCTTCTCGTAGTAAGCGCGGAACTGACCCTCGAGAGCGAAGTAGATGCGCTTGGCCTTCTGCTTTTCACGCAGCTGCAGGCCGTAGCCCACGATCTTTGCCTTGCGGCTCTGGCCGTGCTGGCCGGGCGGGAAGTTGCGCTTCTCGATCGCGCACTTGTCCGAGAAGCAGCGCGTTCCCTTCAAAAAAAGCTTCATGCCTTCGCGACGGCAAAGGCGGCAGACCGGTCCGGTATAACGTGCCAAGTGAGTGCTCCTAGTAAGTCAGGTGACGACCGGTTTACGTCGACTTGCGTCGCTTTCCTCCCGGTCCGAATGTGGTTACGCGCGAGGCGCAGAGTACAGGCATCGAAGTGACCGCCTCCCGCGCAGGGGTCTTGCTGTTACACGCGGCGACGCTTCGGCGGACGGCAGCCGTTGTGCGGAATCGGCGTGACGTCGCGGATCGAACGCACATCAATGCCGGCCGCAGCCAGGGCCCGCACCGCCGACTCCCGCCCCGAGCCCGGTCCGGAGACACGCACGTCAACCGAACGCAGACCATGATCGCGCGCCTGGTTGGCGGCGTTCTGCGCCGCCTGCTGCGCCGCGAACGGCGTGCCCTTGCGCGAGCCGCGGAAGCCGAGCGAGCCCGAGCTTTTCCAGGACAGCGTGTTGCCCTGTCCGTCGGTGATGGTGACGATCGTGTTGTTGAACGTCGCCTGGATATGCACGAGCCCGAACGGAACGTTCTTGCGCTCGCGCTTCTTGAACTTCTTATTCTTCGCGGTCTTGGCGCCGCCCTTGGCGGCCGTCTTCTGCTGTGCCTTTGCCATTTACTTGGTCGCTTTCTTCTTGCCGGCTACCGTGCCCTTGCGGGGACCCTTGCGGGTGCGGGCGTTGGTGTGCGAGCGCTGGCCGCGCACGGGGAGGTTGCGGCGGTGACGCAGCCCGCGGTAAGACTGGATATCGATGAGCCGCTTGATGTTCATCGATATGTCCTTGCGCAGATCGCCTTCGATTCCACCTTCGGCCTCGATGACCTGGCGGATGCGATTGACCTCGTCCTCGTTCAGCTCCTGGATCTTGCGGAAGGGGTCCACGTCCGCCTTGACGCAGATGCTGGCGGCGCGCGGGTTGCCAATCCCGAAAATGTACGTGAGGCCGATCCGCACCTGCTTGTTGCGCGGGAGATCGACGCCTGCAATACGTGCCATGCTTGCCCTTCTCATGCTCCGGCGGCATTGCCTCTCCGGAAGCGGTTCTGGTCGGGGTGTCACTGCTGCCCCGAACTGTGGAGGCTGTCGGAGAGGTTCATCGCACGCTCTCGAAGAGCGAACTCGCCCCGCCACTGCCTGGTCGCTTACGCCTGACTAGCCTTGGCGCTGCTTATGCTTCGCAATCTCGCAGATGACGCGAACCACGCCATTGCGATGGATTACCTTGCACTTGTCACAGATCTTTTTAACCGATGCGCGTACTTTCATTTTCTAACTCCAGACTAAGTGCAACACTTTGTCGGCACGTTTCACTTACCGAGAACTTCTTCTAAAGCTACTTGTACCGATACACAATCCGCCCGCGGGTAAGGTCGTACGGGCTAAGCTCCACCGCCACCCGGTCGCCTGGAAGGATGCGGATGAAATTTTTTCTCATACGGCCCGAGACATGCGCCAACACCTGGTGCTTGTTCTCAAGCTCGACTTTGAACATGGCGTTGGGCAGCGTTTCCACCACCGTCGCCATTACTTCTATCGCGTCTTCCTTCGACAAACCGTATCTCAGTTCCGCCCTGCTGGTGCCCGGGCCTTTTCAACCGTGTTATTGCGTCAGTACCTGCACGCCGTGATTCGTCACTGCGACTGTATGTTCAAAATGTGCCGAAAGGCTGCCGTCCGCGGTGACCGCCGTCCAGCCATCTTTCAACACCTGCACGTCCGGCTTGCCCGAGTTCACCATCGGCTCGATGCAGAAGACCATGCCCTCGCGCAACTTCAAACCCTTGCCGCGCGTGCCATAGTTAGGCACCTGCGGATCCTCGTGTAGACGCGTTCCGATGCCGTGCCCGACAAACTCCCGCACCACGCTAAAGCCGTCCTTCTCGACCACTTCCTGCACCGCAGCGCCGATGTCGCCGAGCGTTGCGCCGATACGGACGACCTCAATCCCGCGAGCGAGCGAAGCCTGGGTCGTATCCAGCAGCTGTTGCGCCACAGCAGGAAGATCGCCTACGGCGACGGTCATGGCCGAATCGCCGTAAAAGCCTTCGATCACCACGCCGGTATCGATGGAAACTATATCGCCCTGCTGCAGCACCCGCTTGGTTGACGGAATGCCGTGCACAACCTCCGAGTTGATGCTGGTGCAAAGCACACACGGGTAACCCTTATAACCCTTGAACGCGGGCGTCACACCCATGTCCTTGATCTTGGCCGCCGCCACCACTTCGAGATCCATGGTCGTGGCCCCGGCCTTCACGTGCGGACGCACGGCCTCGAGCAATTGACGCACGATCCCGCCTGCGCGCCGCATCTTCTCGATCTCCCGTGCTGTCTTGATCATGACCGCCACTACTGATTGCCTCGCAACTCTATGACCGCCGCCGTGAGCGCGGCGGTAACCGCTTCAACCGGCTGCTCCCCGTTTATTTCTGCAAGTCGCGACAGGGCGCGGTAGTGCTCGACTACCGGAGCTGTCTGCTCGTTGTATGCGCGCATGCGCTCCTCAAAGACGGCTTCGGTGTCATCCGGCCGGCTGGTCAGAGAAGCTCCGTCCAGATCACACTTGCCTTCGACTTTCGGAGGCTGGAGATAGACGTTGTAGATACTGCCACACACCGGGCACATACGCCTGCCCGTAATGCGACGCAGTAACTGAGTATAACTGACCACGATCGAGACAGCAACCACCGGCAGCGCGTCTGCTGCTGCCTCAAGATACGCATCCAGCCAATCCGCCTGATTCAGCGTCCGCGGAAAGCCGTCCAGGATATACCCCCGAGACGTGTCCGGATCTCTGAGACGCACGGCGACCATCCGGTTCACCAGGTCATCGGAGACCAGAATACCCGCCTTCATCAGCGCGTCTGCTTCCAGTCCCAGCTCTGTATGCGCGGCAACGTTACCGCGCAGCAGATCGCCGGTGGAGATCTGCGGAATGCCCCAGGCTGCCATGATCTCCTTTGCCTGGGTTCCTTTCCCGACGCCTGGCGCACCCATCAGCAGGATGGGCCCGGGAACAGACTCAGACATCTACCAGGACCGCCGTCCGCGCACGCGCGACTTAGGCGAGAAGCCTTCGTAATGCCTCATGATGAGTTGAGATTCGATCTGGTTGACGGTGTCCATGGCCACGCCGACAACGATCAGCAGCGAAGTGCCGCCGAAGTAAAAGTTAAAGCCCAGGCCGTTCGTCACCCAGAGCGGAAAATGTTCAAAGATGCCGCCAACCAGGGGCAAGTGGTTCAGATGAATGCCCGAGATCAGCACTTGTGGCACCAGCGAAATCACGATCAGGTAGAGCGCGCCGACCAGCGTGAGCCGCGTGAGGATGTCGTTCAGGAAGTCCGAAGTGCGCTTGCCGGGACGAATGCCGGGGATAAAGCCGCCATACTTGCGCATGTTGTCGGCAATGTCATCGGGGCGGAACACGATCGAGATGTAGAAGTAGGCAAAGAAGATAATGGCGACGACGTAGAGCAGCTCGTACCAGGGCTCACCGGCGCGCAGCGAGTCAAAGATGCGGGTCAGCGTGGCGTTGTTCCGCACAAAGGCAGCCTGTGAGAAGAGCAGCGGCGCCGAAAGGACGGAGGCCGCAAAAATGACCGGCATGACGCCGCCGGAGTTGACCTTGAGCGGCAGGTGAGTGGACTGCCCGCCCATCATGCGGCGGCCGACGATGCGCTTGGCGTACTGCACCGGCACGCGGCGCTCCGAGCGCTCGACAAAGACGATAAACGCGACCAAGGCGACCATCGCAGCCAGCAGTAGAAGGAGAGCGGGCACGGTAAATGCTCCGAACTTCTGGTCGCGGGCGGTGGCGATGAGCTCGGCCGCCGCACGCGGCAGACCGACAACGATGCCGGCAAAGATGAGCAGGCTCATGCCGTTGCCGATGCCGCGATCGGTAATCTGCTCGCCCAGCCACATGATGAACGCGGTGCCGGTGGTGAGCGTCAGCACGGTCATGACGATGAAGCCGGGCCCGGGGTTAAGCACCAGCTGCTGCCCGCCTGCTCCATGCGAGAGGGTCAGTGCGATCGCGGTTGACTGAACGATCCCGAGGATGACGGTAACGTAGCGGGTCCACTGGGTGATCTTGCGTCGCCCAACCTCGCCTTCCTTCTGGAGCTTAGCCAGCGGCTCATAGACGACGGTCAGCAGCTGAAAGATGATCGACGCTGTGATGTACGGCATGATGCCGAGCGCGAAGACTGTCAGCCGGCGCAGGTTGCCGCCTGAGAACAGGTCGACCAGGCCAAGCGACGAGCCCTGCTGCTGGTTGAAAAACGCCTCGAGCGCCGTGGTGTTCACGCCCGGCGTGGGGATGTGCGCGCCCACGCGGTAGATGAACAGCATGAATAGCGTGAAGAGCACCCGATTGCGAAGCTCGGGAATGCGGAAGATATTTGTAAACTTCTCTAGCATGTCGGGTGTCTTCCCTGGTTGTACGTGCGCCTCATGGACGGAAATCGCTGCCCACCTGAATCGGTGTCATCCTGAGCAAAGCGAAGCACCTGCGGCTTTCCGCCGCGCGCCAGCTCTACGCGATCAGTACAGCCTTGCCGCCGGCCTTTTCAATCTTTTCCTGCGCACCTTTCGAGAACTTGTGCGCATGAATGGTGATCGCGGTCGTCAGCTCGCCATTTCCGAGAATTTTCAAGAGCTCATTGCGCCGCTTCAGGAAGCCGAGCGCGCGCAGACGCTCATGGGTCAGCTCCGTCTCCCCCATCGCGGCAATGCGCTCGAGGTTCAGGACCGTATATTCGGTGCGGAAGATGTTGGTGAAGCCCCGCTTCGGCATACGCCGGTGCAGCGGCATCTGGCCGCCCTCAAAGCCGCGCATCAGGCTTGAGCCGGTGCGGGAGTGCTGACCCTTGTGGCCACGTGCGGAGGTCTTGCCGTGGCCGGAGCCCATGCCACGCCCGACGCGCTTCTTGCCGCGGTTCGCCTTTCGGGGCGCGCGCAAATTCGATAAATTCATGTGCTTCCCTCGCTAAACGCCGGCGCTTGGCGCCGACTCGCATTTGTGGTTCAAGTACCAGACCGCCTGCGCGGCTGGCGCCCACTTCGTGGGGTGTAGACCGCCTTCGGCGACCGGGTGGTAGTTCTGCCCGGGCGCCCTGGCCCACGCAGGTGGCGCCTCCCGCGTAAGGAGTCTAGCTTTAAGCCTCTAACACCCGCACCAGGTGCGGCACCTTGGCTACCATGCCGCGAATGGATGGGGTATCCTCGCGCTCGACGATCTGGTTGAGCCGGGTAAAGCCCAGGCCCTTGATCACCAGCTTGTGCTTGACCGGCGCCTGGATCTTTGAGCGGTAATACTGGAGCCGCATCGTTGCTTTCGCTTCTGCCATCATTTTACTCCCGAGAACTCTACAGTTCCTGAACGCTCTTGCCGCGCAGCGCTGCCACTTCCGCGCGATCTCTCAGCTGGGTCAGCGCGTCGAAAGTCGCCTTGATCACGTTGTGCGGGTTGGCGGTGCCGAGGCTCTTGGTGAGCACGTTCTGCACGCCGCAGGAGGTCATGACCGCCCGCACCGCGCCGCCGGCGATCACGCCCGTTCCTTCCGGAGCCGGCTTGAGCAGCACCTGCCCGGAACCGAAGTGCCCGAGCACCTGGTGCGGGATGGTGGTGTCCGTGAGATTGATGCGAACCAGGTTTTTCTTCGCCGACTCGATGCCCTTGCGGATCGCTTGCGGCACTTCCTTGGCCTTGCCGGAGCCGTAGCCAACCACGCCGGCGTTCGCGTCGCCAATAACCACCAGCGCGGCAAAGGACATGTTCTTGCCGCCCTTGACCACCTTGGTGACACGGTTGATCGACACCACCTGGTCCTTCAGGTTAAACGAACCCGCATCGAGCTTTTTCTTGAAAGTTGCCATGCGCTCTCTTGTTCCTTCCAGGGCCGGCTTGGAGGCCGCTCCCACAGCTTGATCCTACTTAGAAATCGAGGCCCGCTTCGCGCGCCGCATCCGCCAGCGCCTTGATGCGCCCGTGGTAGAGATAGCCTCCTCGATCAAAGACCACCTTCTTGACACCCTTCTCCTGCGCCAGTTCCGCTACCAGCTTGCCTACCTGCCTGGCCGCCTCGACATTGCCGCCAGCCTTGATCTTCGCGCTGACCGTCGAAGCAGATGCAAGCGTGATGCCTCGTCCGTCGTCAATCACCTGCGCGTAGATATGGTTCAGCGAGCGATAGACATTCAGGCGCGGACGCTCGGCGCTGCCGCTCATCTTGCGCCGGATGCGGGAGTGGATCGTCTGGCGGATTTCATTGCGCTTGTGCTGGGGAATCATCGTCTTTCCTTCCTAAAGGCAGGCTCGCCCGGGGAGCCTGTTCGGTAAAAAGCACTTACTACATGTGTTTGGAACTAAGCAGTCGACTGAGATCGTACCCTGTCTTACTTAGACCCCGTCTTGCCGACCTTCTTCTTCAGCTTCTCCCCGACGTAGCGCACTCCCTTGTTCTTGTAGGGATCGGGCTTACGGAGCGAACGCATGTCGGCGGCTACCTGCCCCACCTTCTGGCGGTCGATGCCGGAGATAGTGAGCCGCGTCTGCTTCGCGTCAAGGGCGGCGGTGATGCCGGTCGGCAGCGGGAACTCGATAGGGTGCGAGTAGCCCAGGGTGAAGACCACCATCTTCGGTCCTTTGAGCTCCACGCGGTAGCCGATGCCGACAATATCGAGCTCCTTGGTCCAGCCCTTGGTCACGCCCTCAACACAGTTGAAGACCAGCGCGCGGGTCAGCCCGTGAATGCCGGCCTGTGAGTCATCCTCGCGCGAAGCAATGATGTGCCCGTTCTCCGTCTCAAGCTTGATCCCCGACGGGATCGCCTGCTCGACCTTGCCCTTCGGGCCTTCGACGACAATGGTGTTGCCGAGCACGGCGTACTTCACGCCCGAGGGCAGCGGGATCGGCTTTCTTCCTATACGCGACATTTCAGATCCTTGATGGCTTGCGAGTCCCGATGCTTGCGCCTCGTTCCACTGCAGCCCGACTACTTACTTCGCCCGCTTACCAGACTTCGCAGAGCAGCTCGCCGCCGACGCCTTCGCGACGCGCCTGGCGACCGGTCATCACCCCACGCGGTGTGGTCAGGATGGCGATGCCAAGCCCGCCCTGCACACGCTTAATTTCATCGCGGCCGACATACACCCGGCAGCCGGGACGCGAGATGCGGGAGAGATCGCGGATGCCCGCCTCATTGCTCGCGCCGTACTTCAGGTAAACGCGAAGAACGGTGTGCCCGCCTTCTTCGGCCGCCTTGTAGTTGGTGATGTAGCCCTCCTCCTTGAGGATACGGGCTATCTCGGTCTTGAGCTTCGAGGCCGGCACATCGAGCTTCTGATGACGGGCGCGCTGCGCGTTGCGGATGCGGGTCAGAAAATCTGCGACAGGATCTGTCAGGTTCATCGGTTCTCCTCACCCCCCGTTCGCTCTGCGTCGCGCAGAGAACCAGCGGAGATGTCTACGGGCTAAGTCAATCTTTGCACCTAGCCATTGATCTTAGCGGTGCGCCCGGAGCGCACCATTTGCGTCAAAGCAGGCGTAGCTGCCGAACGCAGTTTCTACCAGGAGGACTTCACCACGCCGGGGATGTCGCCGGTGTGCGCGAGCTTGCGGAAGCACAGGCGGCAGACGCCGAACTTGCGCAGGAAGGCGCGGGGGCGTCCGCACAGCTGGCAGCGATTATGCTGGCGGCTCTTGAACTTCGGTTTCCGTGCGTCTTTGACGCGCTTTGCTGTAGTTGCCATAGTGTCTATCCTTAATTCCTGATCCTTATGCAGCGCGGAAGGGGATGCCGAACTGCTTGAGCAGCGCGCGCGCGGAGTTGTCATCGGGCGCGGTGGTCACCAAGGTGACATTCATGCCCTTCAGTTTTTCGACCTTCGAGTAATCGATCTCGGGAAAAATCAGCTGGTCCCTCATGCCCAGGGTGTAGTTGCCGCGGCCGTCAAAGCTCTTGGTCGACACACCTTTAAAGTCGCGCACGCGGGGCAGACCGATCGAGATCAGGCGGTCGAGAAACTCGTACATCACGTCCCCGCGCAGTGTGACCATGGCGCCGATGGGCATGCCCTCGCGGACCTTGAAGGCGGCAATCGACTTCTTTGCGCGCGTGGTGACCGGCTTCTGCCCGGCGATGGCGCCGAGGTCGGCGACCAGCGGATCGAGCAGCTTCGAGTTCTGCGTCGCCTCGCCCAGGCCCATGTTCAGGACGATCTTTTCAAGCCGCGGAACAGCCATCGGATTGGTAAGATTGAGCTCCTTCTGGAGCGCGGGCTTGATCTCGGACTGGTACTTCTCTTTGAGTCGTGCTGCCATGATTCTTACTCTTTTCCTTCCGGTCTCGGAGTGGCCTGGTGGTGTGCCGTATACCGTTGCGGAATCAGCTGGTCCTACTTGCTTTTCTTCTTCGCCGGCAGTGCCTTGTCGCACTTGCGGCACACCCGCACTTTAGTATCGCCCTCGAGCCGAAAACCAACGCGCGTGGCTCCGCAGTCAGGGCAGAACAGCATCACGTTCGAGATGTGGATCGGCGCTTCCTGCTCGGCAATTCCGCCCTTGATGTTGCGCTGCGGATTGGGCTTGACGTGCTTTTTGACCACGTGCACGCCTTCGACCAGGATCTTGTCGCTGTCCGGCAGAACCCGGATCACGCGGCGCTGCTTCTTCAAATCCTTGTCGCTGCCGCTGATCACCACCACACGGTCATCGCGCTGAATCTTTAAACCTGGCATAGCTAGAAACTCCTCTACTCTCGGCGACTTAGATCACTTCGGGCGCAAGCGACACAATCTTCAGAAACTTCTTGTCCCTAAGCTCACGCGCGACCGGCCCGAAGACACGGGTCCCGACCGGCTCGCCGGCATCGTTGATCAGCACAGCAGCATTTGAATCGAAGCGGATATAAGTCCCATCGCGCCGCCGATACTCCTTGCGCGTGCGCACGATGACCGCCTTGACCACCTTGCCCTTCTTGACCTGGCCGTCGGGCGAGGACTCCTTGACTGCCGCCGTCACGATATCGCCGAGGCCGGCCTTCTTGCCGCTCGAGCCGCCCAGGGGAAGAATCACCTGGAGCTTGCGGGCGCCCGAGTTATCGGCGACCTCAAGCATCGTTCTCATCTGTACTGCCATGATCGAATCCCCTTCAGACTGCAAACTACGAGAAACTAGGTGGGCGGCCGTACCTGGTCCGACTTACTTGATCAGGTCCTTCGCGGCCTCCTCGGCCTGCGCCAGCGCCGAGCGGCGAATGATCTCTTCGAGGTTCCAACGCTTCAGCTTCGACAAGGGCCGCGTCTCGCGGATGCGCACCATGTCGCCCACGCGCGCCGAGTTCTGCTCGTCATGCGCATAAAACTTCTTGTTGGTCTTCATCACCCGCTTGTACTTCGGGTGCGCCTTGCGCATCTCGACCGAAACCACAATGGTCTTCTGCATCTTGGTCGAGACCACGTTGCCGACCTTCTCCGTGCGGTGAGAGGCCTTCTCGGGCGTGGCCGTTGCGGTGGTCGTCTCTACAGTCTCTGCCATTAGCGGCCGCCCTTCTTGGTCTTCCTGGTCTTGGTGGTCAATGCGCCGGTGGACTCAGCCTGCGCCACGGCGCCGCGGATCCCGAGCGCCCGCTCGCGGGCAATCGTCTTCATCTTCGCGATATCCTGCTTCAGCTCACGCAGCTTCTTGACGCCGTCATTCTGCCCCAGCTTCAGATTGAAGCGCAGGCGGAAGATCTGCTCGGAAGCCTTGAGCTCCTCGCTCTTAATCTCGTCATCGCTCAGGTTGCGGATCTTGGTGATCTCCATTTTCTTCTCTCCGGGACTAGGGCCGCTTCGCAACCGGGTATCCCCTACTGCCTTGTCTTACTTGTCTTAACTGTCTTACTTGGCGGCGACCGTATCCTGCACGCCATGCCGCTGCACAAAGCGCACCTTCAAGGGCAGCTTGTGCGAGGCCAGACGCATGGCCTCCTGCGCAATCTCGGGAGGCACGCCTTCCATTTCAAACAAAAGCTTGCCCGGCCGCACCACCGCGACCCAGTGGTCGGGCGCGCCTTTACCCTTGCCCATACGGGTTTCGGCGGGCTTCTTGGTCACCGGCTTATCAGGAAACAGGCGCAGCCAGATCTTGCCTCCGCGCTTGATAAAGCGAGTCATCGCGATACGGCTGGCCTCGATCTGCCGATCGGTGATGTAGCCGCACTCCATGACCTTCAAGCCGTAGTCGCCGAACGCAAGCTCAGAGCCGCGCCACGCCTTGCCCTTCATGCGGCCGCGCTGCTGCTTGCGGAACTTGACCTTCTTTGGCATCAACATGACAAGCAATCCTTTGAGCCGGCCGGCTTGACCCCCGACCTGGCACAGTCGAAAGCGAAGGAGCCTCAGGCTACTTCGCCGAAAGCTAGAAAACCGGTGCAGCCCCCACCCCCCGCCCCA
>CAXUND010000094.1:0-12321 GCA_964252445.1 uncultured Acidobacteriaceae bacterium | reverse complement strand
AGTTACCGGTCACCGTCGAGGAGCCCGCTCCGACGCTAGCCATGATGTTGCGTGAGTAGGGGTCATAGACGATGTGGTTCAACCCCAAAGTGATGACGCTATACACCGAAAACGGAAGGGGTGCGGAGACGCCGCCGCCCGGCGCCGCGGTTGAGACGGCAATGCTGCTCCAGCCGAGGTTGGCAAGATCGGCGGAGGGGATGGTGGCGCTGAGCTGGGTACTGCTCTCAAGCGTAGTAGGCAGCGCCACACCGTTCAGTAGTACAGAGGACGCGCTGGTGAAGCCGCTCCCGGTGAGGGTGACGACTGTGTCGGAAGCGCCTGCCTGGGCAGTACTAGGGCTGAGCGAGCTGAGCGTCGGCACCGGGCTGTAGGCTGCTCCGGTGATGGTCGAGGCTGCTGTGGCCTGGTTGTTGGCGGAGTTGGGATCGGTCTCCGAACCGCTTACCTGGACTGCGAAGGACGCGCTGCCCGCCGTAAGCTGCTGAACGACGAAGACCACGGTGGCTGTTCCGCCGTTGGGCAATACCTGCAGGTCGCAGGAGACCGTGCTGCCGCTGGTGCAGGTACCGACAGACGGCGTGGCCGATACGAGCACACCCGTTGATGGAGCGAATGCTGCGAGCCCTATACCCGTCGCCGCCGACGGGCCGTGATTCGTGATGCTGGCGGTGTAGGTAGTGCTGGCGCCGGTTGCCCCCGGGCCGGAAGCGGCAAGCGTGACACCGAGGTCGGTGATGACGCTGGAAAGGTCCTTCACCAGGTTTGAGCGCAGGCTGACTACCCCGAAGCTGGCGCGGAATGCCAGCCCATTGGTCCCCCAGCGAGTAAGCCGGTTCACCTGGCTATTGAATGGGAGGTTGCCGGGCAGGTTGACCGGAATGACCGACGAGCTCGCGGGCGTGAAGTCAGCGGTGTTGAAGACCTGAATCTGGTTGGCGCTTCCACTGGCCTGCGCGCCCGTGTCGAGGACGAACGCCTTCCCCAGCGTAGTGTCGGCAAAGGTCGATCCTTGTGCCGGAGTCGTACCGTAGGCGTAGAACGTGCCGAGCAGGGCTCCTGACTCCGCGTCGTCAACCGTGCCGAAATCGGTGTAGAGACGGCCGCCTGTGACCTCGATCTCCTCAGTCTGATTGTCGGCG
The DNA here is from genome assembly GCA_964252445.1 of uncultured Acidobacteriaceae bacterium. Classification (GTDB taxonomy): domain Bacteria; phylum Acidobacteriota; class Terriglobia; order Terriglobales; family Acidobacteriaceae; genus EB88. Next base: position 11,179 of record CAXUND010000094.1, on the reverse strand, counting down.
TAGCTGCCGGAGTTGTTGGTAGCCAGTTGTGTCAGACCAGAGGAGTTGTAGGTGTAGGTAGTGTAGGAGTTTGCCGAAGCAGCATAGATCTCGTTGCGAGAGCCATCCACCTGCAGGCCATACGGAACATTGGCAAAACTGTTGCTTGACGGCTTGCCGCGCAAGACGCCGTTGTCATAGATCGCCAGCGTCGGGGTCGGAGAATCAAGGCCGACATTTGCAGCCACGACTACCGAGTTCGGGGCGCCCGGCAAAGCCGCCAGCGCAACGACTGTGGCCGGTGGATTGTAGACGCCGGAGTTTCCTCCAATCGAGAATTGTGGGCCGGGAGTGTTGGTCGTAAGGTCGATCTGTCGGACTGCGGATGCCCCGTCGAGGGCGACCCAGAGATAGTGCCCGTCGGAGGTGATGGCCAGCTGATCGGGTTCGCTGCCGACCAGGATCGGCGTTCCCAGCGCTCCGGTAGCTGGGTCGACGGAGATCACCGAGTTGCCGTAGGGCGCTCCGGCCGAACTCGGCACCGAGACGTAGAAGAGGCTGTTGGCGGCGTCGAAGACCATGCCGTTGTTCGCGATGCCGATGTACGCGGTGAAGGTCAGGGGCGCGCTGGTGCCCCCACCGGGCGCGGGCGTGGTCACGCTGATGCTGCTATTGCCGGGCAGCGCAATGGCGGCCGCAGGAATCGTCACCGTCAACGTGCCATTTGTGAAGGTAGCCGGTAGATTGACGCCGTTCAAGGAGACAGTCGAATTCGAAGTAAACCCCGTGCCGCTAAGCGTGACCGGCGTGTCCGTCGCGATCGGTCCGGCATTTGGCGCGATGGACGTGAGCGTGGGAGCGGGAGGATTGGCAATGGTGACCGGCACCGTGTTCGACAAAGAGGGCATAGCGGAAGGACTGCTGACGGTGATGTTTGCCGTCCCGGTTGTCGCAACCAGCGCGTCCGGAATGGTGCCGACGAGAGTAGCAATCGTGCCGTATCCCGTCGTGAAGGTGGAGTAGGAGGTCACAAGCGCGGTGCTATTCCAGAGAACGACGGAGTAGGGGGTAAGACCCGTGCCGAAGACGGTAATCAAATTGCCGGTGCTGCCGGCGACAAACTGTGTCGGCTGCAGGGACTGGATCACCGGCGTGGGCGTCGGGGCGACCACACTCAGGTTGGTCGTCTGCGAAGATCCGCCACCCGGCGAGGGATTGACCGCGGTAAGGGAGAGATTGCCGGCTGCGGCCAGGTCAGCAGCGGTTAGCATAGCAGTAAGCTGGCTAGCACTCACAAACGTTGTGGCGCGCGCAGTCCCGTTTACATAGGCCGCTGTGGTTGTAACGAATCCAGTTCCCGTAATCGTGACCGTGCTGGTCGCCGAGCCGGTAACCAGCACAAGTGGTGCCACCTGCGTGATGACGGGCGCAGGATTGTCCACTTCAAGATTGATGGTCGCGGTGTCGCGTCTGCGCCGTTCAATGCCTTAACTGGAAGCAATGCGCCTGTAGCCAGCTGCGCGCCAGGGATCGAGGCAGTGATCTGGGTGCTGCTGATAAACGTCGCCGCTTCGGTCGCCGTGCCCACTTCAACGGTGGTGCTGCCGGTAAAGCCTGTTCCTGTAACCGTCAGAGTGGTGGTCGGAGCGCCCGCTGGAAGTGTAGTAGGCGAAATCGACGTGACCGTCGGCGCTACAACGGATGGAGGCTGAACCGGCGTAGAGGACCCGCCATTTCCACCGCCGCATCCGATGAGAACAGCAGAAAGGCAGAAGGATAGGCAGGCGGCTTGCAGAAAGTTGCGGGTTTCCATGAGTCGCCCGAGTATATGCGCCAACTGGTAGAGTGGCAAAGTTATTTAATCGTCCCACGGTGCGGATTTGTGTCGGGCAGGTCCTTCTCGTAGACGGCGCGCCCCAGGCGGGCCCACGCCGAGCAGGTGGGTTAGGACCCTGACGGTTGATCAGGCACCTGTCGGCCGCGCAGATCCGTCGAGGAAAGTTCACATGTCACTTTTCTACCGGGAATGCGGAGCGTGACCCGCGTTCCGCGTCCCGGCTCACTCGTAATACTCACCTCGCCGCCGTGCAATAGAGTGATGCCTTGCACAATGGCGAGACCAAGCCCGGTACCGCCTGAGCTTTTAGATCGGGAGGAATCCACACGATAAAAGCGATCGAAGACCCGCGGTAATGCCTCCGGCGGAATACCGATTCCTGTGTCCGCCACCTGGATGAAAACGCTGCCGGCCTCTGAATGAGTCGTAAGCGACACCGTGCCGCCCTCAAAACTGTGCGCCACTGCATTCGAGACCAGGTTGCCGACTGCCCGCTGCATCAGTGTGCGGTCAACTTCAGCAACTACCCTCTCTTTACCGCCGGCACTGGTGAGCACTACACCCGCCTCCGCGGCAGAAGCGTCATGGTACTCTCGCACCCCGTTAAGCAAGGCGACTAAGTCCACCTGTTCCAGTCGTAGGTGATTGAGCGGACTCTCTGTGCGCGCCAGGAAGAGTAGATTGCCAATTAAGTCGGAGAGGCGTACAGCCTCTTCAAGAGACGACTCCAGTGCATCCCGGTATTCGTCGATGGTTCGAGCGCGAGCGAGGGCAACTTCTGCTTCGCCCCGAATATTGTTTACCGGTGTACGCAGATCATGAGCAATATCTGCCGAAAACCGAGATATCCTCTCGAATGATTCTTCCAGCCCATCCAACATGTTATTGAATGTCAGCGCCAGAGACGCTAGCTCGTAAGGATATCCCTCTGTAGTGATGCGTTCTCCAAGATGACTTGAGGTGATGCGGCGGGCGGTGGCCGCAATTTCTTCTACTGGGCGAATGCCTTGACGGGCGATTTTATATCCAATCACAGGAAAGAGAACCAGCATTCCAGCCGAGGTGACCCAGAACCACAACCGAAAGCGGGCCAATAACTTCTCCTTTCCCGAGACGTCAACCGCGACCTGAATGGTCACGACAGAACCCGGCAAATCTCCGAACCTCTCTTTCGCGGCGATCACGCGAAAGGATTGGCCGCTCTCTCCTTTCATGGGAAATGCGAGCCCCCGATTGGCCATCGCAAGAGTAGCTAGCTTGGAGATATCCAGCTCTTTCGTCATTCCCGGCGTCATCATGATCGGTCTGCCTTGTCGATCCACAAGGCAGATATAGAACTGTTCGTATCGCCTGGCGGCAGACTCGAGCTCCACCTCCTCATGCAGACCGTCGGAATCATCCGGCCGCTCACGCAGCATTGTGCGCAGCACGTTCACTTTGTCTTTAAGAAATAAATCCGTGCTCTTATTCAGCTCCGATACCAACATCAGGTAGAGGCTGAAGGTGGCCAGAAAGACCAGGAGCAATCCGGCGGAAGCATAAGTCGCCGTTAGACGGAACGCCAGAGTACGCGGAATTCGTGAAAAGCTCACCGACAGCTCATTCAGCTTCTAAAACATATCCGGAACCGCGAACAGTATGGATCAGTTTTAAGGCAAACGGGTCATCGACCTTGCTGCGCAATCGCCTGACACTAACGTCCACTACATTTGTGTCACTGTCGAAGTTCATATCCCAGACTGATTCCGCGATGATTGTTCGGGAGAGTACTTCCCCGGCGCGCCGCACCAGCAGCGAGAGTAAAAGGAATTCCTTGGCCGTCAGGTCGAGTCGCTGACCGCCGCGAGTGGCGCGATGACGGAGGAGGTCGATTTCGAGGTCAGCCATGCGAACTACATCCATCGAACGAGTCGGGGTGCGGCGCAGCCTTGACCGCACACGCGCCAGCAGCTCCGAAAATGCGAAAGGCTTTACCAGGTAATCATCTGCTCCAAGCTCAAATCCTCTAACCCTCTCGTGTATGGCGTCCCGTGCGGTTAGAAAAAGTACCTGTGTGTTTATACCGGCCCTCCGTAAGCCTGTGAGTACCTGCCAGCCATCCAGAGTCGGAAGCATGATGTCCAGGATGATGAGGTCAAAATCCAGGTTCCTGGCCATTTCCAGGCCGTCTTCTCCGTCGAAGGCAACATCGACAACAAACCCTGCTTCGCCGAGCCCCTTCTTGAGGAACTTGGCCGTCTTCACTTCGTCCTCAATGACCAAGATCTTCATTACGAATCATCCTGATACCGCTGCGACCCGCCTCGATCACGCGAGTCATCTACTTCGTGCCGGGCGCCCATGAAGGCAACGATCTCACAGATAGCTGGACTATGTGAATGACGCGACAACTAGGTGTGAACGCGAGATGAAAGTGGCGCTACTCGACACCGGCATCGCACGTTATCAAACTACTGCGGGATTGACCATCGAGGCTAGAAGAGGCAGGAGCAGTCCGATTCAACAGGACCATCAATGGTTGAACTCAGATCAAGACGAGGCGCTAATTTAACATTCTCGTCCGCAACCTGTAACACATGCAGGATGCACGATTACGTAGATTACGAATCTGTCATGTCGCTGACTCTTGAAAGTTGCTGGAAACAAGAGATCCATCTACGGCTCCTTGAAGGTTCGAGCTGGATCTGATCGAACACTCCGCTAACAACCTGGCTATCCCCGAGGCAAACATGCGAAAACTGTACTCCTTCCCCCGTATCTCGTTGCTCGTTTGCGCCATCCTGCCGATCCTTTGTGCAATCCCGGGGATTACGCAGGTGGATCGCAGTGCTTTAACCGGAACGATTGTTGATCCATCGGGCCGGGTACTTAGACAAGCGCACATCACTGCTGTAGAGAACTCGACCCGGCTGCGGCGTGAAGGGGTGTCAGACGACGATGGACGGTACGACATCGCTGAGCTTCCCGTGGGGAGCTACACCGTAACAGTCGATCATCCGGGATTCGAGAGGCTGACGTTCGCCGATGTAAAGCAGGTGGTTGGCAGGACGCGCACGCTAGACGCGTTTTTGAGGGTGTCAGGTGGCGAGGAGCACGTGGAAGTCTCGGCTGGCTCGGAGCTGTTAGACCGCAACAGCGCGGCCGTAACCGGGCTGATCGAGCGCACGCAGGCTGACGAGCTGCCGCTGAATGGTCGAGACTGGTCGGCGCTTACAGCGTACATCCCTGGCGCCATCGACACCGGTGGCAGCAATCAACGCTCGATCCGTTTCGCCGGACGAGGCCTGGACGACAGCAACTTCAGCTACGACGGCATCGATGCGACCAGCGTCGTCAACCAGACCCAGCGCGCCTGGGCGCGGCTGGCTATACCGCTTGATGGCATTGCGGAGTTCCGCGTGGATACGCTCGGAGCAACTGCAGAGGAAGGCGCGACAGGCGGCGCTCAACTCGCCGTTGTTTCACCTGCGGGTACAAACCAGTTCCACGGGCGCCTCTTTGAATACTTGCGCAACAACATCTTCGATGCGCCCGAGCCCACCTTTGCCTCGAACGGCGAGGCCCAGCAGCCGCTTCGTCTCAACCAGTTCGGCGGGTCGGTGGGCGGACCCATCGTGCACGATAAAACCTTTTTCTTTCTTACCTCCGAAGCCTACCGGCAGGTGTGGGGCTATCCAACCAGCGGCGACGTGCCGAGCGCCGCTTTCAGGGCGACCATCTTGCCCTCGAATCCGGTATATGCGATCGTCAATGCCTATCCCACAGCAGGTCCCAAAACGCTGCTCGCGCCAACCAGCAACGCGGACATAGACCTGCTGACCTGCGCCTGCACACAGGTGGTCAACGAGAATTCGGCGATGCTGCGTATCGACCAACACTTCTCGGCCAGGACCACCGGATTCATGCGTTTCAACTACGATCGCTCGCTTGATATCCAGCCAGTCTCGGCTGCAGCAACAGACCCTGAACAGAGAGTCTCGACGCCCGTCAACGGCGCGCTGGAGTTGCTGCACATCTTCAGTCCCTACCTGACCAATGAAGTTAAATTCGGATTCAACCGCTCCACCGATAACACGTACTTCTCGAGCGCCAACGACGCTCCCTACCAGATTGCGATCTCCTCCTCGGGCTCGGGGGTCGGATTCGTCACGCAGACTTACAACTACGACACCATTTACGTGGGCAACACGTTTTCTGAGATCGACGATCTTACTTACCTCCACGGAAGGCAGACCTTCAAGTTCGGAGGGGAGATCCGCGAGATACAGCTCAACCAGCATTACGGCGAGCATGGGACAGTCACGTTCGCGAACCTTGCAGCCCTGGCTGCAGATAACGTGGCAAAGGCGAGCCTGACTGGCGCTCTGCCAGTCAACGATCTGCGCAAGACCTGGTTTATCGGCTATGCGCAGGATGAGTACAAGGCGCTGCCTAATCTCACCCTGAATCTGGGCGTGCGCTACACGGTTTTTGATCTGTTCCACGAGGCCAGCGGCAAGGCCAACCCGTTCGATTTTGCCACCTGCGGGCCTCAGGGGTTCTGCGGCATAGGTGCCGGCTTCGGCCAGCAGAACTATGGCGACTTTGATCCGCGTGTGGGCATCGCCTGGTCGCCTGCGCAGGACTCAAGGACCATTGTTCGCGCAGGCTTCGGCACCTACCACGAAGATGGCCAGCTGGACGATCAGAACCTGCCGGCCAAGAATGAAGTACCCTCCTACTCTGTGACTGGTGGGAGTTATCCCGTTAGTTTTACCGGAGCCGGAAAACTCTCACCGAATGCCGAGCAGCGCGACCGCAAGGACAGCTACACGGAGCAGTGGAACCTCTCCGTGCAGCGAGAGCTGCCGGCGAACTTTGTAGGGACGATCTCGTACCTGGGGAGCCATGGCGTGCATCTGCTCGAAACCAGCGTCGTGAACCTGGTTAATCCAGCTACCAAAGTTCAGCAATATCCGGCGTTTGCTCCCGCGATCGGCTGGCGCGGCTCGGTGGGCGGGAGCTCCTACAACGGTCTTGTCGTCTCGATGCGGCGACCGTTTGCGAGCGGGCTGCTGGTGGCGGCGAACTACACCTATTCGCACGAGCTTGACAACGGTTCAAACGGCAGCGGCGACGGCGACGAAATCTCTCCGCAGAATCCGCTGTGCCAGTCTTGTGAGTATGCGAGCGGCGCCTGGGACGCCCGCCACGTGGTTAATGGCAACGCGGTCTATGAGCTACCCTTCGGCCGCGGCAAGCAGATGCTCAACCAGGGTGGCGTGGTCGGCGCCATCACCGGTAACTGGCAACTCACCACGGCGGCACTGGCTCGCACCGGGTTTCCGGTCAACGTGCTCCTACCGAGCAGCGTTATCTCGCCATACGGAAACTCCGGCACGCTGCGGCCGAACCGGGTTCCGGGTGTCTCGCTCACGCCACCAGGAGGGAGAACCATCGCAAACTGGATTAATCCCGCTGCCTTCTCCCTTCCCGCGCCAGGAACATTCGGCAACGCGGCCCGTGATCTCTTCCCCGGACCAGGCACCTGGCAGATCGATACCGGCGCCGCAAAGACCATCCCCATCGGAGAACGTGCTCGAGTGGAGTTCCGCGGTGAGTTCTACAACGTCTTCAACCACCCGCAGCTAGGTCCGCCGAATGCTACCTGCACTCTTTCCGCTTCCGCTTCAACCGGTTGCGCCAGTGGCTTCGGCAGCATCACCAGTACGGTGAACTTAAACACGGCGATCGTAAACCCGATTACTCCTGTGGGCTCAGGAACGCCGCGCGAGATCCAGTTCGCGCTCCGTTTTGAGTTCTAGAGCATCTCGTCACAAAGAAAAAGCCCTCTCCCGATTGCTGGAGAGGGCTTTGTTTAGGGACTATGTTTTAGTCGCCGTCGGCGTCACCTGCAGGTGCCTTCTTCTTGAAGTCACTCGCAGGACGAACCTTTTTCTCGCCCGGGTAGGGGCGGGTAAAGTTGGTGGATTCGTACCAATCAAGATGGTTGACGGTGTCCGGGTCTTCGGAGTCGGGGATGTGCTGCTTGCCAGCGAAGACTTGCGCCTTCTTCTTCATCCAGCCAGCCCTTAGCGCCTTGATCGCCGGAGTTTCTGCAGCGACTGCAGCAGTTGTGGTGTGTTGCGCATTGACCACGGTTGAGGCCGCAGCGGTAGGAACCGGGACCGCGGTGTTTGAGACCGACGCAGCCGATGCGGTGGCAGTCAGAGGAGCAGGGATAGGTTGAGCCGGTGTCTGGGTCACCCCCTGGTTCAGAGGAATCCCATTCGCCACGTGCGTCCAGGGCAGAAAATTCTGCGCCGGCGGATTGTCGATGAAGATTTCACTCATGGGTGAGGCTGTGAGGTCGAACTGATTCATGGGCGTCAGTCCAAGAATCTGCTCGATTGTGCGGGTCATGTTGACTTGCGTATAGAAGGTGTTGTCTTCGGTGACTCCGGCTCCGGTGCCATCCGGGTTCACCTGCTGCTGCACATACGGGCTGAAAATGTAGCCCGGGCTCCGATGACCGTCCACGTGGTCGACGCCGTTTTGGGCATCGTCTTCCTCGACAAAAATTGCTGAAGAGGACCAGATGGAGCTGTGGCTGATGGCATCGACATAGCGGCCGAGCGCCAGGTCGTTGTCAGCCTGCATGGCTTGCGCGGTCGGTGGACCGCCGGTGTGGTCAGAGCTGATCCACATGAACTCCAGCTGAGGCACCGAGCCGCCGGCGACGTCCTTGTTGAACTCCTGCTGCCAGATATCGAAACGGTACTGGTCAGGAATGCCAAGGTCGAACTGCGGATAGTTCTGGACCGTGTTGTTGATCAGGTTTGGGAGCGGTGAGTGCGAGGCGACAGTGTTGTAGTTGTAGAGCTGGCTCTCCGCACCCGACTCGTACGCCAGGGTGTCGTTGTAAAAGTCGATCCACTGCGGCTCATTCGTCGAACCGGTGGGCGTCAGGAAGGTGTTGTACTCGACATACTCGCCGAAGTTCTTGAACGTGACTCCCTGCTGTACAGCCACGTCCCACAGGTGACCTACTTTCTGGTAGGCGATCGCGTCCCCGCCGTTCGACGGATAGTCGCGAACGAAGTCCGGCGCCTGGATGTCGTCGGAGTAAGGTGCCATGGCCTGCACAATCCAGTTGTGTCCGTCGGCGGACTGCCGGCTCGGATCGTAGAAGTTGTCGAACAGCGGGAAGCGCTGCACCAGCGCGTGGGCATTGGGCGTCACCGCGCCAAAGGTTGAGTTATCTCCGAAGACCGCCAGGGAAGGATCCCCATTGCCGCCGGTCACGTCGCCGAGAATCTGATCGTAGGTGCGATTCTCACGAATGATCACGAACACATGCTTGATTTTGGACGGAGCGCCGATCTGCTCCGGGATAGCCAGCGGCGTAGTCGTGCTGCTGCCTCCCGCGGACGAGAAGATATTCTCGTCGAGATCCCAGTGATTGTTCATGAAGACCTGCTGCGTCGCCGCGGTCAGGCCCTGGGGATTCGACAAAGGAACGATGCTCACCGTGCCGAGGTCCTGGTGGGTGTTGAAGTCGGTGACCCCGTGGTAGGTTCCGTAGGAGTTCTCTGCGGTCTTGGTTGGAGGAGGCGCTACCGCGAAGCCCGTGGTTCCGATGCCCTTATCGTTCGCCACCAGCAGCGAGGTATCGGCAGCATCCAGGGCAACGGAACTCGGCGCGTAGCCGACCGGGATTGCGCCCAGCAGGGAACCGCCGTTGTTGAGGTTGATTACGGCCACCGCGTTCGCGTTATAGCAAGCGACGTAGGCAACGTTGTTGGTGGCATCGACAGCGATCGAGACCGGCGCCGCGCCATAGGCTGATCCTTGTCCGGGGACCCCGATGGGCAGACCAAGGCTGAACGTCTCAACCACCTGGTTGGTGGTCGTGTCGATCGCCGAGAGAGTGTCATCGTACGTGTTGGCGACCAGAAGATACTTATTCCAGAAGGCCATACCGGTCGGATGGAGACCAACGGAGATGCTTCCCTTAACGGTGAACGAGGCCAGGTCAACTACTGAAACGGTGCCCGTGGACGTGGAACCAGTCGGAAATGCGGCCACCACCGGTGTCCCGTTCGAGTATTGCTGGAAGTCGCTTTCAGTTGCGATGCGTCCGGCCTCGTTCGAGACGTAAGCGGTCTTGCCGTCTGGGGAGATCACGACGCTGTGGGGTACGTTGCCGACGCGGATCTCCGCACCCTGTACCGGCGTTGCCGCGGTCAGGTCGATCTTGGTCAGCGTGTCATTATTGTCGAGCACCGCGTAGGCAGTCTTCGCATCCGGCGAGACCGCGATACCCAGGGGATAGGACGTCTTTTCTCCGTTCGAGGCGAGCGAGTAGGTCTGGCCGCAAGGAATTTCAGAGCTGCCCGTGGTTCCTGGAACGCTGGTCGGAAAGCAGGTGACGGTGGTCAGGTAGTTGGCGGAGTTCAGGTCAACGGGAACGTTAACCTGAGTAAGGTCAGAGAGCAGGCCGGTGGTCGGGTTGACGCTGGCAATGGCGATGAAGCTGCCCGGGCCGTAGTTGCCGTCCTGGCTGAACAGCAGGTACTTGCCGTCGGGCGTGTAGGTGATGCCGGTGCCGCTGCCGTCCGGATCTTTACCCGCCGCAGCTGAGTACGTCTGCAGAACGGCGCCGGTCTGAGTGTTGAAGATGGTGACTGCCTGCGGCGCGCCCATTTGCAGTACGGCAGCAGTGTGATTGCCGGTCGGGTTCAGCGCAACCGCCTTGGCGCGGGTGGTGATACCGAGATAGACCTGGGTGCCCGCCGGAGTGATGACCTGGCCATTACTGACAACCCAGGGGGCACCCAGGGTTGATGGATAATCCGGGCCATTTGCTGCGCTTTTGTTCTCGCCTACCGTGTAGGTCGGGAACGGGACGGACTGCGAGAGCGCTATCGGGCTGAATCCCGCTATCGCCAGCGGCACCGCGAGCGGGAGCAGCCGTTTGCTCGTCCATGTACTGGGAACCATCGTTAGGAACGTTTTGCTCAACATCGATCATCACTCCACAGTTGTTAGAACGTGAGTTACGTTTACCTGCCTGACGGAGAAGAGAAGGTTGATCTTCGGCCGAGGGCCAGGAACAAGCAGACGGGAGACGGCTAGCGCGGCTGGGTGTCGGCTGCCGGTTTGCAGGCGGAACGACGACTGTCGGAGCGCCACGTGTGTTGCCGAGGCCTATGAACAGGCCGTAGAGTGCCGCACAGGATGGGAACGGAACGTTGAACCCACTCCTACGGAAGCAGTATTGCAAGCGGTTCCTAACGGGCTCGTGACCGCCACATTACATCTCGGTAATGTTCTGAGGCACTGTTGGCGCTGCTCGGGAAAGAGTCAGGGACCATCGGCAGC
>CAXUND010000093.1:0-12461 GCA_964252445.1 uncultured Acidobacteriaceae bacterium | reverse complement strand
AGAAGGGTGTATGGCGGAGAGAGAGGGATTCGAACCCCCGATACCCGTAAAGGTATGGCTGATTTCGAGTCAGCTGCATTCAACCGGGCTCTGCCATCTCTCCGCTGCTGTGGCTTGATTTTAGCATCTGCCGCTGCTGCCCGGCCAGGCGGTTGCGCGCCTGCTCGCCTTGGGGTAGGACTCAGAGAGGCAGATGGACTCCGGTCTTGAAGATGTTTTATGCAACCTGAGCGCTTATGCGCGGGACGCCGGCTTTGCCCAGGCCGGGATCGCGCCCGTGCCGCTGCCTGATCGACACTCGCCCGACTACCTGGAGCAGTGGATCGCAGATGGGCGTGCCGGGGAGATGGACTGGCTGAAGCGCCGCGACGAGCAGGGCCGGCTGCTCCGCTCCTCGCTAGAAGTGGTGCTGCCGTGGGCACGCTCGGTCATCGTGTGCGCCGCTCCCTATGACGCAGACGCACCACTTTCGATTGATCCGGCGGCCGAAGTCCAGGGGTGGATTGCCCGCTACGCCTGGTCGGGAAGCCGGGAGACGCCGGCTGATCCCGATGCTCCACGGCGCCCGTCGGACTACCACAAGGTGCTGTTGCGGCGGCTGCACAAGCTCGAGACGCTGCTCCATGGCGCGATTCCGGAGCCCTTTCGCTCGCGCGCCTGGGTGGACACGGGACCCGTGATCGAGCGCAGCTACGCGCACGCGGCGGGCATCGGCTGGACCGCCAAGAACACGTGCACGCTGTCAGAAACACTGGGGTCTTTCTTCTTTCTCGCGGTCATTGCTACTTCGCTTGAGGTCAGCCGGCCGGCGACTCTGCCGCCGGACCGGTGCGGCAGCTGCACCCGCTGCCTGGATGCCTGCCCCACCCAGGCGCTACCGGCTCCCTACCAGATGGATGCGAGCCGATGCATTGCCTACCTCACCATCGAGAAGCGGGGACCGATAGCCGAGGAGCTGCGTGCGCCGATGGGCCGGCAGGTATTTGGGTGTGATATCTGCCAGGACGTCTGCCCCTGGAACGCCAAGCACAGGCGCGATCGCCCGGTAGAGGTTGACCCGGAGCTTGAGCCGCGGCCCGAGCTGATCAACCCCGAACTCTCCTGGCTGGCCGGGATGAGCGAAGAGCAGTATGCGGCTGCCTTCTTCGGCTCCCCGGTCAAGCGCGCTCGATACGAAGGTTTACGGCGCAATGTGGCCATTGCCATGGGGAACAGCGGCAGAGCTGATTTTCTGCCGCAGCTCGAGAGCTGGACAGAGGACGCCGACGCGGTGCTTGCCGAGTCGGCCCGGTGGGCCATTGCTCGCATTGCCGCCGAAAAGCATGCGGGCGCGGACCGACGTTGAGCCCGGCATCGTTGCTCTCGGTGATAGCTCCGCAGGAAGCGGTTTGCTAGCATCGGCGTATGCCCTGGTTTCGCCGTGCGCCTCAAGTGCCGTCGTTTCGCACCGGGCTGCCGCCGATGCCGCACCCTCCCGCGCCGGTCGCGCGCGGCGCCGGCTGGTGGCCGCAGGTCGTTTCGCTCCTGCGCTATCTGTCGCAGACGGAGGTTCACACCTACGCCTTCAGCGTGGCCGCAAATGCGATTCTCTCGCTCTTTCCTTTCATCGTGCTGATGTTTACGGCGGCCCGCCGCGTCTTCCATTCGGCTGCGATGGTCTCGGTGCTTGGAGAGATGATCCACTACTTTCTGCCGGCGAACCAGGACTTCGTGGTCCGCAACATGAGCCTGCTGGTGAATGCGCGCGGAGGAGTGCAACTAGCGTCCGTGGTGACCCTGCTGATCTCTTCCACCGGCGTCTTCCTGCCGCTGGAGGTGGCTCTCAACCAGGTCTGGGGAGTAGGGCAGAACCGTTCATACGTGAAGAACCAGCTGCTTTCGCTCGGTCTCGCGCTGGCGGTCGGCGTTCTGGCGCTTGCGTCGGTCGCGTTTACCGCGGTGCAGACGAAGGTGCTGACGCTGCTTTTCTTCGGGCACACGAAGAATTTCCTGTTCAACTTGATTGCGCACAGCTTTCTGCAAATCTCAGCAGCCCTGCTCAGCATCTCCATCTTCTTTTTGATCTACTGGGCGCTGCCAAACCGCCGTCTGCCGGTGCGGGCCGTGCTGCCGACCGCTATCGTCGCCGGCCTCTCCTGGGAAGTGGCTAAACTGATTTACGTTCGCGCGCTGCACTGGATGGACCTGGGCGCGGTCTACGGTCCCTTTTCCGTCTCCGTAGGACTGATGATGTGGGCTTTTCTCACCGGACTGCTGATGCTGGCCGGCGCACACTCCTCTGCAACGCGTTACACTTTGTGGCTGGCGCACCAGGCCGACCTGGAAGCCGCGGCTACGCAACTGGAATCAAGAGTATGAGCACCGCCATCGCACCACCTCCTCCACAGCTTCGCAAGCGGCGCAGTCTGCGCTCGATTGAGACCGGCCTGTGCAACCCGCTTCGCCTGCCTACGCCACAAACCAGGTTGGCTCGCTTCGGCTTTTGGCTGTTCCTGATCGGCGTCGCGATGAGCCTGGGCCGGCTGCTGCCCGGTGGCCTCGGCGTACTCTTCTTTATTTTCAGCCTGCCCGTGCTCGCCATCCTTTCAGTGGTGCTCTTCATGCTCACCTGGCGGTGGGTGGTCAACCGCTTTCTGTGGAAGGTCAGAAATCGGCTGGTTGTCACTTACCTGTTGATGGGCCTGGCGCCGATCGTGCTTTTTGCCATCCTGGCGTTTCTGGCTGCGTACGTGCTCGCCGGGCAGTTTGCAATTTACGTCTCACAGGAAGAGCTCATGCGCGGGGAAGCCCAGATGGGCATGCACAACCGGGCCCTGGCCGGGCACATGGCCCACCTGCCAGCCTTCCCGACACGCCTTCCCGAGCAGGGTCCGCCGAGCAATGAAGGTGATGGTCCACTGACGGTCCGTGTATTCCGTGACGGCAAGCCGGAGCCTTTGATCAAAAATCAGGCTGCCAGCAAGGCAGAGAAGCTCGACGACGTTGCCACGCTCGACCGCATTCCCACCTGGGCGAAGCCGGGGTTCCGCGGCATTGTCGTCGATGGCGACCGGCTGTATCTCCGGGCCATTGACAACGAGACCGTCAACGGACACACCACCACCGTCATCAGCAGCGCGCCAGTAGAACGCGAGGGCATCGAGCAGGTTGCCCGCGACCTTGGCCAGATCACCCTTGTTCCTGATGTCTCTGACCCGGACCCTGACACGCTCACCAGTGACGACAACAACGTCCACATAGAGGTCGGGGACAACGCTGCCGTTAAGGATGGCAGAAACCGCTATCGCGCCGACATTCTTAGCGGAAAGTCCATTACCGGCGGGACGCTTCCGCCGGCGCGAGGCTTCTACGATCTGCCGGTCAGCTTCTACGCGCCCCTGCCTGCTACCGACTGGGATACAGGGAAGAGCCGCGACGGTATCACCCACGTCACCTCGCGCCCGTCGCTGCTCTACAAGCACCTTTTCAGCCGCTCGCTTAAGATAGCCGCCGTGATCCAGGATGTTCTGATCGGCATCGCGATCTTCTTCGCCCTGCTGGAGCTGCTGGCCTTTCTGCTGGCTGTGCGGCTCAACCAGACTATTACACGCTCGATCCGGGATCTGTATCGCGCAACCGTCGAGATCGACCATGGCAACTTCGCCCACCGCATTGCGGTTACCCGGCGGGATCAGCTCGCGGCGCTCTCCTCTTCGTTCAACACCATGTCCGGTTCGCTGGAAAGACTGCTTGAAGAGCAGCGCGAGAAGGAGCGTCTGCAGAGCGAGCTGGCCATTGCGCAGGAGGTGCAGGCCAATCTCTTCCCCAGTATGCGCATCTCGCTGCCCATGCTTGAGGTGCATGGCGTCTGCCATCCGGCGCGTTCTGTCTCCGGCGACTACTATGACTTCCTGCTGTCGGGAGCCTCGGACCTATCGATCGCGCTTGGCGACATCAGCGGCAAGGGCATCTCGGCCGCGCTGTTGATGGCGACGCTGCACTCCGCGGTGCGCGCCTACCGGTTTGCGGGTGAGGACATGTCGGCAGCGAGTTCGCTCGATCCGTCGCACCCCAGGTTCGCTGAAGGCGCGGCTTTGGGTGTCGCGTCGGGAACCGGTATCTCGTTCTCTGAGCCTGCCAGGATCATGGGCCTGCTCAACCGTCATCTCTTTCGCAGCACCCAGCCGGAGAAGTACGCGACCCTGTTTCTGGCCCACTACGACGGCGTCCGCAGGACCCTCACCTATTCAACCGGCGGCCAGCTGCCGCCGCTGCTGCTGCGTACAGACGATTCGGTTGCGCGTCTGGACTGCGGCGGGACCGTGGTTGGGCTCATCGACCACATGCGCTACCAGCAGGGCGAGGAGACGATGAAGGTTGGGGACATCCTGATCGCCTACTCGGATGGCGTGACCGAACCGGAGAATGACTTTGGCGACTTCGGGGAGGATCGGCTGGTGGACGTCGTGCGGCGCCATCGCCATTTGCCACTGGATGCGATCTGCGAGCAGGTGATGCAGGCTCTGCGCAGCTGGATCGGCACGGCGGAGCAGCCCGACGATATCACGCTGGTGCTGGCAAGGCAGCGCTAGCGGCGACATCTCCAGCAGATTTTCGGTGACTTGTGTATCGCTTGATGGCACCCGACTTGTCGGTGGCTCGCTTGGAGCATTGGCGATAATCGAGAGCATGGCTTGCTCTTCGTCGGGGATAGGGTCACTCGATGGTGCGCGGCGCATTTTGGCAGTCGCCTTACCAAATGATCGCGTTCAGTCCCTGGAGATCCTCAAAGGAGGAGCTACAAATTTTAATGTCCTGGTGCGGTTGAAAGCCGGCGATGAGCTGCTCGTTCTTAGGCAATATCTTCGCGGTGCAGCGCCCTGCCGACAGGAGATTCTTCTCCTACAAGCCCTTCAAGACTTGATCCCGGTGCCCAGGTTGGTGAAATCAGAAGTGACTGGTGGCGACTGCGGCATTCCGTACCTCATCTATCGTTTTCTCCCGGGGCTTACCTTTCGCCAAATCAGGGCTAGCGGTTCTCGACTGGATATGGCGAATGCCGCACGTGCCATTGGACGCTGTCTCGGAGTGCTGCAGAATCAAGATATTCCGCTCTCCGTAGCCGGTCATCTCAACCAGCGATTTCAACTCACGGCGCATCAACTAGCCGGTCCGATCCTGCGGGAACGCATCGGAAGAGCAGACTTATCTCTGCTCCATGAAATGTTCGACAAATGGTCACCGGTCCTTCAACGCTTATGCGACGAACGATCCCTAGTTCATGGTGATTTTAACCACCGCAACGTTGTTCTCGACCAGAAAGAAGGTCATTGGGAGGTGACAGGAATCTTGGACTGGGAACTTGCCGGCATCGGCTCCTCTCTTTGGGACGCGGCTCGCTTCATGTGCTATCAGAAGCCTGACTCTGTTCATTGGGAATCGCATTTTGTCGACGGCTTTCGGACGAAGGGAGGCAAGTCTCTCCCCGATGATTGGGAGGTTTTGTCGCGGGTGATGAATACACTCAGCGCGGCCGTTAGTCTATCCAGTGACTCTGCGCAGCAATGTTTTCTTCCCGAGCTGAGGAGTCTTATTCATGCCGGGTTACGCGGTGAGAGAATCGGGTGACCATCGATGAGCATTGAGAGTGGCAGACCAAGGCGACATTGATCTAGGTGGATATAAGCTAACGACTATTTCACCCGGAAAGCTTTCACCGCGATCGCGTTCGGCTGCCTGCCGGAAGGCAGCATGGTGAACAGTGAACCGGTAACGCTCGCGCCGCCGGGCTTGCGGCTGGCTGTGCGCACGAGCGAGATATCGCCTGAGCCGGCATTGGCTACCAGCAGCACAAAGCCCGAATTCGAGAACGCCAGCGCATCCGGGCCGGAGCCCACATGGACCGTGTTGATCAGCTTGCCGTCGTCGATCGAGTAGACGCCCACGGTATCCGCGTTGAAGTTTGAGATCCACAGGTACGCGTTGTCGGCGCTGACCACCCCGCTGGCCGGATGGGCGCCGACCAGATAGGCGCCGGCGACCTCGTTGGTGCCGGTCAGGATTTCCGAGATGGTGTCCGAATTGAAGTTCGAGACGAAGACCTCTCCGCCGTCCGGCTTGAGGGCAAGGTGCACCGGCGTTTGCCCGACATCGAGCATCGCCAGCAGTCGATCAGGCGCAGCCGGCAGCGTGGGCGTAGCCGCGCGGGCCAGGCCCAGGACCATGATCTGATGGCCGCCTGAGCAGGCTATGAATGCCTTTTGGGCATCAAGGGTCACGACTACATCGGTGGCCTGCGGGCAGGCGAGGAAGGCTGCCCGCAGCTTCAGAGTATGGCCGTCAAGCACGCTGACGCTGTTCGCCACGCGATTCGAGACGACCAGCGCGTTGTCATCGGGCGAGATGACTGCTTCTCCTGATCCTTCCCCCGCGGCCGCCGTGGCAATCACCCGCCGCTTTTGAAGATCGAGGACGGAGACATTGTTTGAAGCGGAGTTGGCGATGTACGCGCGCTGGCCGCTGTGATCGACGGAGATGAAATAGGGCCTGGCGTGCACGGGCACGGTTGCGGCCACACGGTTGGTCTCCGTCTCAATGATGCTGACGCTGTTCGAGCCGGAGTTGACGACGTAGACCTCATTGCGGACAGGATTGACCGCCAACCCGGAGGGATTGACTCCGACGCGCAGTACGCGATCCTGGCGCAGGTTCACCATGTCGAGCACGGTGACGGTATTGCTGCCGCCGTTGGAGACGTAGGCGTACTCGCGGTAATCCGCGGGATACTCGGGGAAGCCGGGGCGGCGGCATGCGGTAAGGCTGAGGAGGGGTAAGAGTAACAGCAGGCGCTTCATGTGGCTTTTTCACTCTACCCGAAGGAGCGAGTTATCCCCAGAAGGGCTGAGCTGCTGAGCGGAGAGTGAGCGGAGAGAAGGATCTGCTGCTCGCCGTTCTGACCTCCTCGCGACTAGCCACTCTCTTCGCTTCGCTCCACAAAGCAAGGCAAACCGCTCCTCGGTCGCGAGGCAAGTACAGGGCATTACCCGGGACAACAGGTGCAGGGTAATTAGTGGGGAGTGAGCTCCGACAGCTCTACTCCGCGCGGGATGTTTCGCCCGAGTATGGTGGCGATCTGCGAGCACTCCTCCATCAACTGCACGAACTGCTCCGGGTAGATGGACTGCGCGCCGTCAGACAGCGCGCGCTCGGGCTGGTTGTGCACCTCGACGATCAATCCATCCGCGCCTGAAGCCACCGCCGCGCGGCTCATGGGCACCACCTTGTTGCGCTTGCCGGTGGCGTGGCTGGGGTCGACGACGATGGGCAGATGGCTCAGCCGCTGCACCGCGGGGATGATGCTCAGGTCGAGCGTAAAGCGGGTGTGGTCGGCAAAGCCGCGGACGCCGCGCTCGCACAGGATCACCTCGTAGTTGCCCTCGCTCATGATGTACTCGGCTGCCATGAGCAGCTCTTCGAGAGTCGAGGACATGCCGCGCTTGAGCAGAACGGGCTTGCGTTTGCGGCCGGCGGCGCGGAGCAGCGAGTAGTTCTGCATATTGCGCGCGCCGATCTGGATCACATCGGCATAGTCGGCGACCAGGTCGAGCGCCTCCTGGTCGATGGCCTCGGTAACGATGCGCATGCCGGTACGGTCGCGGATCTCAGCCATGATGACCAGCGCCTCTTCGCCCAGGCCCTGAAACGCGTAGGGCGAGGTCCGCGGCTTGTACGCTCCTCCGCGAAACAGCTGCGCGCCCGCGGCGGCGACACTGTCGGCGACGGCAAAGGCCTGCTCGCGGGTCTCAATCGAGCACGGGCCGGCGATGACGGCCAGGTCACGCCCGCCGATTGAAACGTTGGTCCCGGGAAAGCGGATGACGGTGTCTTCTTCCTTCACGTCGCGGCTCACCAGCTTGTATGGCTTGGAGACGCGAATGACTTCCTGCACGCCCGAAAGCTCGCTCAGGGTGCCGTCGTTCACGGCACCCTGGTTGCCGGTGATGCCGATGGCAGTGCGCTGCGCGCCCGGTAGCGGGTGCGGGCGAAAGCCCAGATGCTCGATGTGGTCGCAGACTGCCTGGATCTCTTCCGCGGTTGCGTGGGACTTCATGACTACCAGCATGATGTTGCCTTCCTGGCGCCCGGGTCAGCGCGCTGCCAAACGTTTAGTGTAGCGACTCGCCAGATGCGGAGCAATCAGAACCGGACCGCGAGGCTGATAAGCTTGGTAGCCTGCTCAAGTGATCCGGCCGCTCGAGACCGCCCGTTTGCTGCTGCGCCCGCTGGAGCTTGCGGACGCCGAGCAGGTGCAGCGGCTGTTTCCGCAGTGGGCCGTGGTCGAATACCTGATGAACCATGTTCCATGGCCGTATCCCGCAGACGGTGCAATGATCTTTCTTCACGATCGTGCCCTGCCGGCGATGGAGCGTGGCGACGAGTGGCAGTGGACGATCCGTCTGAAGACGGCGCCCGAACAACTGATCGGGGCGATCGGGCTGATGAAGGGAGAGCACGACAATCGCGGCTTCTGGCTTGATCCAGCGTGGCGTGGGCAGGGCCTGATGACCGAAGCGGCAGAGCGGGTGACAGAGTTCTGGTTTCTGGAACTGGGGTTCAGTCGGTTGCGGGTGCCCAAAGCGGTGCCGAATGCGGCTTCACGCCGGATCTCCGAGAAGGAAGGCATGCGGGTGGTGTTGATTGAAGAACGCGACTATGTGAGCGGCCGCTATGCCAGCGAGATCTGGGAGATTACGCGGGAAGAGTGGCTGCGGCGAAGGTCGGCTCACACAGCACCGGGAAGTTCACCGAGCGAGCGATGAAGCAATGCTCATGCGCGGAGGTGTGGAGCTCAGTGGCCTTCGCCTCATCCATTGCGACGGCCAGCGTGATGAGCGGCCGCAGCGTCACCCGGGTAAATACGCCGCTCCCGTTCGACGCTTCCTGCATCTCGCCTTCGGCTTTATCGACGTAGGCCGTCACGACGATCCCGGCAGCAGCGCAGAGGTGCAGGTACCAGAGCTTGTGGCAGGCAGAGAGGGAGGCGACCAGCAGCTCCTCCGGATTCCAGCGACTGCTGTCTCCGCGGAAGGCCGGGTCCGAGGAGCCCGGGGTGGTCGGCTTGTTCAGGTTATCCCTGCAGCTGATGTCGAACGATCGCAGATAGCTGCGATCGTCGGCAGTGCCGGCACCCAGGTTGCCGGTGCAGGTCACGCAGACCGAGTAGCGATGCGTCTCCGGCATGGCTGGCTACAGCGACTTCTGCCTGCCCGCACGAACGCGGCGTGCGACCACGTACGCCAGGTAGCTGAGCTGGGCGATCCAGGCAAAGCTGTATCCCAGGACCAGGTGACGGTGGAACATAGGGTTGACGGGTGTGTCCTGCATCATACGGCGCCTCCGGGCAGGTTCCGGGTGGGGTAGGCACGCAGCGGCTCCGGCACGTAGTCGAGCGCGCGCAGCCCGGCGGCTTCCTCCGCGCGCTGTTCCGCGTAGGCGCTGGCGTAGCGCAGGCTCACCACGAAGACTCCCCACATCAGCCACCCGGCGGCATTCCACCAGACCGCCGGCCACATGCTGGGGTCAAGCCCGGCATTGGGGCCGCCGAGCAGCACCGGACCTGGATGCTGCGTGCGCCACCAGCGGGTCGACATGTAGACGATCGGCACATCAAGGTAGCCGAAGATGGCCATGACGGCGGCCAGTGTCCGCATCTGCGGACCCGCGGCAAAGCGGCGCAGCAGCAGGTAGGCGACGTAGATCAGCCACAGGATCAGGGTCGAGGTCAGCCGCTCGTCCCAGGTCCACCAGATGCCCCACACCGGCCGCGCCCACAGCGAGCCGGTGACCAGTCCGACCGTGCAGAAGACTATGCCCATCTCCGCCGAAGCGACCGCGAGCGCGTCGGCCTTCATGGCCAGTCCGGTCCGCCGATTGCGAAGAGCGAGGTAGGTGAGGGAAGCGCCGAGATTCAGCAGGAAGAACAGCGAAGTCCCGAACCAGGCCGGTAAATGGTAGTAGAAGATGCGCTGGATTTCACCCTGGTCAGCATCCGGCGGAACCACAAACATGGCCACGTGGAACCCGTTGGCCAGTACGGCGAGCGTCGCCACGAGCCACAGCCATCG
Organism: uncultured Acidobacteriaceae bacterium; assembly: GCA_964252445.1. Taxonomy (GTDB): domain Bacteria; phylum Acidobacteriota; class Terriglobia; order Terriglobales; family Acidobacteriaceae; genus EB88. The sequence goes on along the minus strand of CAXUND010000093.1, from coordinate 2,358 downwards.
GAAGATCGTCATCGTGCGTCCTTCAAGTCTCACGGGTGCGTCTCCCAGTGTAAACGTTGGGGAAGGCCGCGCGGCTTCATACCAGGATGAAACTTATGGCCCCGTTGACGAGCCAGAAAAGGGCTTGCCAGCCGTGCGGGCGCAAGATTAAAACTTCAGTTCATGGCCATTCTCACTCTTGTCATCGGCGTTATCATCTTTGGCATCGGCATCGCCGGGCAAATCTACGGCGTGCGCAAGACGCGCGAGTTCAGCGCCGGAGATCGCCGGGGCGGCAGGATTGTGGTCATCGTGGGCTCGATTGTCGTAGGCGGCTGGATGCTCATCTACTCGACGGTTCACCTGCTGCACTCGCACATGATGAGCCGCTAGATGGCTACTCGGCTTCGAGCACCGTATCAAACAGCAGCAGGCAGACCAGGGTGAAAACCACATCGTAGCCGGCGAGCAGCTCGATCCAGAGGGTCGGGTCCGACTCGCCGGTGAGCACGTCCGTCGTCGCCGAGACCATCCCCAGCAGCGCCGGGATGAAGATAGGGAAGAGCAGCAGCGGGAGCAACAGTTCGCGGCTTCTGGTCCGTAGAGACAGAGCGGCGAAGAAGGTCCCGTTCACCACCAGCGCCCAGGTCCCGAGCGGCAGGATCAGGAGCAGCAGCCAGCCGTTGCCCTCCGCATGCAGGTTGTAAAAGATCACGAACAGAGGGGCGAGGACCAGCTCCACCACGCTGACGAACATAAAATTTGCCAGCACCTTGCCGAGGAAGAGCGCGGCAGCCGGACTCCCAGTCATGCGCTGCGCGTCCAGTACCTGGTTGCGGATCTCCCGCGTCCAGGCCTGGTTGAGCGCGCTGACCGCGGCAAACATAGTGGCCACGGTGAGCACGCCGCCGGTGATCTCGCGCGAGACTTCGCGCGTCGGGTCAAAGGCGAGTGAAAAGAGCACCACCACCAGCAGCGCGAAGAAGAGCATCGCGTTGACGGCGTCCTTTGAGCGCCATTCGAGGCGCAGGTCCTTCGCCAGGTGAGTGAGCCAGGGCGGCCGCGTCACGAATGGTCCTTCCTGGGAGCGGCGGTGAGTGCAGCGACCGTGGCCGCGGCTGCGCCCAGGTAGTCCGCGGGCGACAGCAGCAGCTGGGCGCCGCGTACGCCTGCAGATACGGAGATCACATCGAACAGCTCAGCCGTCTCGTCCAGGAAGACCGGGAACGGCTTCTTCGCGCCGAAGGCGGTAACCCCGCCGCGGATGTAGCCGGTCAGCGGCTGCACCTCCTTGAGCGAGACCATCTCTGCCTTGCGCACACCGGCAGCGGCGGCGAGTTTCTTGAAGTCAAGTTCAGCGTCGCCGGGGATGACGGCGAACAGGTGGGTCTTGTCCGATGTCACGCACAGCAAGGTTTTGAAGACCTGCCCGGGCGGCAGCCCGATCTTGCGCGCGACCGTGGTGGCCGACAGGTCTTCAGGGTCGACCTCGTACTCCTGAAGGCGGTACTCGATCCCCAGCCCATCGAGAAAGCGAGCTGCATTGGTCTTCACGCCCGAACTCCTGCCTCAATCCGCGTGACTGCGCCTAGAGACATGGTCACCAGCTCATGCGCGATCGGCTCGGCGAGCGCCCGCTGATGCGTTGTGAGCACCACGGTCCGCCCCTGGTCTGCGAGCGCCGAGACCAGCTCCAGCATCTGCTGCGCGCTGGCTGCGTCCATGTTCGAAAAAGGTTCGTCGAGCAGCAGCAGTTCGGGCCGGGACAGCAGCACGCGCGCCAGCGAGACCCTCTGGCGCATCCCCTGCGAATACTGCGAGACCGGTCGCGTGAGCGCCGGGTCCAGGCCGGCCATGGTCAGTGCGTCTGCAGGCTGGAGACAGTCCCGATCGGGATAGAGCGCAGCGAAGTAGCCGAGATTTTCGCTCGCGGAAAACTCGTCATAGAGCATGGGCGCGTGGCTCATGTAGCCGATGCGGTCGCGCACCTCACGCGGCGGCTCACCCAGGACAAGCGCCGTGCCGTAGCTCGGCCGCAGCAATCCAGCCAAAACCCGCAGCAGCGTCGACTTGCCTGCGCCGTTCTCACCCAGCAGCACGTAGCAGCGGCCGGCTTCGAGCGTGAGCGTGACTTTGCGCAGCGCGACAAAGGTTCCGAAGAGCTTTGAGACCTCGGTCAGCTGAGCTGCGAACGTGGCGGCGGTGGCGGCCATGCCTTACTCGCCGGAGAGCCCGGCACCCTTTTTCGCGCGGGTGGCGCCGGTGTCCAGGCAGCGGTCCGAGATTCTTACCGGGTTCGCCATTTTGCCGGCAGCAGCGCGGGTAAAGGCGCGGTAGAGACGGTTGACATCGACGCGCTGACCGGAACGCACCTCGCTG
>CAXUND010000092.1:0-12489 GCA_964252445.1 uncultured Acidobacteriaceae bacterium | reverse complement strand
GGCTACGAACCCAAGTGGTGGAAAGAAGCCGTCGTCTACCAGGTCTATCCGCGCTCCTTCAAGGATTCGAACGGCGATGGCATCGGTGACCTGCCCGGCATTACGTCGAAGCTCGACTATCTGCAGAAGTTGGGTGTGAACGTCATCTGGCTGAGTCCGCACTTCGACTCGCCCAACGCCGACAACGGCTACGACATCCGCGACTACCGCAAGGTGATGAAGGAGTTCGGCGACATGGGCGACTTTGACACGCTGCTCGCCGGCATCAGGCAGCGCCACATGCGGCTGATCATTGACCTGGTCGTCAACCATACCTCGGATGAGAACAAGTGGTTCGTCGAGTCCCGCAAGTCCAAGGACAATCCCTACCGCGACTTCTACATCTGGCGGCCGGGCCACACCGCGCCCGACGGCACCCGCACCCCGCCAAACAACTACCCCTCCTACTTCTCGGGCTCTGCCTGGACGCTTGACCCTAAGACCAACGAGTACTACCTCCACTATTTTGCCGTGAAGCAGCCTGACCTGAACTGGGCAAATCCCAGGGTCCGCGAAGAGGTCTTCTCGCTCATGCGCTTCTGGCTCGACAAGGGCGTCTCCGGCTTCCGCATGGACGTCATTCCGCTGATCTCAAAGCCGACCGGCCTGCCTGACCTGACCCCGGAGCAGCTCAAGAATCCGCCGAACGCCTACGCCAACGGCCCGCACCTGGCCGAGTACCTGCATGAGATGGATGACAAGGTCCTCTCAAAGTACGACGACATGTCCGTCGGCGAGGCCACCGGCACCACTCTCGCCCAGACCAACAACCTGGTCGACGACCGGCGCCACGAGCTCAACATGATCTTCAACTTCGACGCAATCAAGCTCGGCCGCAACGACTTCGGCCTCTCGAAGCTTGGCCCCTGGTCGCTGCCCGAGCTTAAGGCCATTTACGACGCTCACGCCCGGGTCCTGACCAAGCACGACTGGGACACCGTCTTCCTCTCGAATCATGACAACCCGCGCATTGTCTCGACGTTTGGTGACGATTCGCCTGCAATGCGCGTCCCTTCCGCCAAGCTGTTTGAAACCATGATCCTGACGCTTCGCGGCACTCCGTTCCTCTACGAAGGCGACGAGCTGGGCATGACCGATTACCCCTTCAAGACACTCGCCGACTACGACGACATCGCCGTGAAGAATGCCTACAAGGACCTGGTGGATACGGGCAAAATCTCAGCCGCCGACTTCTTCAGCTCGCAGGCGAAGGTCTCCCGCGACAACGCCCGCACCCCCATGCAGTGGGACAGCTCTCCCGAGGCCGGCTTCACCACCGGGAACCACCCGTGGCTTGCCGTCAACCCCAATTACAGGGAGATCAACGCCGCCCAGGAGGAGTCCGACCCGGCTTCCGTCCTCAACTACATGCGCGCGCTGATCGCCTTGCGCGCGCACAGCCTCGCCTTCGTCTACGGCGACTACGAAGACCTCGATCCTAAGAATGAACACGTCTACGCCTACACCCGCACGCTCGGGAGCGAGAAGTACCTCATGGTCGAAAACTTCAGCTCTAATGCGGTCGCGTACACGCTGCCCAACGGGGTCAAAGCCGGAAGCCTGCTGCTCTCAGATATCCCCGGGACCCATGAAGTCAACGCTGCGACTCTCAACCTCGCGCCCTGGGAGTCGCGTATCTATAAGCAGTAGCCAAGTGACTGCGTGGAGCGAGCACTTGAACTATGCTTGTCGATTTCAGATGATGAATTAGAGCGGGAGCATAAACATGGGCCTGCCTAAGCCGCCCCGCTAAACAGAAAAGGACGAACCTGCATCCTCATGCGCGCGACTTCTGGCGAATTATGAGCCAAGAGCCGATGCTCCCAACCATCGTTGGTACTGTTCCGACAGGCTTGCGCGAGCCGTAAACCGATAGTTTCGAAAGAGCCGAGATCTTTCCGTAGTGGTTCTGGCGTGCTATGCGAGCCAAGAATGTACACGCGGTCTTCTACTTCAGGCGGTATTTGAGACCTTACGGTCGCGAATCGTGTTGGATCGTTGTCAAAATCCAATATCAGCAGAACATGTCGCTCTTTGTAGATTTGCATTTCGAGGTAACGGTTCGAAAGAAAGCTTCCGATCACGTTATGCCATCCGCCCACTTCATCAAGCACCTGAATGCGACGTTGATTGACCGTCACTTCTTGGAGAAAACCATTAGCGATTTGTCGATTAGCGTCGTCTTCGGGTATCACCAGCAGATGAGGTTGGTATCTGTTCATGAAGGGAGATCGCCTCGCGTAAGGGAATTGATCAGCTCGCCCAAAAGTTCTGGCTCTAAATCAGAAACGAGTCGAACTATTGTTGGCTCCAAATGACTTCTTCTGGACAGGAGGAGAGTATTCTCATTCGAGAAGCGTCGGATTGTTTCTGCGTTGTGAGAAGTAGCAATGAACTGGCCGCCGGTTTGAAACGCTCTGCGCAATGCAAGGGCAAAGTGGCCGATCTCTGACGTACCTATGTAGTTGTCAGGCTCGTCCCAGAAGCAGAGAAGGGGTCCGTATGTCGTGTTAGCTGCCAAAACCAAAGCACAAACAGCAAAACACTTTTCGCCATCCGAGAGCTCTTCGAGTGGAAGCTGAAAGCTCTCGTTTCCGCTCTCGAACTGAACAAGGAGGCGACGAGCCTCTGTCCCAACCAGAGGATTCGTGATGGCTTTGAAATCAGGCATCACTTGAGTGAGGTAGTCTGCAATCTGAGAATACGCGGCTGGAGCATTTGCCAGCACTGCGGTAAACCAAGCCCCATAATCGGAAACCTGAGAATCAGGTTGGAAGGTCTCCGAGTAAGATTCTCCCCGAATGAGGGAGGGCGAGGGACGCAGTATAAGCATGCGACTCAGCCAAGTCTTGAAAACAAAGAGGGGATCATTCTCTCTGGTCTGAATAGTTGGCAGTGCAACCAGGTGCCAATCTAGCGAGAACACGGCCGCCTCTTCTTTGCCTGCCCGTGCAAGCTGGATTTTTGCGACGGCCCTTGTATAAAGCGGTTTAGAGGCTACTGAGAGGCTTTCTTCCATAACGCGCATCTCTTTGAAACCCGCTGGAAGTTCAAAAGCAATGACGTAGCTGTACAGTTGCTTGTTAAGTTCGACTTCCAGTTCAAGCCGAATCGGCTGTTCAGCGCGTCCGCGGTTGAAATCCTTGATCTTAACGAGGTCACCAACTCTGTTGGTCCCCCGCGCTATCCGCTGGAGTATCTCAAGCGCGAACGCAACCGTAGTCTTTCCTGATCCGTTCTTGCCGATCAGCAGAGTCGATGAACGGCCCGAGATGGGGAGGTCGAAGTTCTCAAGGCAACGAAAGTTGTGAATGTAAAAGCGTTTGATCACCTGCCGATCATAAATCAGCGATAGCCGCGCGTTTCCGTTCACCAAAGTACCAGCAGCGAAGCCTAAGCATCCGGGTGGGCCGCTGCGGCCTGCGACACGCCTTCGCCTTCACGCTCTTCCGTCTGCGACTCGTCAGACTCCTTCGGCTCCTCATCCTTTGGCGGCTCGGCTACGTGGTCGCGATCTGTGACCTCCGCAAGCTCTGCTAGCTTGTGCGCCAGCCTGTCCGCGAGCGCGCCCGGCGGACAGCGCCAGCTCCAGTTCCCTTCTCCGCGCGAGGGCACGTTCATGCGCGCGCTCGAGTCGAGCTCCAGAATGTCCTGCACCGGAAACAGGCAGGTGTCCGCAACCGAGGTCGCCGCCGCACGGATCATCGCCCACACCACTCCGTCTTCTCCCGGACGAAGATAGGTGGCGACCGCCTCCTTCTCGGCTTCGCTCGCGCCTGTCTGCCACCAGCCGAGAGTCGTATCGTTGTCATGGGTGCCGGTGTAGACGACCGAGTTCGGAACATACTTGTGCGGCAGGTAGCTGTGCGCGCCGCGATTGCCGAAGCCGAATTGGAGGATGCGCATGCCGGGCAGCGCAAACTCCTCCCGCAGCGCGTCGACCGGCTTGGTGATGACGCCTAGATCTTCCGCCACGAAGGGCAGCTTGCCCAAAGCCTGCTGCAGCCGCTCAAAGAGGGCGCGGCCGGGAGCCTTGACCCATTTCCCGTTACGAGCCGTGGTGTCCTGGCCGGGAATGGCCCAGAAAGCCTCGAAACCGCGGAAGTGGTCGAGCCGGATCATGTCGAAGAGATCCTGCGCGCGGCGGATGCGGTCCACCCACCAGCTGAAGCCCTGCTGCTCCAGCGTGTGCCAGCGATAGAGCGGGTTGCCCCAGCGCTGGCCGTCGGCGGAGAAATAATCAGGGGGCACGCCGGAGACGCGTATCGGCGACATGTCCTCGCGAAGCTCAAACAGATCAGGGTGCGTCCACACGTCCGCCGAGTCGTAGCTGACGAAGATTGCCACGTCGCCCATCAGCTGGATGTCGCGATTGCGGCAATAGCTCTTCAGGTAGCGCCACTGCTCCTCAAACGCAAACTGGAGAGCCTGCTCGACCAGCAGGTCCTCTTCATGCCGGTAGCGGAAGGCAGCCATGGCCGAAGGCTCGCGCCGTGCGTACTCGGCCGGCCACTCGTTCCAGCTGCGTGATTCATATAAGCGGCGAAGCACGGTATAGTCGGCGTAAGCCTCAAGCCAGGAGGCGGCTTCCGCGCGGTATAGCTCGAACTGGCTCCACTGGTAGGACTTGGCGTCCCGATTTGCGGCGACAAAGTTGCGCGCCGCTTCCTGCAGCAGCGGGACCTTGGTGGCAAAAACTGCCTGGAAGTCGACATCTCCGGACGCGCTCGGAAGAGCGGCGACGCGGTCGCGATCGATCCAGCCCCAATCGGCGAGAGTCTCAAGCGAGATCAGCAGCGGGTTGCCGGCAAAAGCCGAGATGGCGCCGTAAGGTGAGTTGCCGTAGCCGGTCGGGTTAATCGGCAGCACCTGCCAGATGTGCTGCTTCGCCTGCTCCAGAAAGTCGACAAACTGGTAAGCCGCCGGCCCCAGGTCGCCAATGCCCCCGTGCGAAGGCAGAGAGCTGATGTGCAGCAACAATCCGGATGAACGCTGAAACGGCATCGATGAAATCTCCTCTGGCAGCGTAAATGAAAAAGCCTGCCGCAGTATTCGATGCGGCAGGCTTGCTGCTGTGGGCATGGACAGAGGCTAACTTCCGGGCTGAACCGGTCCTCCGCCCGGGAGTCCACCCGGACCGCCCGGCCCCTGCGCTCCCTTGTTCATCACGATGCGCCCGGCCTTCTTGTAGGTCTCGGTCAAATTGGTGACAAAGACGGCGAAGGTGTCTTCCTTGCGCTGGTTGAGGATGGTCTCCCGCGTCGCAGACAGATTCTTCTGTATCTCGTCTGCGGTCGGCGGCTGCTTGTCTGTAAGCTTCGCAACCACGCCGCTGCGCGCGGTGTTGATCGGTGTGCTGATCTGTCCGACGTTCAGCGTGAACAGCTGCGGGGCGGCGGTCGAGAGCTCGCCCACATCCGGAACCTGAGCAGTCCGGCCTACCAGATCGCTCGACTTAAAGGTCGCGCCCACTTCCTTCGCTGCCCTGGCGAGATCATTTTCGGAGTGCGCCTTGTCCGCAAGCTCCGCGGTTTTTTTAGCCAGCAGGGCAGGCGTCTGCTGCTCGCGATAGTCGGTGAGGATGTGATCCTTGTAGGTGGCAAAGTCGGGCGCGTGTGCAGCCTTCACATCATCCACCTGAAAGACAGCAAAACCATCGCCTGTCGAGGCCATCTGCGGCGCAGCACCCTTCTTGGCGCCGAACGCAGCGGTCAGCACCTTCGAGCCGTCCGCAAGTCCGCCGATCACTCCATCCTGACCGACGTAGTCCGTCGTCTGCACCTGCAAATGGTGAGCGTCCGCGGTCTTCGCTAAGCCGTTTTTGCCCGCTTCAGCCGCGATCGACTGAGCGTACTGCTGCTGCTGCGCTGCTTCCTTCTGCTGGGTGAGCTGCGCGAGGATCTGCGTCTTCACCTCGTCGAAGGGGCGGGTGTGCGCCGTCTGTCGCTCCTGGACCTGGAGGATGTGGTAACCGAAGCGCGTCTTGATCAGCCCGGAAAGCTGCCCGATGGGCAGCGAGAACGCCGCCTGGTCAAACTCCGGCACCGTTTGCCCGCGCTTCAACGGCGGCAGGTCTCCGCCCTGGGCCTTGCTGCCGGGGTCGTCCGAGTTGGCCTTCGCCAGCGCCGCGAAGTCGCCGCCCTTGTGCAGTTGGTCAAGGATGCCCTGCGCCTTCGCCTTTGCCGCATCGTCCGACAGGCCGCCGTTCGGGTCGACCTTGATCAGGATGTGCCGGACCTTAGCCGACTCCTCGACCGTGTAGTCCTTGGTGTGCTGCTGGTAGTAGCTTTGCAGTTCAGCATCCGTCGGCGGCGTGATGCTGCCCGGCGCGGAGTTGCCGCTGAAGGCGATGTACTCGATCTTGCGCGTCTCCGGCACTGCGGCCGCATAGCGCGCGGCATTCTGCTTGAAGAAGGTCTGGAGCTCGGCGTCGGAGGGATTGATCGTCTTGCGCAGGTCGTCTGCGCTCACCACCGCGTAGTCAAACTTGATCTTGGTCGCCTGGTCGATGAAAGAGCTGCGCACCTCGGCGTCGGAGACGGTAACCCCGCCGGTGACCAGGTCGCGCAGCCGATTCTCTTCGATCTCCTTCTTGATCTCGGCTTCAAAGCGCTCGCGCGAGATGCCGAAGTTGTCGTTGATCAGCTGCGCATAGGCCTGGTCGCCGATGTACTGGCCCTTCGGGAACAGCACCATGCCGAACTGCCCGGTGTGCAGAAACTTCCGCACCGCATCATCGCTGACCTTGAGGCCCAGCCGATCGGCTTCGACCAGCTCCACCTGCTGCTGGATCATGCCCTGACCCACGCGCTGCATCATGTACGGCAGCACGAACTCCGGCATCTGTTGCCGCTGGAGCATGCGCGTCGCCATCATCTGCACGTCCGCCGTCTGGATGTCCTGCGAAGCGCCGAAGACACGCATGAGCGGGTTGGCCGGGCGAATGGTCGCGTAGGTCCCCGTGGAGGCGACTTCATTCTGGAAGATGCCCGGCACCAGCGTGATGACCATGGTGATGCAGGCTACCGAAATGATGATGACGAAGACCGCCTTGACCACGCGGTTGTCTTTTTGGAGGAAACGAATCATAGGTGCGTATGGTCCTTCTGTCCGGGCATTCAGCGGGTGCTTTCGCGCTCAAGCAAGCAACCCTTCAAGTATAGACCGTCGCGTTGCGCCGCCCGCGGACTTCTAGGCACGCGCCAGCGTGATCTCGGTGATCTCCGGCGGGCAGTTCAGACGGAACGGCAGCCCCACTGCGCCAAGCCCCCGATTTACATAGAGCTGCGTCCGCCCCTTGCGGAAATGTCCCTCGACGTAAATCTTGCCGAATGGCGGCAGCATCAACGGTGGAAGAAACGGCAGCCGCACCTGGCCGCCATGCGTGTGGCCGGAGAGCATCAGGTCGACGCCCGAAGGCGCAACATAGTCGAGCAGATCGGGCTCATGCGCCAGCAGAATCACCGGCTCCTTGTCGGCGACGGCATCTGCCGGCAGCGCCAGCTTCAGGTCGGCTTCTCCGCTCATCGCGTCTCGAATGCCGGCGATCCAGATTCGCTGACCTGAGCGCTCGATCGGTGCATGCAGGTTCTGGAGCACCGGGATGCCTTGCTGCTCAAGCGACTCGACCATCAGCGTGCCATTGACCATCCAATCGTGGTTCCCGAGCACGGCGTAGCGCAGAGGGCAGGTGAGTCGAGCTAGGATCTCCGTACACATGGGGATGTACGCCTCCGCGTGATCCTTGCGCACCGGGCCCATGCTGACATAATCCCCGGTGAGGACGACCATGTCCGCTTGGAGCTGATTCACCTGATCCACCGCACGCTTGACGAAGGCCGGCTCGGTGTACTCGGCAAAGTGGATGTCGGAGAGCTGGGCGATGCGAAAGCCGGCGAACGCCTCGGGTAGATTCTCGATCCCGATGGTGCGCTGCTCGAGCACCAGTTCGTGCCGTGCGATCTCGCCCGCATACAGTCCGAAGCCCAGCAGAGAAGCTCCCGCGGCACCCAGAAAGCGGCGGCGCGTCAGCCCGCTGCTCCGTAGGTCAGGCTTGAGGGCCGGCTTCAGGGCGAGCGTGTCCATAGGGACATGATAGGGGCAGAACTCGAAAGCGCCAGTTCCTGAAGTTACGTGCGCAGCAAACAGGGCCGGAGCAACTGCTCCGGCCCTGCTGGTCTTTACCGGGTGAGACTCAGTAGTACCCGGGACCGTAGTAGCGGGGATAGTAGTAGGGGTAGGGCCGAGGCACAGCGTAATACGCCGGGTAGACCGGGCGCGCACGCAGCACCGGCTGCTGCGGGATGGTCGAAGCAAGCCGAATTGCCTCGTCATAGTTCACCGGTTGCACCTGAAGCGGCGCGGCGAGGTGGAACTGCAGGATTGCCTCTGGCGGCAGGCCAACCCTCGGTCCCGGCGTTGCCCCAGAGACGGCCGCACCGGTTGCGCCCCCGGCCACCGCTCCAATCCCGGCGCCCACGCCTCCACCAGCAATGGCACCGATCACCGCGCCGAAGGCTGCACCGCCCACGGTGTTCGCGGCGGTATAGCCGGTCTTGCTCGGGCCCTGGTTCGACCAGACATCCGAGGCGAGGTCATAGGTCTGCCCGCCCAGCGTGAGGCTTGTCAGCTTAAGGTCGATGCGCGGCGCGCCCGCGAAAGCTCCAGCTTTCTTCGCCTCCACCACCTGCGCGTTGAGGATCGAGCCGCGCGGGATCGCCACGACCCCGTTCTCGTAGATGTCGCTGGTCGCCGTCACCTGGATCAGCGTGCCCTCCTGCACCTTCCCCGGAACCAGCGCCTCATTGGTGCGCACGGTCAACAGGGTTCCGGCCGGTATGGTCACCGGGCCGCTGGCATTCTGGCGCTGCGGACTGACCGCAAGAAGAGGACGCGGCGCCGGCGCGTAACCGTACGGCTGCGGATAGGGCTGCGGGTACTGTCCCTGGGGTTGCGCGTACGGCTGCTGCTGCGGGTACTGGCCCTGCTGCTGCGGGTACTGGCCCTGCTGCTGCGGGTACTGACTCTGCGGCTGCGAATAGGGCTGCTGCTGGTACTGCGGCTGCTGCGGAGCAGACTCCTGCGGCGGAGGTGGCGGCATCTGCCCCGGCTGACCCTGCTCATTCGGCTGCACCCCGGCCGGCTGCTGGTTCTGCTGGGCCCCCGGGTCGGACTGATTCTCCACCTGCTGCTGGCCGACCGAGATGTTGTCCTCGATCGACTTGACTCCCGCGACCTGCGCCGCGGTCTGCTCCGCGGCCAAACGGGCCGAGTCGTCATTCACGTTGCCATTCAGCGTCACTACCCCGCCCTGCACCGACGCTGTTACCTGCTGTCCACGCAGCTGCGCATCAGCGGCCAGTGCCGAGGCGACCGCGCTCTGAACCTGCGCGTCATTGGAACCAGTCTGAGAGGTGGTCTGCGCGATACCCGCGCCCGTTGCGAGCGAAAGCACCAGCACACCGCCCAGCGACTTCACCATCCACTTCCCTGTTTGCAAATCCCTCGTCATGGTCTCAACTCCTTACTCAGTTACCACTTAGTAAGACCCGCAGGCTCTGGGAAAGTTGCACAGCCAAAAGAAAAAGCGCGAAGCCGGGAGTACCGGTTTCGCGCCTGCCGGCTTGCAAAAGGCTTAACTCCGGTGCGCCTTGTAGTACTCGAGCAGCCGGGCGGTCGAGGAGTCGTGCTGATTATGCTTGGTCCCATCGAGGTCACCGCTAATGGCGGTCGCCAGCTTCTTGCCGAGCTCCACTCCCCACTGATCAAAGGAGTTGATCTGCCAGATCGCTCCCTGGGTAAAGACCATGTGCTCATAGAGCGCTATCAGCTTGCCCAGTGACTCCGGTGTCAGCTCGTCGATGAGGATGGTATTGGTAGGCCGATTGCCCTCGAACACCTTCTGCGGCACCAGCCAGTCGGGCGCGCCCTCTGCTTTCACCTCCTCCGCGGTCTTGCCGAAAGCCAGTGCTTCAGCCTGCGCGAACACGTTTGCCATCAGCAGGTCATGGTGCTTGCCGAGCGGGTTCAGCGACTTCGAGAACCCGATGATGTCGCAGGGGATCAGCTTGGTTCCCTGGTGGATCAGCTGGTAGAAGGAGTGCTGCCCGTTGGTGCCCGGCTCGCCCCAGAAGATCTGCCCGGTCTGGTAGGTGGTCTCCTCTCCGGTGACCGTCACGTGCTTTCCGTTGGACTCCATGGTCAGCTGCTGCAGGTACGCGGGGAAGCGCTTGAGGTACTGGTCATAGGGCAACACGGCGACCGTTTGCGCGCCGAAGAAGTTGTTGTACCAGACGCCCAGCACACCCATCAGGACAGGCAGGTTCTTTTCAAGCGGTGCCGTCCTGAAGTGCTCATCCATGGCGTGAAAGCCGGCCAGCATCGCCTTGAAGTTGTCTGGGCCGATTGCGATCATCGTCGACAGGCCAATCGCCGAGTCCATCGAATAGCGGCCGCCCACCCAGTCCCAGAAGCCGAACATGTTCTCCGTGTCGATCCCGAACTTGCTCACTGCCTCGGCATTGGTCGAGAGCGCCACGAAATGCTTGGCGATGGCCTTCTCGTCGCCCAGCTTAGCCAGCGCCCACTCGCGCGCGGTGCCGGCGTTGGTCATGGTCTCAAGCGTGGTAAAGGTCTTTGAAGCGACGATGAACAGCGTCTCCTCGGGATCAAGATCCTGCGTCGATTCGGCAAAGTCGGTGCCGTCGATGTTCGAGACGAAACGCAGCGTCAGGTCGCGCTGCGAGTAGTGCCTTAGCGCCTCGTAGGCCATTACCGGGCCCAGGTCCGAGCCGCCGATGCCGATGTTGACAATGTTCCTGATGCGCTTGCCCGTGTGACCCTTCCACTCGCCCGAGCGGATCTTTTCGGAGAAGGCGATCATGTGGTCGAGCACCGCGTGCACCTCGTCGACCACGTTCACGCCGTCCACGATGATTGACTCGCCCTTGGGCGCCCGAAGCGCCACATGCAGCACCGCACGGCCTTCGGTGGCATTGATCTTCTCGCCCGCGAACATGGCATCCCGCTTGGCTGTCAGACCCGATTCCTCGGCAAGGTGAAGCAGCAACTTCAGTGTTTCGTCAGTGATGCGATGCTTCGAGAAATCGAGGTAAATGCCGATCGCCTCAGCGGTAAACTTCGTCCCGCGGCTCGGATCGGTGTCGAAAAGCTCCCGCAGGTGCTTCGGCGCGATCTCTTGATAGTGCTCTTCGAGCGCCTTCCAGGCGGGAAGCTCGGTGAGGGGGGTAGTCGGGGTGGCGACGGCAGATGTGCTCATGTGGATCACAGCCTTTCGGGTGCGCGCCGCGTAGGCTGCGCTGAATTCCAACTTGGGAAGAATTCTACCGCGCGCGCCGCACTTGCGGGGTGAAGAGATGGAGCCGGTCGGAGCGGGTGCCGACCTGTCCTGTTCTAGGAGCATCGAAAGGAGTATGGCTCGAGTGCTGGTCTTCAATCCCGGGAGCGCCTCGCTCAAATTTGAGCTGATCGAGCTGCAGGCAGACCAGGCGACAGCTGCGGACGGAAAGAAGCTGCGCGCCGCCTCGATTGAGAAGATCGGCAAGGACGCGGAGCTGCTTGTCTTTGAAGACGGAGAGACGGCCAGGACCGAGAAATGTGACGTGAACAGCATGATTGAGGGCACCAGCTTTGCGCTAAACTGGCTGCGCGAGCAGGATGGCGCCATAGCTGAAGAGTTGACCCTGGCCGCCGTGCGAGTCGTACACGGAGGCGGCCGCTACACCGCGGCGAGACGCGTGGATGACTCGGTCAAGCAGGCGATTCATGATTTGAAAGAACTGGCGCCGCTCCACAATGAGAGCTCGCTCGCGATCCTGGAGGTTCTGGAGCGCGAGCTCGCGCAAACTCCTCTCTATGTCGGTTTCGACACTGCCTTCCACGCCACCCTGCCGGAGGTGGCCTGGCGCTACCCTATCAAGCGGGAGACCGCCGACCGGCACGGAGTTCGTAAATACGGCTTCCACGGGCTGTCACATCGCTACATGCTCGAGCAGTATGCGGCGGCTGTCAGCAAGTTGCCTGAGGAGTGCTCGATTGTGACGCTGCACCTCGAAAGCGGGTCCTCGGCCGCGGCGATTGCCAAGGGTAAATCAATTGACACGACCATGGGTCTGACCCCGCTCGAAGGGCTGATGATGGGCACACGCTCGGGCTCCATTGACCCGGCAATCGTGCCATATCTCATGCGAAAGGAACATGCCGACGCGGACACCATCATGGCGCTGCTGAACAAAAAGTCTGGCCTGCTCGGCATCGCCGGCGGCACCCTTGACACCCGCGAGCTGGTCAAACGCGACGATCGCCCGGCGCAGTTGGCGATGGAGATGTTCGCCTACCGGGTGCGGCTGGCGGTAGGAGCGTACCTGGCGGCACTGGGGGATGGCGAGGCGGTGATCTTCGGCGGGAGCATCGGTGTGAATACCCCTGTAG
>CAXUND010000091.1:0-13356 GCA_964252445.1 uncultured Acidobacteriaceae bacterium | reverse complement strand
GTGCGGCAGGGCCTAGCGTGCGCCCTGGAGCAGCCGCTCTTGCAGGTCCTTCGGTGCGCCCAGGATGACAGCCGCTTTCGCAGGTCCTTCGTTGCGCCCAGGATCAGCCGCTTTTGCAGGTGCTTCGCTGAGCCCAGGATGACAGCCCGTTTCCAGATGGCACGTGTCGCCGGCGATGCTGCCTTTTACCAGGCAAAAGTGACGGTAGTACACCACCGGCCCGCGACCGCGTCCCTATAATCGGGTTATTACTGCCTGGTCCGCATGCCGCCGCTACCCCTACTCGGACGCCTGACCCGCACGCGCTCGGCTCGGAGGGCGGCCTGGCTGGTGGTCGCCTTCGGCTCGGTCTCACTGGGCGCGGCGCCGCACGACTACACCTCGTCTCCATCGTATGATCGCGCGGTCCAGATGCGGGCTGCGCTTGAAGCGCAACCGGAGCGGGCACGCACCCGCCGCGCCTACGAGCCGGTGCTTGCGGCGTACCGCGCTGTCTACCATGCGGACCCGGGCGCCGCGCATGCCGATGCGAGTATTGAGGCGGTGGGGGAACTGCTCAGCGAAGAAGGACGCCTTTTTCGTGACCGGAAGGCGAGCATCGACGCGATCGGGCAGTACGAGTTCCTGCGGCGCGAGTACCCGGGCAGCCGTTTGCGCGAGAGTGCCCTGCTGGCGGAAGGCGAGATTTATGCGCGCGATCTTGATGATCGCGTCGCGGCCGAGGCGTGCCTCAGAGATTTCCTGCGGAGTTATCCGCGGAGTACGCTGGCCGCGCAGGCTCGCGCGCAGCTGGCAGGATTGAAGGGGTCACCGAGGCCACGGCGGACAGCTGGTGGAGCGTCGTCCGGACACCACAACGCGGTACTCGACGCAGCGATCCACTCGCAGACTCAGCCGCACAGCTCCGCCCAGCCGAGGGCGCCGTCGACCTCAATCGGGCAGATGACTGGACCCATCGCGGCTGCCCAGGCTCAACGCGATCGGGACACCTTCGAGGAGCGCGACCTGCCGGCGACCACGCCGGCGACGGCAACGGCGCAGCCGACTTCGGCAACGGCGCAGCCGGCGGCGACGGAGACAACACGGGCGCCCCAGCCGTTTGATCCGCGCGGGCAGCTGCCGCTGATCACCGGGGTACGCCACTGGTCGACTCCGGTGTACACGCGGGTGGCCATCGACCTCGCCTCGGATAGCGGAGACCCGGTCCAGTACGAGGCTTCGCGCGTGCCCAATCCGGAACGTATCTTCTTTGACCTGCACGGGGTCAAGCTCTCGCCCCAGCTTGTAGGCCGTTCAACGCAGGTTACGGATGACGGCTACCTGAAGCGCATCCGCGCCGCGCAGTTTTCGGGCGATGTGGTGCGAATCGTGCTTGATGTGAGCGCCGTGAGCGATTACTCGGCGTTCTTCCTCCCCAACCCTTCGCGGCTGATCGTTGATATCCACGGACGCGCCCCGGGGAGCTTTATCCGGTACACCATGCCCGCGCCGGCGCCAAGCGCCCCACCGTCCGCCTCGACGGCCGCCCCGCCTTCCATACAACCGCCCGCCGCCGAGGCCGCGGCACCAACCGCAGCCTCGGCTACCACTACTCCGGTGCTCACCCGGCAGGCGCGCACCGGCACCGTGCCTCCGCGCTCTGCCACACCGGCGACGCCGGCGCAGCAGACAGAGATCGCCGCGCTCGACCAGCAGCCCAACCGGGTCAAGGCCACCAAGCACCCGACTACCGCACCGGTTGCGGCATCGGTCGCCGACACCACACCTGCCCCACAGCCGGACGCGACCCTTACGCCTGCTCCGGCGCCCAGGCGGTCTCGCCGCAGCGCGCCACCCGATGCAGCCGCCAATGCGCCGCCCTTAGCCGCGCCGGAACAGCCGGCGCGCGTCGCGCAGCCCACCTCGACCGGCGAGCGGTCGATGGTGCGGGCGCTCGGCCTCAAGATCGGCCGCATCGTCGTCGACGCCGGTCACGGCGGCCACGACTCGGGCACGCTGGGACCGGGCGGCATCGAGGAGAAGGATGTTGTTCTCGACGTAGCGCTGCGACTAGGCAAGCTGCTGAAGCAAAGGCTTGGCGCGGACGTGATTTACACCCGCGACGACGACACGTTCATTCCGCTGGAGACGCGGACGGCCATCGCCAACAAGGCGCAGGCGGACCTGTTTATCTCCGTCCACGCGAACTCGAGCCAGGACAGCTCGGCGCGCGGGGTGGAGACCTACTACCTCAACTTCACCACTTCGGCAGACGCGCTCGAGGTTGCGGCACGCGAGAACGCGGTCTCCGACCAGTCGATCCACCAGCTCTCCGACCTGGTGCGCAAGATTACGCTGCAGGACAAGATCTCCGAGTCGCGGGAGTTCGCTTCTGATGTCGAGCAGAGCCTCTACTCCGGTCTCGAAGCCGGCAACGCCGGTCTCAAGGACCGCGGGGTCAAGAAGGCGCCGTTTGTTGTTCTGATCGGCGCCAACATGCCGTCCATCCTGGCCGAGATTTCCTTCCTCACCAATCCGGATGACGCTCACCAGCTTCGCGATCCAGAGTATCGGCAGAGGATTGCGGAGTCGCTTTACCGCGGTGTGGCGAAGTATGTGGGCAGCCTCAGCGGGGTGCGCCTGGCCTCCAGCGCGACCCGTCCGACCGGCGATTAGCTGCATTTCCATTCACTCGCGCACGGCGTCTAACAGAGATGTTTCGCAGCTTGTATCCTGTCCAGATGAAGCCCCTGCTTCTGCTTGCACTGTGCCCCGTGACCCTTGCGGCGATGGCCGCCGCGCCGCCTAAATCCCCACCTGCTCCGCTGCTGCCGCCCGCCTTCGCTGACTGGAAGCTCTCCAGCGCCGCGCACGTGGCGACCACGCCGGAGGCAGCGGACGCAGCCCATGCAGCCGTGCTCCAGGAGGACGGCCTGACGCAGTCTGCGACCGGCACCTATGCGAAGGCCGGCCAGACTGCCTCCCAGGCGCTATCGGTTCGTGCATTCCGTTTTGCTGATGCTACCGGCGCCTACGCGGCTTTCACCTTCTACCGGCAGCCATCGATGCATGCCGCCGGGGACACCGCCACAGACGCCAACCACTTCCTCCTGTGGCGCGGCGCCACGGTGGTGGACTGCACCTTCACCAAGGGCGCACCTGCACCCGAGGTCCTGCAGGCGCTGGCAGCGGCGCTGCCACCGACGGGCGGCACCGCCGGCATCCCGCCGCCGCTGCCGACCTATCTGCCCCTCGACGCTGTGCCGGGCAGCGAGCACTACTCCATCGGCCCGGCGGGCTATGCGGCGTCCGGCAACCCCGTTCCCGCCGAGATCATCGATTTCAGCCGTGATGCCGAGGTCGCGTCGAGCAGCTACCGCTCCCACCAGGGCGCAGTAGCACAGCTAACCCTGGTGATGTATCCAACCCCGCAGATGGCTGTGAACCGGGAACGGGCACTCACCGGTGTGGCCGCCAGTCTCGGCCCGGGATTTGAGGAAAAACGCCTGGGCGCCATGCTCGCTTATACGACCGGCTCCCTTTCAAAGCCAGAGGCAGACAAGCTTCTCGGCGGCGTCCGCTACCGCACGGAAGTGGTTATCAACCATCCCGAAGGCTACGTCTCTGAAGTGGCGAAGGCCGCCAAGCTGCTGCTGGGTATCGGGTACCTGACGTTGCTCCTGGGGTTGGCGGCGGTGATCCTGGCGATCTTTCTGGGCGCGGGGCGGGTCCTGGTGCGCCGTTTACGAGGGAAGCCTATCTCGTCCATGAACGACGACGACTTTATCAGCCTCAAGATCGATGTCTAGAATAGCCGACGCAATTGTCTAAGTCGCTCATTGGAGGCGGTTTCGCTATGCGTTGACATTGGTCACGGCGGGGCTAGAGAATCGACCGAGTCAAGGAGAGCAGGTTCATCGCTGAGTCAGCTGTTCTGCGAGCTACCCTCTTTTGCCTTGACACCTCCTTAGGCGAAACATAAGATTTCGCCAGAAAGTTCTGATGGCTTTGCCTCCGTTGGAACATTCTCCCTGAGCAAGGGCCGCCCTGTTGCCGGGCGGCCCTTCTCGCTTTCACCGGCTGCCCTGCTTTACGCCCGCTGGGCGCTTCCGTAGAATCAAGCATGGTGCGCCGACGTAGCTCAGCTGGTAGAGCAACTGATTCGTAATCAGTAGGTCACCGGTTCAATTCCGGTCGTCGGCTCCACTCCTGTCTAATTCCTCTCGTAACCATATTCGTACCGTTTTATCCACGAAAATTCTCATGCAGTGAGCCCTTCTGCGTGGCGCACATGCCATAATCGGCTCTAGAAGAGGTAGGTTGCTCCCGCAGAAGGGGTTGGCAGGTCGTGAATTCCTACACGCGCCACGACGTTCTACGCATCCTCGCGCTACGCGAGCGCCAGTTGCTCGGGTGGGAGCGCGGCGGTCTATTTCCGTCAAAGTCCAGCTATACGTTTCAGGATCTGTCCCAGCTGCGTACGCTCAAGCAGCTGCGAGCCTCGCGGATCTCCGTGGCCAGCATCAGGGAATCGCTGGGCGCGATCCAGTCTGTGTCCGGCATCGCCAACCCGCTGCTCGAGGCGGGTCTCGAGGCGGGCTCAGGAGTAAGCCATGCGCGTGTAGTCGTTCGTCAGTCCGGCAGCGTGCTGGAGCCAATCGCCCGTCAATTTCTGCTTGATTTCAGTGGCCGCTCTCAAGCCGGCCAAACCTTGTCGCTGGTCGCTCCGCCGCCCAAGCTGCGAACCCATCAGCTGGAAGTCACGCAGCATTTTCTTGGGGCTGTACGGGCCGAAGAGCGCGGCCGGACCGAAGATGCGATCGCCGGATACGAATCGATCCTGGCGCTCGATTCAACACACGCACCGGCGTGCATCAATCTGGGAACGCTTTACTACAACCGCGGCGAGTTCCTGCGGGCCGAGCAGCTCTACCGCATGGCCACGGAAGCGGATCCGGAGTATGCGCTGGCGTTCTTCGATCACGGCAATGTTCTGGACGAGCTGCGACGGCTGCCGGAGGCGATTGCCGCCTATAAACGTGCGGTCGCCCTGATGCCGTCCTACGCGGACGCGCTCTATAACCTCGCACTCGCGTATGAACGCAACGGCGAACGCCGGAAGGCCCTCGAGCACTGGACCCGGTACCTGAAGCTGGACGCGAGCGGTCCCTGGGCGAAGCATGCCCGCAGCCAAGTCAAGAAGATCCTTTCGCGGGAGCCGCTGACGATTGTTCATCGGGGAGCGCTCTCGTCATCAGCATTGAAGCCAGGCCCGGGAAAATTGGGCCGCTTGAATCCTTCGCGAACAGATCTGCGCATCGTCTAGATCTGGTGCCTCAAGTTAAAAGCGCGTTCACTCCATCAGCTTGCGCGTCAGATAAGTGAACTCCGTGGCGTAGGTCTTCGCCCGCTCCTTGAGATTTGCGCCGGCGGCGTGGCCTCCTTCCACGATCTCCTGGTAGAAGAACGGGTAGTGGAGCTCCTCCATTCGCGCTGCAAATTTCCGCGCATGGACGGGCCCCACCCGGTCGTCGCGAGTGGTGGTGAAGATGAGCGGCTCGGGATACTCGACTCCCGGCCTTAGCTGGTTGTAGGGCGAGATGGACGCGAGAAACGCCCGCTCTTCAGGAACGGAGACCGAGCCGTACTCACCTACCCAGGAAGCGCCCGCGGCGATCTGCTCAAAGCGAAGCATATCGAGCAAGGGCACCTGGATGACGACCGCCCGGTAAAGCTCGGGATGCTGGTTGAACTCAACTCCCATGAGCAGGCCGCCGTTCGAGCCGCCTACGATGCCGAGCCGGCGAGGAGAGGTGATCTTCGCGGAGACGAGGTCTTCGGCGACTGCGGCAAAATCATCGTAGATGCGCTGGCGGTGGGTCTTGAGCCCGGCCTCGTGCCATGCCGGCCCGAACTCACCTCCGCCGCGGATGTTCGCCAGCACGTAGACGCCGCCGCGCTCGAGCCACAACTTGCCGGTAACGGCGCTGTAATGCGGAGTCATCGAAGCCTGGAATCCGCCATACGCGGTCATCAGCGTGGGGTTGGAGCCGTCAAGCTTCAGGTCCTTGCGGTGCACCACGAAGTAGGGGATCCGGGTGCCATCCTTCGAGGTCGCCTGCCGCTGTTCCACCACGTCCTGGGAGGCGTCAAACTGCGCGGGTTCTACCTTGGCGGTCTTCAGGGTTGTTGTTTGCGCGTCGCCTAACAGGAGCGAGGGAGGCGTGAGGAAGCCCTCTACCGACAGGAAGAACTTGTCGTCCAAGGGGTCAACGGAGACGATGCCGACGGAAGCGTTGTCCGGCACGTCAAGCTTCTTGTGAGTCCACGCACCCTTCGCATCGCGGGTGTAGACGTAGGCGCGGCCCTGCACGTTCTCAAGCGTAGTGACCAGCAGGCAGTTTCTGGTAGTGACCATCTGCTGCTCGAACTCGACTGCGGACGGCGTAAAGATCGTGGTCGGCTTGAGGTGGGCGGGATCTTTGGTGGCCGCGTCCATGTCAATGGCGACGATGGACCCCTGTGGGAACGTGGTCTCGAGGCCCTCCGGCTTCCAGTCCTCGTTCAGAGCCACGATCAGCTGGTTGTCGAGCAGGCCGCTCGGCTCGGCCTTGTGCGGCAGTGCGAGTTTTTGGATCGCCCCGTGATTCCAGAGCATGTATTCGCTCTCGAAGAAGTTCAGGAAGCGTCCGATGAGCTCTACCTGGTGGCCTTGCCCATCGTTCAACGTGAATGCCGCTACGCGCACGTCATCATCCGTGCCACGAAAGATCTCTTTCGCCTGATCAAGCGGCTGGCCGCGCTTCCACATCTTGACGACGAATGGATAGCCGGACTTGGTCATCGTACCCGAGCCCCAATCGCGGCCGACCAGCAGTGTGTCCTTGTCGAGCCATGCGACCTCCTGCTTGGAGTGCGGCAAGACGAAACCGCCGGGGACGAAGCTCTCCGTTTTCAGGTCAAACTCACGCAGGGTGCTGGCATCTTCTCCACCGGCCGAGAGCGCAGCCAGGCATAGCCGGTCGTCGGGATAGAGGCAGTTGAGGCCGTGCTGCACCCACTCCTGCTTGTCGTGCGCGGCCAGCGCGTCATAGTCGAGTACCGTGTGCCAGTGGGGCGAAGCGCTTTGGTAGTCCTCGAGCGTGGTCCTGCGCAGGATGCCGCGAACATGCTCCGCGTCCTGCCATATGTTGTAGATGATGCCATTGCGCTGGTCCGGCTCCGGCAGGCGGCTGGGCGACTCGAGCACCTTAAGCGCCGCCGCATCGAGCGCTTCGAAGTGCGGGTCAGCCTCAAGCACCTTGGCGGAGCGCTCGTTCTCCGCCTTTACCCAGGCCGTGGCGCGCTCCCCGTTGACGTCCTCAAGCCACAGGTAGTTATCCGGCTTTTCGCTTAGCGATGGCGCCGACGGGCCTTGTGCCAGGATGCCGAGGCCGAGGAAGAGACCGGGGGTGAACAGAAACAGACGACGGGAAAGGTACATATGGTATCTCCGGGCTACTGTGGTTTGCCCTGCTCGTAGGCGGGCACTTTGTGGGTGAAGCGACGCAGGATGAACTCGCTTACCAGGCCGCCGACCATGTTGCCGGCGATGCCTGCCATCCAGTTGGTGATAGTCAGGCCTGCGCCCCGGTCCGATGCCGGGTAATACAGGTTGGAGATGCCGGCTGCGGCCAGGCCGCCGGCCAAGTCGGAATAGTTCGGCTGCCAGTGGCCGTTGTCGCCCTTGCAGATAAAGGCGGTTGCGACTGCATAGAGGGCGCGGTGACGGATGGTGCCGGAACCCATATAGAAGTAGCGCGGGTCCTGGTGAAGCAGCGAAGGCAGCACCGCGCCGCCGAGGACGACCCCGATCGTTCCGTCTGCAAGGCTGGCTCCGTAGCGCTTGCCGTAACCCGCGGCGCCCTGTCCGTAGCCCTTGAAGGCGTTATCGGCCTGCTGGACCCCGGCCGCAAATCCTGCTCCGAGAAACGCGACGGGATCGACGGCTGCGTGGAGTGCCAGGCCAAACTTCTGGCGGGTATTGAGCGGAGCCGCGTCCCAGATATAGCTTGAATAAAAGTTCGGGAGCACGCCAAAGACCCTTTGCTGCTCCGCCGCGTGGACCTGCTCCGTGGCCAGTTGCACCTGGGTCACGGTGACCACCACATCTGCAGTCGCCCGGGCGATCGGCAGGGCCACGCGCGGCACCTCATGGCGCTCACCGGCACGCAGCGGGAAGGGAGAGGACACGTAGGTCTCAAGGTCCCTGGCCGCGATGGTGAGCGTGTAACTGCCTGCCGGCACTGCCGAAAACAGAAAGCGGCCGCCGCTGTCAGAGACCGCGGTGCGGACGGAGGGCTCGGCCGGAGCCTGAGCTGTGAGGGTGATCCGCGCGGCGGGGACCAGGCCGCCGTTAATGTCGAGCACGGTTCCGTAGACCACACCCAGAGCGGCTTCGCTTGATCCGTCGGAAGGCTGCTGTTCGGGTGCGTCCGGCAGATCGACGGTCCCGGCTTCCCGAATCAGACTTTGTGCGTGCACGCCGCTGGCGGCGCCGGCGGCGATCCAGAGCACCGCGGCCGCTCTGCGTGCCCGCCGGCTCGATCTGGTTCGGAAGTGGCCTGCAGTCATCACGTCTCCTGAAAGGCCGGCATGATCCACGCTAACACCGGCGAGAGGCATCAACTGTACTCTTCGACACTCTTCGACTCAGATGGAAAGCTTTTTGTGCAGACGCCTTCTGAGCGCAGGGGCACCCTGGTGAGAAGCTCCCAGGCGAGCAGCGGCCCACGCTTGAAGGTGAAGCTACCCAGGCTGCAGTGGCCGGTGTGAATGGCAAGCAGATCGTCAAAGAGCTCCGGCCGTGCGGCAAGCGCCGGCATTACGCGCCGGCGGAGGACCGGAGAGCGATCCATCGCCAGCAGCATGGCGCCGACCATCCGCGGCAGCCGCGCGATCCTGGCGTGCGCAGGGGCATATTCATGCAGGCGGCCGCGCCCGAGCGCCGCCGCGAGCGCCAGGGCCTGCTGAAAGGACATCGCGAGACCATCCCCGGTAATCGCATCAACCGAGCCGGAGGCATCCCCAACCAGCGCGATCTGGCCGCAGCTGACGCGCGCCAGCGTACGCGTGGCGGTCACGGCGCCGCGCGACCGTCCGCTCACCGGTACGCCTGCGAGTCTTGCGCTCAGCTCAGGGAACTGGTTTAAGAGGTCCTCGCCCCGGCGCAGAGGCGTTTGGGAGATGCAGGCCACGGAGATGCACCGGGCGCCGACGGGTGTGACATAAGCCTGCGCAGTCCGGCCCCAGTAAACTTCGACAAAGCCGCTCCACGGGGCAATACCGTAGTGCCGCCGCACACCGAACCGGCGGGTGGAGCGCGTGGCGCGATCCAGCCCGGCCCAGCGGCGGACGGCGGAGCCCTCGCCATCCGCGCCAACCAGCCAGCGATAGCTGACGCGGTCGCCATTCACGAAGATGCGGCCTTGAGAAAACGTGGCGCGCGCACCCCAGAGCAGCACGGCGCCTGTCTGCCCGGCTCGCTCGGCGAGCCGTTGATGCAAACGAGTCCGGCGCATGCCCAATCCTGTACGACCAGAAAAACGCCCCTCGGCCCGCGCGTCGGAATCCACGAAGGCGATCCCGGCGAACGGCTGGCCGTCCTCCGCGTCAAAGCTCACGCCCAGAGCATCCAGGGCGTTGAGTGCCGCGGGCAGCAGCCCCTCTCCACAGCCCTTATCGATCGAGGGACCGAGCGGCTCGACCACCAGGCAGCCGAGATCCTGCTGTCGCGCGGCGATTGCCGTAGCCAGCCCGGCGGGACCACCCCCGAGGATGAGGACATCCGTTTCGACCATGATCTCTATTCTCAGACGAAGGCGGTGCGCTTTCGCGGTAAGGTTCAGCAGAATTCAGCTAGGCGCAAACATCTACAGCAAATCCGATTCCGGTGAATCCAGCGCGCTGACATAGAATCGAACGGATTATTACAGGAGCTTGACGGTTGAGCACATCGTTGCGCGTGGCTCTGTTCACGGATTCCTACACAGAAACAAACGGAGTTGCGACCGTCAGCCGGAAGCTGGCGGAGTTCGCTCGCGAGCAGCAATCGCCCTTCCTCGCAGTGTTTGGGGGTCAGCACACGCGTGAGAGCGTCGACGGCTCGCTGCGAACGATGGAGATCAAGCGCAGCTTCGCGGCCTTCCGCGCGGACCACGATCTTTACTGCGATCCGCTGCTGAGCCGCCATCGGAACCGCGTGCTGAGCCTGCTGCGCGATTTCGAGCCGGACCTGATCCACATCACCGGCCCGGGAGACGTCAGCATTCTGGGCTTCTGGATCGCCCACTCGCTGCGCGTTCCGCTGGTGGCTTCCTGGCACACCAACCTGCATGAGTACCTTGGGCGGCGGATTGAAAAGGCGCTGGCCCGCTCACCCCGATGGCTCCGACGATCGATTGCCGCTCGCGCAGAGACGTTGAGCCTTGGCGCGCTGCTGCGCTTCTATCGCTTGCCGCGCTTTCTGCTGGCTCCCAGTCAGCCCATGGCCGACATGATCGAGCGGCGCACCGGGCGGCCTTGCTTCCTGATCGGTCACGGTGTCGATCTCGAGACCTATGCACCGGCGACCCGTCGAGCTCGCAAAGAGCCATTTTGCATTGGCTACGTGGGCAGGCTGACGCCTGAAAAGAACGTGCGTGCGCTGATCGAGCTGGAGCGGAACCTTACTGCCGCCGGCGCTGAAAACTTCCGCTTCCTACTGGTCGGTGAAGGCAGCGAACGAGCGTGGCTGAAGAATCATCTGCGCTCTGCTGACCTGACCGGTCCGCTCCGCGGACCGGCGCTGGTCGAGGCCTTCCGCAGCATGGATGCGTTTGTTTTTCCTTCGGAGACGGACACGTTCGGGCTGGTAGTTCTTGAAGCCATGGCGTGCGGGGTGCCTGCGGTGGTCAAACCGATCGCTGCTGCTGCCCTCGGCCTGGGCAACGGCAATGGCGGCCTGGTCGCGGATGACTTTGCCGCAGGCCTGCTACGCCTGATGCGCGAGCCAGACCTGCGCGCGGAGTTAAGCGCAGCGGCGAGACGCTTTACCTCCGGTTACGGATGGACCTCGATCTTTAGAGCTCTCTACCAAACATACGAGCAGGGGCTGTCGGCCGGGCAGACCCGCCGCGCGGAAGCGGAGGAGCGCGGAGGCTACTTCGCTCTCGACAGCGAGGCATAAGCGATTCGGGCGCCGGAACGTCTCTGTCGCAGTTCTCATATCTTGGCTCCGTACCTGAGACGCCCTCACATGGAGCCGTTCTACACGGTCACCGTCCTGTAGCTACTTTGCGGGTGGGTTCGTGGGCGGGGCCTTCGGCGGGGTCAGACCAAGATACTTGTCATACCAGTCAAACCATCGCTGATAGCGGTCGCGAATAAAGCTGGGCCGGGTAATTCCGTGAAATTGTCCGGGGTAAATAATCAATTCTGTCGGCGTACCCACACTCTTGAGTGCCTGGTACATCTGCTCACCGCCTTCGACTGGCACGTTGAAATCCTTGTCGCCGCCCATAAACAGGGTCGGCGTCACGATCTTATCCGCGTGGAAGAACGGGTAGGAGAGCTTGATATAGACGTCGGGGTGCTTCCACGGCTGGCCCAGCTCGTTGTCGTACTGCAGGATGTACTCATCAATCCCGTAGAGGCCAAAGACGTTGGCGACACCCGCACCCGAGGACGCGGCCTTGAAGCGCGTGGTGCGTGCGATGGTCGCGTCTGTGAGGATGCCGCCATAACTCCACCCGCCGACGACCAGCTTGTCAGGGTCGATCTTGCCAGACGCCACCGCGGCATCGACCACGCCGAGCAGGTCCTCCACTTCGAGGTGCCCCCAGTCGGCAGAGATCGCCTCGGAGTAAGCCTGGCCGCGGCCTGTGCTGCCTCGATAATTCACATTGAGCATGGCGTAGCCATGGGCGGCAAACAGCTGCCGTGCCGCGACAAATTCGTGCTCATCCTGGCCGGTTGGGCCACCGTGAATAAAGAGCACCATCGGCGCCCTGGTTCCCGGCTTGTAGCCGAGCGGCATGGTGAGCAGACCGTGGACATCGGTTCCGTCCGCGCTCTTGCCTGCAATCTCCTCAGCCGGCGCAAGCGCGAGCTGCGCTACCAGCGCATCGTTGTGGGCGGTTAGTTTGCGCAGATGGCCACCGTCGAGTACGTAAATCTCGGGCGCGTTCGCGTCCGTCTGCCACAGCAGCGCGACGTGGCCGCCTGCAGAGTTCAACTCGCCGGCCGAGCCCTGCTCCGGAGTCACACGTTTGGACCCTTCGCCGCTCAGCGGCACCTCTTCGACGTACTCCACGCGATCGTCGGATACGGTGGTGAGCAGCGACTTGCCACCGGAAGCAAACACAGGCGGGCTGACATTGTTGTCGATCTTTGCGCTGACCAGCTTGGCCGCGCCCCCTTCAGCCGGAATGATTGCGAGGCGCGTGGTCGCATACTCGGTAAAGTGCGGCTGCACGCCCTGCAGGTAGGCGATGGTTTTGCTGTCGGCGCTCCAGGTGAGCGGCCCCGAGTCTTCGCCGGTAAAGGTGGTCAGCTTGCGCGGCGCGGAGCCGGGTTTCGCATCGGAGACAAATACGTCCGTGTTGCCCGTGCGGTCAGGGTCGGGCGCATCGTGGTTCGAGATGAAAGCGATCTTCGTGCCGTCCGGCGACCACTCCGCCTGGTGTTCTTCGTACTTGTCCTCGGCGGTCAGCTTGGTGAGCTTTCTCGTCGCAATGTCATAGAGGAATAAGTGGTCGCGCTTGTCGGTCAGGTAGCCTTCAATATCCTGCTTAAAGTGGTAGCGGTCGAGTACGATGGGCTTCGGCGGCGTGGGCTTCGCGCCCTTCTCGGGCTCGGGCTCCTCTTTCGCGCGCAGGGTCAGCAGCAGCTGCCTGCTGTCGGGCGACCAGCGATAGTCGTTCAGGTCTTCCTTCACGTCGGTAAGCTGCCGCGCCTCGCCGCCACGCCGGTCGAGCACCCACACCTGCGAGCCCTTGGCCTTGCCGGGGCGATCGGAGGTGAAGGCGAGATAGCGCCCGTCCGGGCTCCAGCGCGGCGAGCCGGCCGAGGAGCCTTCCTGCGTGGCCGCGCCGAAGGTCAGCTGAATATCCTGCGTACCGTCCCAGCTCACCATCCACAGGTTTGAGACGGCCTTGTCTTCGGGTGTATCAATTTCGGAGAGGGTGTAGGCGATCCATTTGCCGTCGGGCGAAAGCTGCGGCGCGCCCACGCGCACGAGCTTCGCAAGATCGTCGAGGGTCATGCCGTGTTTGGTGGTTTGTGCAAGGAGTGGGGAGGCGAGCAGGAGGAGCAGCGAGGCCGTACGCAGAGACATGGCGGAAGTGTAGCAGCCGTGTC
>CAXUND010000090.1:0-13403 GCA_964252445.1 uncultured Acidobacteriaceae bacterium | reverse complement strand
GGTCCTCGCCCAGGTACTCAAAGGTGCGCCCATTGCGCGGCTCGCGCGTCACGTTGACACCGCCCCCGAGCGACATGGTGTAGCCCTGCGCCCGCAGCTCCCGGCCGATCAGGGCGCCGTACTCGTAAGCCGCCGCCGGGTCCCAGCTGGCCGCCGCCGCCAGGTCCGACGGAAGCGCAGTCGAGTAGCGGCCGTTCTCCCCGCTCGAGCGCACGCCGTAGGCGGCGTCCGACATATCAATCGCCGGAATACCCAGCCGCGGAATGCCTGCGACGAAGCCCGCGCCCCCGTTCGATTGGTTGGTCAGCGGCATCTGCCACTGCGGCACGTGCGCCATGCCATTGCCGTGCAGCAGGTCGATCTTCTCGTCGAGCGTAAGCTGCTTCAGAACCATGTCCGCGCGCTCGTCCGGCGACAGGCTTTTGTCCATCCAGGGAAAATTCTGCGCGGCCGCCGGTTTGCTGCCGGCATGCTGCGCGACCAAGGATGTCGCGCCAAAACCAGCCAGCAGCGCCATTGCTAACAACTTTCTCATGCCAAATCTCCCGCACTTACACACTTGATAAGTGTCATCCTGAGCAAAGCAAAGGACCTGCTTTTCCTCTTCGATTGCTGAAGAACAGAACAACAGCAGATCCTTCGCTTCGCTCAGGATGACACCGCACCTCGACGTTTGCCGCTCTGACTCTACCGACAGCCCTGCACACTGTGCAAACGTGCTGCTACTGCGGCATGGCCGCCTTGCTCGGAGCAAGGATCGCGCCCAGCCGGTCCGGCGTGCCTGCTACACGCTCCAGTCGGGGGTAACGCATACCGCCGTGATAATCGAGGTCGATGGTCTGGAACTTGTCGCCGCGCTTGAACAGCAGCTCGATCGGCGACTTCGAGGTCTCCGCGGCAACGACTGCTTTCCGTAGCACCTCCGCCGAAAAGCTGGTCCCGTTCACCGCGGTCAACACCATGTCCGGGGTCACGCTAGCCTTGAACGCCGGGCTGCCCCACCAGACGGCGCCGAGCGTGCCGTCCTTGGCCACGTTGAAGCCGAGCGACGTCGAGAAGGCCGCAAATGGCGCCTCGGCCTGCAGCTTCTTCACCCAGTCCGCCGGAGTGTCACTGTAGGCCAGCTTATAGCCGCCCCGGGTAAAACCGTCCTCCGGCACCTTTGGCGCAAGGTCGTACACGCGTGTCTTAAGAAAGCCAGCCCAATCGTACGGCTGCACGCTGTTGAGCGCTGCCACCACGTCGTCGAAGGTGTAGGTGTGGGTGATATAGCTGCCGCTGTCCACCCCGAAGAACAGCTTGCAGAAGTCGTCGAGCGACTTCTTATCGCCACTCAGCTCACGGATCTTGGTGTCCGCGTCGAGCCAGATCAGCATGCCCTCGGTGTAGTAATCCTCGGGCCGCTGCCAGCTCACCCAGCTTACCGGGCGGCGCTGCGACACGGTCGGCTGGTTGGTGGTATCGACCATCGGCCGCCATTGCCGGCCGGGGCTATCCTCAAAGTTCGCCGCCACGATGGCAAGCAGATCGCGTGCCTGGTCCGCGGTCCGCAGCCCCGCGCGCGCGGTCAGCACATTGCCCCAGTACTGGGTCATCCCCTCGTACACCCACAGCAGCTCATCCTGCATAGGCACGTCGAAGTTCGGGGTCCACAGCCCCGCCGGCCGGCGAAACTTTCCGTCCCAGGAGTGCGTGTACTCGTGTCCGAGCAGGTCGCGCCCGGCGAGGCCCGCGTCCCAGTCGCGGAAATAGTTCGCCCTGGCGCCGTCCTCACTCGACTGGTGATGCTCGAGGCCATTGCCGCCGACCTTGTCGCTGATCGAGAAGAGAAAGTCGTAGTGGTCATAGTGGTGCGACTGGTAGAGCTTCTGTGCCTCGACCACCAGTGCCTTGTGCTTCTCGACCAGTTCCGGCGTGATGGCGATGTCTTCCGGCTTATCCCCGAAGAGGTCGAGATAGACCTTGTTATTCGGCCCTGACGAGATATCAATCCGCTTGAAGTTCACGCCCGCGTAGAGCGGCGAATCAACCAGGTTATTCAGCGTCACATCCTTGAAGGTGACGACGTTCTCCTTTTCAGAAGCTACCTCAAGCGCAGAAGCGTACTTCCAGCCGTGCGGCAGCTTGATGGTCGGCTGGTAGTGGATCTGCCGGGAGAAATGCCCGGCGGGGTAGAGGACGACCGTGTTCCACGCGAGGTCAATAATCTCATCCGAGGTATCAATGCGCCCCTCAGTAGGCTTGATCGGCGCAAGATACTGGAAGTCGACCTCAACCGCCTTGACCCCGGCAGGCACCGGGACGTGGAAGGCCCACACATCCACCGGGTCGCGCACCCAGGCCAGCCGCTTGCCATTGGCGGTGACCACCAGCCCCGCCACCTTCGAAATAGGCCCGGTAGGCGAGTGCGTGCCTGGAATCCACTCCGGGTAGACCAGCGTCAGCTCGGAGCCTTCCACGGGAACCGTCTCGTGCACGTTGGCGATGCGACGGGCGTTGTCGGTAACGTCGACGGTCAGCGCGATCGGGCCGACATAAGGCGTGTCCACCGGCGAGGCGATCGGCGGCGGCAGCGGCGTGGGCTGGGGCAGCGTTTGAGCGGAAAGCAGAACAGGAGAGAAAAGCACAGCAGCAGATAGGAAAAGGCGGCGTGGATGCAAGGTGGTCTCCGGAATGGAATACACCGAGTGTACCCGCAAGGAGCTGTCAAGGTGATGCTGTTACCTCCCTGCTTTGAGACGCAAGGTTAAATCGGCCTGGCATTACAACTCAATTTCCTGAATATTAGCTGGGGAGAGCCAGGTGTGAAGTCTATTGGTGCTTCTCCGCGAGGACCTCCAGGACCGCTGTGCGCTGCGCTGCCGAAGAATGCCACCCAGGCTAGCAAGTAAATACACCACAAAAGTAGCTGGGAATAGCCGCTCAAATCTTTTGGGACAAGCCACCAGCCGGAGCAAAGAGCAAAAATGCTGCCAGTATTTGCAACAACTATGGTGGCGTACAAGCGGAATCGTCTAAACGTAAGCCGCTCTATGATCTTTTGATGGATCCAAGCCACTACGGTCGCCACGACAGCCGTAATCAAGATTCCGAAGAGAAGGGTAGATCGAACCCAGAGATGTCAGAAAACGGGGACCACTAGGCCACTGGAATCCGCCCGCCTTGGTCACGATTGGTCCTGGTACTAAGCCCCCCGCAAGAACAATCAGCGCCATGGAAGACGGCCCCCCACGTCGCGCACCAGAGAGCCGCACTCAAAGCATGTTGGCGCGCCTGCGGCACAATTAAACAAGCACAAATACCATCGACCCGACCATGTGGCTTAGGAAGACAACTTGCGCCAGCAAGAGATCAGCATGAAATGATCCTATTCGAGAGCGGATCGACACTCGAGGTGAGGCTTCTGCGCGTTCCCTGCAGGGTCTGATCCAATTCCGCTTAAAAAGCCCTAGAGATTCCACGGATTGAGAATCCTCACGCCGAGACCGGCAAAGTCCTTTACGTTGCGCGTCACGATGGTGAAGTCATGCTCCAGCGCGGTCGCAGCAATCAGGCCGTCTGCTGTCGCCAGGTTGAGACCTTTTCGTCTGCCCTGGATTGTTACGCGCCCCCAGCGGTCGGCAATTCCTTTGGTGACAGGCAGCAGGTTGGCAGCAAACCATGCGGGCAAACCATTCTCGACCCATCCTTCCAGCTCGGTACGCCGCTTCCCCGCCTGCATGTCCTCAATGCCGAGCCGTATTTCTCCGAGCGTTATCACACTGGCGAACAGGGTGTCCGGATCAGCTTCGTCGAACCAGACTTTTACATCCGGGCTTGGGAAGGGCTTGGCGAATTCGGAGAGGACGTTCGTATCGATTAGGTACAAAGTTTAGAACTCGACTGGCCGCGGGTTATCTCGGATTCTCTCAAAGTCGAGGCCAGAGCCAGCCAGCGGGGATTCCATGAGGAACTGCGTTAAGCTTTGCTTACGAGGGGTATCAATCGGCGGCATGTCGGCGTCCGGCGAGGTTTTGAGAGCCTGAAGCAGAACATCCTCAATACTCTGGAATCTGCCGCTCGCCATTCGCTGCTGAATCAAAGCCTCAAGCTCTGGTTGATGTATTTCAATGGTCATCGTGGCACGTCCTTTCCAACCGGAGCTTTCGACACCTTCAACATCACAGTGCGTCTTAGATCGCCTCTAGTATAGCTTTCGCCTGCGACTCGCCTCGTTCTTACCCTGCCCGCTCGATACACAAAATCGTGCGGTCATCCGCGGCCTTGACGCCCCGGCAGTACGCGACCAGCGCGGTCATCACCGCTTCAGCCGCATGGAAGGCGGACAGCTGCGCGGCCGCGCCGGCCACGCCAAACTCCTCGCCCTCCGGGTTTTCAGCTTCCGTCACGCCGTCGCTCAAGAGCAGCACCCGCGCGCCCGGCTCCATCTGGAAGCGAACGGCGTGAAACTCGGCGCCGGGGATCAATCCTACCGGCATATCGCCATCCTTGATGATCTCGAGCTGTCCCGCGCCCGCTCCATCCGGCGTCCAAACCACCGGCGAAACGTGCCCGGCGTTCACCAGCTCCACCGCCCCGCTCGCGCTCATGTGTAGAGCCACCATGGTCGCGTACTTCTCGCCCGAGACCCTCGCCCGCAGAAACGAGTTCACCGCGCTCACTGCTTCAACCACGCTCGAGCCGCCTGAGACCATCGCGAACATCATGCCCTGGATGATCGAGGCCAGCAGCGCCGCCGACATGCCTTTGCCGGATACATCGGCGAGGATCGCGACAAAGCCGTCGTCGACCGGGATGACGTCATAGAAGTCGCCGCCCACCTCAAGGCAAGGGACGGTCTTCGCCGCGAGCTGCGCATACTCAAACTGCGGCAGGCTGCAGGAGATCAGCCGGTGCTGGATCTCTGCTGCAATCTCGAGCTCCTTGCGCACCAGCATGGCCGCGCGCTCGAGCTCGACCATGCGCACGTTCTCAAGCAGGGTCACCGCCTCGGTCGCGATCGCGTTCAATATCTCCTTGCTGACGCCATTCAGGTGTGAGGTCAGGGTGCGGCTGTCGAGATAGAGCAGACCGGCCAGCCGGTCGGCAGCAGAGTTGGACACCGCTGCGCGCAGCGGAATTGCGATGACGCTGCGCAGCTCATTGACGACGATGCTGTCGCGTCCGATGGCCAGCCCGTCCCCGGTGACGTCGCCGCTCACAAATGCCAGACCCGAGGTCACGGCGTCGCGCACGATCGAGTTTGAGATCTTGGACCCGTCCGACAGCGGCAGCCCGTCGCGCGTCCTCCCGCAGGCGAGCACAAAGTCGGCAGGCGTATCGCCGAGGAAGACAAAGCCGCGCTCGGCACCGGTCAGCTTCAGCGCGTACTCGATCAGCGTGTTGAGCACCTCGCTCAGGACTCGCGTACTGTTGAGGCTCTTGGCTGCCTGCAGAAACAGCGACAACTTCTCGAGCTCAGACCCGCCATCGGCTTGCGTCACCTTGGCGAGCAAGGTGCGCGCCGTGGTTTCCGCCGCCTCCGCCTCAAAGAGCAGCATCACGTTGGTCGATCCAAGCTGAATCTGGTCGCCGGTGCGCAGACCCGTCTTTTCCGTGCGCATGCCGTTTACGAACGTGCCGTGGCGGCTCCCCCTGTCGACGATGAAGTAGTGATCGCCGTCATGGTCAATGACGGCGTGCTCGCGCGAAACCTGCTGCTGCTCCAGGTGCAGGTCAGAGCCCGCGAGACGCCCCAGCGTGAACGGCACGTGATCGACGAGCACCACGCGGGTCTGGTCGCCCGCGGTCAGTACCAGCCGCGCCGGCGCCTCTACCTTGGTGATCACTCGATGACCTCAGAGGTGCTCAACAAGTACGCGGGCATTTGGCCCAGTCTAGCACTGGATCGCGTTCCGCCTAGCCTCCCCGGCGGTGCGCTCCTATACTGAAGGCCACTGCGCAAAACGTCTCCCCGGGCGGCGCTCGCTGAGGACGGTGGACCATGGACGATGTCTGACGACCCCACCCTGTCGCAGCAGTCGGAAGTGACGATTCCTGTCGAGATTGGGGCGGCTCGCGAGCATTGGGGCCCCTTCCTGCTGCGTGAGCGGGTGGGCCACGGCGCCTTTGGTGAGGTGTACCGCGCCTGGGACCCGAACCTTGAGCGCGAGGCTCTACTGCAAATCTCAGGTTCGAGGTCATCGGTGTGGAACCGCCACCGCCGGCTCCTCCGCCGCCGCCCAGGCCAGATACCGGCCCATCCTTTCACCCCAACTCCGGCGGCTGATCAACAGCAGCTAGAGCTTGTACACGCGCGCTTCCCAGGCCTCAAGCGACAGCGCTCCCGTCTCCTCGTGTACGCCCGGATAATTGCTGATCAGCAGCGCTCCGGCCTTGAGCGATCCCGGTAACGTGTATCTCACGGGAGTCCTCGAGTAATTGAGCACGACGAGATACTTCTCTGCACCCAGCGTGCGGGTGTAGGCAAACACGTGCGGGTCAGAAGGATCGAGATCGGCGTAATCGCCGTAAACAAACGCAGGCGTCTTCGCGCGCAGCGCAATGATCTTCCGTGTGTAGTGGTAGATCGAGTCCGGGTGCGCCAGCTCCGCCCTCGCGTTAATGGACACATAGTTCGGATTGACCGCGAGCCATGACTTCTTTCCTGTCGTAAACCCGGCCTGCGCGGTGGCATCCCACTGCATCGGTGTCCGCGCGTTGTCACGGCCAAAGCGCGCAGCCGCCGCGATAGAGTCCTTTTCCGGCACCTTTCCCGTAGTCACATAGGCCTTGTATGCGTTCTTTACCTCTATGTCGTCGAACTGCTCAAGCCGCTCGAACGGATAGTTCGTCATGCCCAGTTCATCGCCCTGATAGATGAACGGCGTTCCGCGCAACGTAAGCAGCATGGTTTCGATCAGTTTTGCCGAGGCGGCGCGAGCCTCCGGCGTCGAGTCGTCGCCGAAGTTTGACACCAGCCGCGGATTGTCGTGGTTCGACAGGAAGACCGTGTCCCAGTCGTTCCTGCCGAGCACGGTTGCATGCGTGTCATAGATCGCCTTGAGCTCCGGCAGCTTCCAGTCGCGGTAGAGGTAGCCCGCACCACGGTTCACGCGCACGCCGTCAAAGTTAAAGATCATGTTCAGTTCGTGCCGGTTCGCGTCCACGATCTCGGGCGTCTGCGTGAGCGAGATACCGAGGGCTTCGCCCACCGACATCACGTCATACTTCGACAGCACCTCGCGGTTCATCTGCTGCAGATACTCGTCGCGGTGGGGACCGTTGGCCAGCACCAGCGGAGGATTCTTGAACTGCTCGGCAGTGAGATCGGGCAATCCTGAAGGCTTCGAGATCAGCGGAATCACATCCATCCGGAAACCGTCTACACCCTTGTCCAGCCAGAAGCGCATCAGCGAAAACACATCCTCGCGCACCTTCGGGTTATCCCAGTTCAGATCCGGCTGTTTTACCGCGAACAGGTGCAGGTAGAACTGCTTGGTCCCCTCGTCATACTGCCAGGCAGAGCCGGAGAAGAAGCTGGGCCAGTTGTTCGGAGGCAGAGGATGGTCCGGGTCAGACGGGTTCGGCTTGCCGTCGCGCCAGATGTAGTAATCGCGATAGGGATTGTCTTTCGACTTACGGCTCTCGACAAACCATTTGTGCTCGTCCGAGGTGTGATTGACCACCAGGTCGATGATCAGGCGCATGTGACGCTTCTTGATACCGGCCAGCATCCGGTCGAAGTCCGCCATGGTGCCGAACTCAGCCATCACCTTGCGATAGTCGCGGATATCGTAACCATTGTCCGCGTTCGGAGAGTCGAAGTGCGGCGACAGCCAGATGACGTTCACACCGAGCTGCTGCAGGTAGTCAAGCTTCGACGTGACCCCGGGCAGGTCGCCGATGCCGTCGCCGTTCGAGTCCTTGAACGAGCGCGGATAGATCTGGTAGACGACCGCTTCCTTCCACCACTTGGGCTCGTAGCCATTCACCAGGCCTGGAGTTCTGGCGGATGACACTTGCGCACCGGCTGTTGGATAAAGGAGGTTCAAGGCGAGCATGGCTACAGCGACCAGCAAACACTTCATGGGCAGCTTCCGTTTCCACCAGAGGAGCTCGCCCATTCTACTGTCTCCGCTGCACCACTTACTGGGAGGGGAACTACTTGAAGAAGTAGATCACTCCGCCGCCGGCTACGATCAAGGCGCCGCCCACCAGGATCCCGGGTGTCGGCGACTGACCGAAACGCAGCTTCGCCAGCACCTGCGCAACCAGGAAGAAAAGGACCACGTAGACTCCCAGCAGCCTGCCGAAGTCCCATCGAGGCACGTTGACGAGCAGGCCGTAGGTCGTCAGCACAGCGCAGCCCAGAGCAAACCAGATGGCTCGGGGCGCGCCCGCCGAACGATGCAGCCCGGCCTGGAAGCAGGCATCCCCGAACACCTCCAGAAGAGCAGCAGTCGACAGCAGCGTGGCTATACCAAGGGGTGTGGCAATGACGCGGTTCAGGAAGTTCATCAGCTCCCTTATTCAAGCGAGAAAAAGCACGGAAGTCCCTCATGGAAGGGCGAACTGCCGACCATGAGGAGCAGGATGCCGGACAATTCAGAACATACAGATAAGATCCATGCCGAAGAACAGTTGATTCCTGCCGGCAGAACGCCTCCTCGATTAGACCGAAAACGGCATAAGCAATGTATAAAGCGGGGCGCTGTCTCCGAGCTGTCTACCGTCCATTCGCGGGCAGTCGCTTCCGTAGCCGGACAGCGTAAAGCTGCTTCGGACAGCACCGGAAACTTGCAAACCGCAGGAACGACGAGGGTTTGACGCCTACCCGCCACTCGCCTGGAACTGGCCTGGACCGTGCAACGTACACCGGCACATGGATATCGCTCGCCCAGACATCCGGCGCACCAAGCAGCGGCGGCGCATCACCTTTGCTGCACTCGGCGTGGTGCTGCTGGCGGTTGCAGGCTGGTACATCGCCAGGCTCAAGCCGGCCGCGCCGTCGGTGGATCGCTCGACGCTCTACACCGATACAGTCAAGCTGGGGCCGCTGCTGCGGCAGGTGCGCGGTCCGGGCACGCTGGTTCCGCGTGAGGACCGCATCCGGCTGATTCCGGCCGAGACCGAGGCCACAGTGGTAAGGATCCTTGTCCTGCCGGGCGCCAAGGTGCAGCCCGACACGCCGCTCATGGAGCTGGTCGACCCGCAGCTGCAGCAGGAGCTTCTCAACGCCGAGCTCGATGTGAAAGCCGCACAGGCGGACTACCAGAACGTTCGCGCGCGCCTGAACTCGGACCTGATGAACCAGAAGGCCGCGGCTGCGACCGTTGGCGCTGACCACAAGCAGGCCGGGCTGCAGGCGCAGACCGACAAATCACTCTACGACCTGGGCGTTATCAGCGGCCTCACCTACAACGCGTCCAAGGGGAAATCTGACGAGCTTGACACCCGCGACTCGCTCGAACACCAGCGGCTCGACCTCAACGAGAAGGCGATTGCCACCCAGCTCGCCGTACAGCAGACCAAGGTCGAGCAGGCGCAGGCCATCCTTGATCTGAAGCGCAAGCAGGGAGCCGCGCTCACTGTCCGCGCGGGTATCGCGGGCGTGCTGGTCGACCTGCCGCACCAGGTTGGGGAACACGTCGCGCCCGGCATCACCCTGGCCAAGGTCGTGCAGCCTGACCAGCTGAAGGCGTCGCTCAACATCGCCGAGACCCAGGCGCGAGACATCCAGATCGGCCAGCCGGCGGAGATCGACACCCACAACGGCGTGATTGACGGCACCGTCAGCCGCGTCGATCCGGCGGTACACAACGGAACCGTCACTGTCGATGTGCAGTTAGCCGGCGCGCTTCCGCAAGGCGCGCGGCCTGATCTTTCGGTCGACGGCACCATCGATCTCGAACGCATGGGCAACGTGCTTTCGGTCGGCCGCCCGGCGATGGGCAACGAGAACAGCACCGTCTCGCTGTTCAAGCTTTCTCCCGACGGCAAGACGGCAACCCGGGTCCCGGTCAAGGTCGGCCGCGCCTCGGTCAACAACATTCAAGTGCTGCAGGGACTGAACGAGGGCGACACGGTCATCCTCTCCGACATGTCGCGATGGGACGCGAACGACCACATTCGACTCAACTAAGCACCTGCGGTGCGGCCAAACGCGCCTTCGGCGCAAAGACCTTTGAATGAAGTCATAACGGAAACGCGAGGAGAGCATGCCAACAGACACCATTATTGATATTGAGCAGCTGACCAAGGTCTTCTACACCGACGAGATCGAGACACACGCGCTCTCGGGCGTGCACCTCTCGATCCACAAGGGCGAGTACGTCGCCATGTCCGGCCCTTCGGGCTGCGGCAAGTCGACCCTGCTCTCGATTGTCGGCCTGCTCGATACCCCTTCCAGCGGCCGTTACACGCTCAACGGCAAGGAGGTCGCGAACCTCAACTTCGCCGAGCGCTCGCGCATCCGCAACCAGGAGATCGGTTTCATCTTCCAAAGCTTCAACCTGATCGGCGATCTTTCGGTCGCCGAAAATGTCGAGCTGCCGCTCACCTACCGCGCCGGCATGCCTGCCGCCGAGCGCAAGCGGAGGGTGCAGGAGTCGCTCGAGCGCGTGAACATGGCGCACCGCATGCGCCACTTCCCGGCGCAGCTCTCGGGCGGCCAGCAGCAGCGCGTCGCTGTCGCCCGCGCGCTCGCTGGAGCGCCGTCGATCCTGCTGGCCGATGAGCCGACCGGCAACCTCGACTCCAAAAATGGAGAGGCGGTCATGCGCCTGCTGCAGGAGCTGCACCAGGAGGGCGCCACCATCTGCATGGTGACCCACGACCCGCGCTTTGCCGCCCATGCCGAACGCCAGGTCCACCTCTTCGACGGCAAGGTGGTCGCCGAAGGCGAGCTGCAGCAGCTGCTGGCCGAGGTGTAACGTGGGCGCGCTCCTCCAGGACGCTCGCTTCGCGCTGCGCCAGCTTCAGCGTGCGCCCGGCTTCACCGCAACTGCCGTGGTCACGCTGATGCTGGCCATCGGTGCGACAAGTGCCATGGTCAGTGTGCTGCGGGCGACGCTGTTGAACCCGACGCCCTACCCGGGAGCCGCGCAGCTTGTCTCCATCTCGGACATTAGCCTCAAGGGTTTTAAGACCAACGGCCTGGTCACCGTCGCGCGTGCGGCTGACCTTGCGGAAGCGCCGGCAGTCGAGGGGCGGGGTAAGCTGCTCGCGAGCTCGGCCTTCTACTATTTCGACCAGCCGACGCTGATCATCGCCGGCCATGCAGCACTCGCGACCACGGCTGCGGCAGCCTCCGGTGAGTTCTTCACCGTGCTCGCGACCGCGCCCCTGCTGGGGCACATCTTCACCGACGCTGATGATGCACGCGGCGCAGCCGAGACCGCCGTGATCAGTTACGGACTCTGGCAGCGCGCCTTCGGAGCGGACCCCGCGATCGTGGGCCGCCACGTACTGCTAGCGGGCAAGGCCACCGCCATCGTCGGCGTCATGCCGCAGCACTTTGACTATCCGGCGGGCGCCGAACTGTGGAAACCGGCTCACCTGTTCGCGCAGGACTTTCAGGGATATCGAGGGAGCGGGACGCGCTTCGTGAATGTGATCGGCCGGCTTGCCGACGGTACTCTCCGAGACGCCGAGAAGAGCACCAAGGTGCTCGCCGCGCGGCTCGCGCGCAGCTATCCAGCGACTGATGGAGAATGGGGGTTCCGCTGCACCAGTGTTCGTTCTCAGATCCTGGGCAGCTACCGCGAGGGCGTGATCGTCGTCTCCACCGCGGTTGGCATCCTGCTGCTGATCGCATGCGCCAACATCGCCGGGCTGCAGCTGGCGCGCAACGCGTCCAGGCGCCCGGAGATGGCCATTCGTCGTGCCCTGGGCGTCTCGACTCCGCGACTGCTGCAGCAGCTGTTCACCGAGTCGCTGCTGCTGCTCGGCTTCAGCGCAGCGCTCGGGGTGCTTCTCGCCGCAGGCCTGCTAAGCGTGCTTTCGTCCGCACTGCCGCCTGTGTTGCTCAGCTTCGATAAGCCCCACCTCGACACTTCAACACTTCTTGTCACGATCGCCGTGACTATCTGTGCCGGACTGCTCTGCGCCGTGGCGCCGGCCCTCGATCTGGGTCGCACGCCCGCGCTTAGCGCTGTCGCTGCGCGGACCGTAGCCGCAGGCTCGGGACGATCGGGACCCGGCTTGGTGACCGCGCAGATCGCTCTTGCCCTCGTCCTGGTGACGCTGGCCGCGGGGCTGCTGCAGAGCCTCTATCGCACGCTTGAGACTCCCCTCGGCTATCAGCCGACCCATGTGCTCTCAACTGCGGTCCACCTGCCGTTCGGCACCGAACCTGCCAAGGTCCACGAGTTCGTTCAGCAGTTTGAGCAGCGCATCCACGCGCTGCCGGGCATTGAGTCCGCGGGCGCGATCAGCGCGCTGCCGCTGGACTCGTTCATGGTCGAGCGTACGGCTGACATCTTCGGCCATCCGCCTACCCTGCATCATGATGCGGTCTCGGCCGAGGGTCGCAGCATCACGCCGGATTACCTCGAGGCCATGCAGATTCCTCTGCTTGCCGGGCGCATCTTCACCGCGCGCGACAGCCAGCCGGGAGCGCCGCCGGTCGTGCTTGTCAACCAGAGCTTTGCCGCCCGCTATTTTCCCCAGCAGAGTGCCGTCGGCGAGCGGCTGGTCTTCAACCTGGGTGCTGACAGCGGTCCCCGGGCCGCAACCATGGCGGCGGAAATCATCGGTGTTACCGGTGACGTTCATGGTACAGGTGGCGATCTGTCCCGGGCCGCCGCGCCGGAGATCGACTCCCCCGAGGATGGCGGCTGGCCGGCAATGCACTTCGTGGTGCGTACGGCGCTTCCCGCCGCAACCGTCGAACCTGCACTCCGCTCCGTGCTGCGCGGGCTTGAGCCAGGTGCGGCGCTTGGCCCGGTGAGCGCGCTCGCCGACCAAGTGGATCACGCGCTTGCACAGCCGCGCCTCAATAGCGCTCTGCTCTCCGGCCTCGCAGTTCTCGCCCTGGTGCTGGTGCTGGTAGGCGTCTACGGCGTCATCGCCTTCTCGGTGTCGCAGCGCACGCGCGAGCTGGCGGTGCGCCTGGCGCTCGGCTGCTCCCGTTCATTGATCTTTGTCCTGCTGCTGCGAGAGACCGGCGCGATGCTTGCTTTCGGGCTCCTCCTCGGCACGGGTGCGGCACTGGCGTCGGGACGCGTGCTGCAGGCCTCTGTGGCTTCCTTGCACACCCCTTCGCTGGCCATGCTCGCCGCCGCCTCAACGCTGATCGGAGTTGCCGTTCTCAGCGCCGGCTTACTTCCCGCGCGCCGTGCTGCTTTGATCGATCCCGCCACCGCACTCAGGTCCGAATAAGGAGCACGCATGCAGACCTTTCTCGCCGACATCCGCTACGC
>CAXUND010000089.1:0-13475 GCA_964252445.1 uncultured Acidobacteriaceae bacterium | reverse complement strand
CCCTCGATGGTGTGGTAGTCGTCGTACTCGTCGGCCTCTTCGTTTTTGTCCTTGTAGAGGGGATCGCGCCACTGAAAGGTACGGCGCAACGGCAGGTGCGTTTCCGCATCCATCTGGATCGTGACGCTGTCGTTTGCAGATGAGATCAAGGTTACCTGGTCGGTGAGGTGCCGCTCCGCCATCCGCTGCCCGTCGAAGATAAAGACGGTTCCGGGATCTTTGAGCCAGGTGTGAACGATGATCTCGATCGAGTGATCGCGCCGGCGAAAGTAGTCGGCAACCTGGTCTGCGGGCAGCTCCTTCTTCCCCTTGTAGGTGATTTCCCAGCCTGACTCCTTCTCACCCTGGCCGGTAAAGATCGAGACTACGTCATGCTTTTTGGTGAACTCGACACGTTCGCGATCAGGATAGGCGCGGGTGATGTAGAAGTCGGCGATTGCGCCGGTAGGCTTGCCCTGGTAGAAGCTCGAGGTCCGGCCCTCAAAGTAGGCGCTGGTCAGAGCCAGCCACTTCTGCCCGCCGAGTGCGGCGACCATCGCGTCGAGCGCCGCATGCGCCTGCTTTTCGTTCAACGCGGTGGCCTGGTCCTCCTTCGAAATCTGCTGCGCGGGTGCAGCGGTTAGAAAAGCGCCCAGCAGCAGCGCGGCGGCGAGACTTGTCCTCATAGCTTCCATTATCCGACGAGCACGGCGCCGCCGTTGACGTTCACGATCTCGCCGCTCATAAAGCCGGCAAGCGGCGTGCACAGGAACAAAATGGGACCAGCGACCTCAAGCGGCGTACCTACGCGGCCGAGCGGAATGGTCGAGAAGATGCGGTCGCGCGAGGTCGGCTCGCCGAGCGCAGGCGCGGACATATCGGTCGCGACCCAGCCGGGCGCCACGCAGTTCGCGTAGATGCCCTCCGGGGCGAGCTCGCTCGACAGGCTCTTGGTGAGCGAGATCAGCGCGCCCTTTGAGGCAGCGTAATCGGCGTGAAAGGCCTCGCCGCGCTGCCCCGCTGTGGAGCTGACCAGCACGATGTGGCCAGCCGCCTCGCCCGATGCAGGCCGTCCCTGCTGCTTGAACCGTGCCACCGCGGCCTGCACCAGGCCGAAGACGGAGTCGAGATTGATGCCCATTGTGCCGCGCCACTGCACCTCCGGCATGCCGGCGATCGGCGCGTCGTGCGCAGGCCAGATGCCGTGGTTCACGACCAGCGCGTCCAGGCGGCCGTGGACAGCAGCGGCGCGCTCCACCAGCAGGCGACCCTCCGTTGCGCTAGACAGCTCTTGCTGCAGGGCAACGGCGCCGGGGCAGGCGGCGACCAGTGCATCGGCGTCGGTTTGCGCTGAACGATAGTTGAAGATGACCCGCGCGCCGGCCGCGGCAAACAGCCGTACGCACGCAGCGCCGATGCCCCGTGAGCCGCCGGTGATCAGCGCGACTTTTCCCTCGAGTGACAAGGAAACCATCTCTCGAAGCTAACCAAGCGGCGCACCCAAGGCAAATGCCCCGCTGACTGCTTCGATCGACGCCATCCACTGCCAGGCTCGCCCTTGCGTCAGAGCGCTGAAGGAGCAGCCGTGCAGGATTTCGGCGATGATCTCGGCCGTGTCCACCACAGACATGCCGGAGCGGTTGAAGAAGAGGTTGCCATCGGCAAAGGCGACCTTGCCCTCGCGCACCGCGCGGAGTTCGCTCCAGAACGGGAGGCGCGCGAGCGTCGCCTGCTCCGACAGGCTACGCTCGAGCGGGAAGCCGCAGGGGGCGACGATCAGGTACTCGGGGTCGGCGTCGCCCAGCGCCTCGGCGGCGATGGCAGAGGAGTATTCACCCTTGTGGCCGAGCAAGAGCTCACCGTTGGCAGCCTCGATCAGCTCCGGGCCCCAGTTGCCCATGGCGAAGATCGGTTCGGTCCATTCGACCAGGACGACAGATTTGCGTGGAAAGCGTGCCGCGGCAGCGCGGACTGCTTCAAGGCGCGCCTGCTCGCGGGCGACCAGCGAATGGCCGAGGTCTTCGCGGCCGATGGCGCGCGCGATCCTGAGGATGCCGTCGAAGATGTCTGCAAGGGTAAAGGCCGAGAGCGCCAGCTGCTCCATCCCAGCGGCGCAGGCGCCGCTGCGGACAACATCATCGGGCGTGATGGCGCAGACCTCGCAGTGCTCCTGCGTGAGGATGAGGTCGGCGTGGAGGCTCGAGATGAGCTCGTTGTGCAGGATGTAGAGTGGCTCGCCCGCGCGCAGCCGTCGTCGAACTTCCATGTCGATCGCGGCGCTTGAGACCGACACGTCAAAGGCAGGCTCACTGCAGGCGGGCAGCGCCCGCACCCAGGGCGGATGGTCGCACTCATGCGAGCGGCCGACGAGCCTGTCGCCCG
Source organism: uncultured Acidobacteriaceae bacterium (assembly GCA_964252445.1). Lineage (GTDB taxonomy): Bacteria > Acidobacteriota > Terriglobia > Terriglobales > Acidobacteriaceae > EB88. Next base: position 11,114 of record CAXUND010000089.1, on the reverse strand, counting down.
CGCCCAGGGCGCAGACGATCTCGGTGGCGCTCGCGAGCAATGAGATGATGCGCAAGGTCCTTACCTCAACGAAATTGTAGGGCGCATCAGCGCGCCGAGCTTTGCCCAGGAGCAGCGAGTGTTTTGCGCTTTTCGGCGATCAGCTTTTTGCGCGCGGTTGCCGGCAGCGCGAGCACCTCTTTCACGCGCCTGGGCAGCTTGGCGTAGGTCATCGCATGCGCCGCGGTAAGTGCGGCTTCAAGCTCCCGCGCCTGCAACGCGTCCCAACGCTGCAGGCCGATCCAGTGGAGGCGCGCCATGTACGGCGCCGGGATGATGTCTTCCTGCTCGAGGAATTCGTTGAAGCGCTCGGGGCCGGCGCTGAGCGAGAGCACGACGTTCGAGTGGCCGCCGCCCGGCTCCAGGCTGAGGAGAGCAAACATCTTGCCGCCGATCGCCTTGTCGCCCACCCAGAAGACCAGGTTATCGCCCCATTGTTGGGTCTCTTCCACATGCGGCAGCGCCAGCACAAAGGCGCGCACCCGTTCGGCGTCCATGACGAACAGTATGCCTGAACGAGCAACGTACTCCACGCAGGAGGCTGCCGGGGCGCTTGCGGCTGAAGGCTGTGCGGCGGGTAGACTGCGCCTACGGGTGCAGGGGTCTCAGGCCTTCTTGAGGCGGATGAGCCCGCGGGCGCGGGAAGGGTCAACCACATGGCCTCCCTGGGTGACGAGGATACGGCCTGCGGCAACCAGGCGCCGGGCGGCCGATCTTGCAGGTTCCATGAGCGGCTCCCATGCGGTCTTATCGTCGGCTCCGGCGACGGTGCGCGCGGCTTCAGACGGGCAGATCGTCTTCCCTGCCCCACGTGCATCGAGCAGGGTGAGGATCGCCGCTTCCAGCGCCGTGTCCGTGCTCGTCAGTCTTGCTGAACGGCAGGCGTCCGAGCAGTAGCGGACGTTCTCCCAATCGCGCTCCCACTTCTTACGCCACTCGATAGTGCGGCCGCAGCGCAGGCAGGTCTTCGGGGCATGGCTATCGGGCTTCATTGTGCCTGCTTCGATGCAAGCGAGCAGCTCACCTGTAGCCCTGCCGACCCTCCGTCTTCAGGATCTTCTTGCTTACCGATCGCGAGCATCAGGCGGGCAGCCGTGCTACAAGACAACGGCGATCTACCTCAAGCAGGGGCCTTCTATACTAAGAGTCTTATGCCCTCTTTTCTTTCTGATGCGCCGGAGCTGAGCGAGTTTCCGCCCGTAGATGAACAGCTTGACCTGCTGCAGAAGGGCGCCGCAGAGATCATCCGTGTCTCCGACTTGCGGGATCGGCTGGAGAAGTCGCGCCAGACAGGCGTGCCGTTGCGGATAAAGGCAGGCTTTGACCCGACCGCGCCCGACCTGCACCTGGGACACACGGTGCTGATGCGCAAGCTGAAACACTTCCAGACGCTGGGGCACCAGGTCATTTTCCTGGTGGGCGATTTCACCTCCCTGATCGGGGATCCGACCGGGCGCTCGGTCACCCGCAAGCCGCTGTCTCGAGAGCAGATCAACGAGAATGCGAAGAGCTACACCGAGCAGGTGTTTAGAATCCTGGACCGCGATAAAACTGAAGTCAGGTTTAATTCCGAGTGGCTTGACCGGCTGGGCTTTGAAGGCATCATCAGGCTGGCGGCCAAGTTCACGGTCTCGCAGATGCTCGAGCGCGATGACTTCCACAAACGCTTTCAGGAAGAGAAGCCGATCTCATTGCACGAGATGCTGTACCCGCTGGCGCAGGGGTATGACTCGGTGGCGCTGAGGTGCGATGTTGAGCTCGGCGGAACCGACCAGAAATTCAACCTGCTGATTGGCCGCGAGCTGCAGCGGCACTACGACCAGCCGTCACAGATCGTGCTGATGACCCCGATCATCGAGGGCCTGGACGGTGTGCAGAAGATGTCAAAGTCGCTCGGCAACGCGATCGGTATCGACGAGCCGGCAAGCGAGATGTACGGCAAGATCATGTCCACCTCGGATGAGCTGATGTGGCGCTTCTGGACGCTGCTGACGGACCTGCGCGCAAGCGAGATCAACGCGATGCAGGCGGACGTTGCGAGCGGCACGCTGCACCCTATGGAAGCGAAGAAGCGGCTGGCGCGGACGATCGTCTCCGGCTACCACGCGGCAGCGGCGGTGGCCGAGGCGGACAAGGGCTGGGCGCGGCAGTTTCAGCGGGACGAGCTGCCGGCCGATCTTGAAGAGGTTTCGGTTGCAGCCGCGGATGTGGGCTGGACGGCAGGAGCTCCATCCCTCCGCGTCGACAAGCTGCTGGTGCGTCTGGGGATGGCCGACTCGGCAACGGATGCGAACCGCAAGATGAAGCAGGGAGCCGTTCGGGTGGGCGGCGAGGTGGTGGCCACGCCGCATGTTGAGATTGGCACACTTCCGGCACGGGTCGCGGTACGGGTCGGCAAACGAGCCAGGCTGGCGCTGATCGGCTAGCACCAGAGTTCGAGGCGCTTGAGCACTTTGCGGGCGAGCCCGGTAAGCGGCAGATTCGACAGCTGCTCGGTGCGCGTCCAGGTTCCCGGAGCGGTGGTCTCCTCCGCACTGCCGGCGCGATAGACGTGCACTATGTAGTTGTTCACGGTGATGGCATGACGGAGGGTGAGGACGCGCGCCGCGGCATCGGGAGCAACGGCACGAGGGAGCTCCCACATGCCCGGCATCAATGACTCGTCCGAAGTGCGCTGGGTGAGAAAGATCTCGATCGCGCCCTCGTGTTCGCGCTCGACCAGCGCATAGCTGAGTGTGCTTACCCGCGCTGCTTTGCGGGGCGCAAGCGGGTGCTCGCCGCGCGTCTGGCACCAGGGCTCGAGCGGACAGGCGAGGCACAGCGGCGCCCGGGGCAGGCAGACGGTCGCGCCGAGCTCCATCATGGCCTGGTTGTGGTCGCCGGGATGGTCCGGGCTGAGCAGAGCCGTCGCGCGGTCGCGCAGCTGGGGCACGGTGGCCGCTCCGCCGACCCGCAATAATACGCGCTCGACATTGCCGTCGAGCACGGCGACGGGCTCGCCAAAGGCAATGCTGGCAACAGCTGCGGAGGTGTAATCGCCGATGCCGGGCAGCCGCTTCAGCTCTTCGGCGTGACAAGGCAGGCGTCCGCCATGCTCAGCGACTACGGCGCGGGCGCCGGCGTGCAGGAAGCGGGCGCGGCGGTAGTAACCCAGGCCGCTCCAGTAAGCGAGGACCTCCGGCTCTTCAGCCTCAGCCAGAGACGGAATAGTCGGAAAGCGCTTCATCCAGCGAACGTAATGCTCGATGACCGCGGCGACGCGGGTCTGCTGCAGCATGACTTCCGAAACCCAGATCGCGTACGGATCACAGGTGCGTCGCCAAGGCAGGTCGCGACGGTGACGCCGGTACCAGGCCAGCAGCGCCTCCCGCATCCCCGCGATCGCTGCCGGGTTCTGCAAGGCAGTCCCGGGCCCGTCTACCAACGTTGCCATCGATCCAGACTAAGGCTTTTCGGCCGCCTGCTTCAGCGCTGCCAGCCACGACGCGTCGGCGGCCGAGAGCTTCTCCGCGGGAAAGACCGTGGCCATCAGCGGTCCGTCCATCGACTCTTCAGTGACGACGTGTGTATAGCCGCCGGGAGCGGGCTCGATCGACCAGCCATGGATGGCTTTCACAGTCAGCACCTTACCCGTCCAGAGGATATGACGCTCAGGCTCAAAGAAACGCACCTCGGAGTGGATGGTTCGGCTGCCGGCCTTCCAGTCAAAACGGGTACCGCTCGCGAGTGGCTCGGTGACGGAGACGCCGGCAATATCTGCGTCCCAGCGCGGCCATGCGGGCGCGTTTACCAGAAGCGCCCACACCTTGGCAGGCGGAGCGGCAATGTCCGCCTCCAGGTGGATCCTGACCGGGGCCTGCTCATCGATCCGCCCCGAGCCTGCAATCTGGTCAAGATTCGCCACCGATGGACCGCATCCGGTAAGCAGGGGCACGCAGAGCGCGACTGTGAGTGGAAGGACGCAGCTGGATGGCATTCTGGAGCATGATACCCCTTACAGGACAAGCATGAAGAACGCGGCTACAAGCGACAAAACGCGTCATAACCTTTAGCGCACTCCTAGCGCGGCATCCGTTGTCGCTCCCGATGATCAAAGACGCATGAAGACCGCTGCAGAGGCCGGTTCGTGTGAAGACGGCTATTCAGGTGGATGTGCCAGACCCGTGCTGAAGCACGGATTGTGAAACCGTGAGGCACTCCTGAAGAACTTTCTCGAACTCGCCGGCGAAATCATCTTTTTTGCCTTTGCCTCTCTCCGCAGCGGCTTGCGCCCGCCCTACGAGTGGCGTCAGCTGGCGATCCAGATCGCGGAGATCGGGTGGCGCTCGCTGCCGCTTGTGATTTCATCCGGTTTCGCTATCGGCGTGGTGACGACCCTGCACACGCGAAGTACGCTGGTGCAGTTCGGCGCGGAAGCCATGATTCCGAGCCTGCAATCGATGTCGTTCTTCAACGAACTCGGGCCGCTGGTAACAGGTCTGCTCATCGCCGGCAGAGTGGGGGCAGGCATCGGGGCTGAACTCGCAAACATGCGGGTCACCGAGCAGATCGACGCCATTGAGACGCTCTCTATCGACTCAGTCAAGTTCCTGGTCGTTCCTCGCATTCTGGCCTGTGCCGTTGCCATGCCTGTGCTTACCATTTTTGCGGATTTCGCAGGTCTGGCCGGCGGGTATGTAGCGGAGATCTTCCGCTCTCGCACCTCCGCGGTGCTCTATCTGAGCGAGGCGTTTAAGTCTGTTCAGACTGCAAACTTCATTCCGCCTACATTCAAGACGGCGGTCTTCGGGCTGCTGATCGGAACCGTCTCCTGCTTCTTCGGGTACACCATCAACGAGGGTTCCGCCGGCGTTCGCCGAGCTGCAACCTCGAGCGTCGTCCTCTCTTCCCTGCTGATCATTCTGAGCGATGTGATTCTGGTGAAGCTGATCTTCTTTTTCTTCCCGGAGCATGCCATATGAGCGCAGGGGCAGCGGTCGAGCTTCGCCAGGTCTCCAAACGCTTTGGCGAACGGAACATACTATCCGACGTGTCGTTCCAGGTAGAAAGCGGGGAGGCACTCTGCATCCTGGGACGGAGCGGCGTGGGCAAGAGCGTAACTTTAAAGCTCATCATCGGACTGTTGAAGCCGGACGCGGGAGATATCCTGATCGAGTCCGAGAGCATCGCCAGCTTCGATGAAGACGATCTCACCAGGGTTCGCCGCAAGATGGGCTTTCTCTTTCAAAGCGCGGCTTTGTTCGACTCCTTCAGCATCTCTAACAACCTGGCTCTTCCCCTGCAGCGGCTGGAGAAGAATAAGTCGGCTGAGGAAATCAAGAGACGGGTGGATGAAGCGCTCGAGCAGGTTGGCCTCAAGTCCGATAAGGAGAAGATGCCGGCGGAGCTTTCGGGAGGCATGCGGAAGCGAGCCGGGCTTGCCCGCGCGCTTGTTCTCAGGCCGAGCATCATGCTCATCGATGAACCAAGTAGCGGGCTTGACCCGATCACCGCTTCTGAGATCGACGAACTGCTGTTGGGGATCAAGCAAAAACAGCACACGACCATGATTATCGTCACCCACGATGTTCGAGGAGCCAGGCGGGTCGCCGACAAAGTGGCCGTTCTTGAGGAAGGTGCGCTGGTGGGCCTTGGTTCCTTCGCCGACCTAGAGCAGAACGACAACGACACGGTTCGCAAGCTACTCTCGGAGCCCTGACCATGAAACCTTACCGTGCTGCGGTTGCGGCCTTTCTCATCCTGGGTACGATCCTGTTCGCTGTCGGTTTGTTCTTGATAGGAGATCAGCACAAAGCGTTCAGCCACCAGTTGACCCTCTACACGGAGCTGGGGAATGTGAATGGGCTGATACCGGGAGCGCGCGTTCGCGTCTCCGGCTATGAAGCCGGCCAGATCAAACAGATTGATATCCCGAACCATCCCAGCGGCAAGTTCCGGATTCAACTTCATATCGACGACAAGCTGAAGCCGCTGATCCGGGCTGATTCCACGGTGACCGTTGAAACTGATGGACTGGTTGGCGACAAGTTCCTGCTGGTACATAACGGAGGTGATGGCGCGAGCGAAATCGCTGACGGCGCCACGTTGCCAAGCAGAGAACCGGTTGAACTCTCAGCCATCATGCAAAAGGTAAGCGGCACGATCGATCAGGCGAATGCGACCATCGGCGACGTCCGCGGCCGCCTGGATGGGACGCTTGATGCGATTACCCGCACGGTCAACAACACGAACGGCATCGTGTCCGGCATACGGCAGGGGCATGGCCCGGTGGGCGCCTTACTGACAGACCAGCAGATCACCAACGACCTGAAGGGAACGATGGCCAACACCCGCCAGGCAACTGCCAACCTCGAAGGGGTCTCCGTCCAGGCCGGCCAGATCGTTACCGATTTCCAGTCGCGGAATCTGATCGGTAAGGCAGATCAATCCATGGACAACATCCGCGATGCCTCGGCCCAGCTCGACCAATCGACAAAGCAGCTCAATACCACCTTGAGCCAGGCACTGGGTCCTGACCCCGTTGGCCGCACGGCAGGCGAGAATCTCCAGGGGACCCTGGCTAACGTCAACGTAGCCACCAGCAACATGGCAGAAGATACGGAGGCCCTGAAACACGAGTTCTTCTTTCGCGGCTACTTCAAGAAACGGGGCTTTTACTCACTTCAGGATCTGACGCCGGAAGAGTACAGGAACAGTACTTACATCCGGGATCAGGGCAAGGCCCGCTCCTGGGTCAAAGAGGAAGATGCATTTGTGATCGACTCAGGCGGACGGCAACTGCTGACTGCAGCAGGGGAGCAGCAGATTGATAGCTTTGTGGGGAGCGAGGGGCCTACGATCGTCAACGCTCCTATCGTGGTCGAGGGCTACTCAAAGGCGCAGACCTCGTCGGATCAGTTGATCGAATCACGCGAACGGGCCATTCTCGTGAGGGATTACGTTGAGAAGCGTTTCCATTTGAGTTCAAAGAACGTTGGATACATCGCTCTGCAATCGAGTCCGCCTCCGGGCGCAGGCAAGAACTCGTGGGGAGGCGCCTGCATCGTGGTGCTCGCCAAGCTTAAGTGAAGAGAGCCGCGCGCGGGGAGGTTGCGCGTGTCTCCTGCAACCCGAGCGGTGCAGCCTGTAAGTTTCTGCTTCTTCGCATAGGGAGAACGGCGGATGCAGTTGGCGTGATAGAAACTATCCTGCGGAACTCGGATCAAGACCCGGCAAGTCCAGCATTCCTCGCCTCTGGGCGCATATCGCGGCGATGGTCTGGAGTACTCGACTACGGAGGAATGGACATCATCACGTTCCCATTCAACATCGATAAGCTAAGGACTGCACTTGAACTTGCCGCCGAAAAGACATCAGCGAGGGAATAGGACTGGATAGCTAGCGAAGGCCAGATCAGCCTGATGAAGAGGGTTTGGCGGACTTCTCGACGAGTTTGCAAGCGCCCGTGTATCGTCAGCTCAGAAGGGGAGCTAGATGGAACGCCGCGAGTTCTTACGGGCCATGGCTGTGCTCGCCGCCACTCCCAGGTGGCTCCTGGCGCAGCAAACCAACAGCGCAGCACCTGCTCTTCCGGCACCAGTCCCATGGACCCTGGGCTTGAATGCGCGTACACCCATACCGCACACCACGCCTGGAGATTTGCTCACTGAGACCGTGCCTTCGTACTTCTCGCCTGTCAACATGGAGACGTTGACCCGGCTTGCCGACGCCATGCTTCCGCACACGTCCGCTCACCCCGGGGCACTTGATGCGAAGACACCCGAGTTCCTGGACTTCCTGATTGGCCACTCTCCGTCTGTGCGCGGATCTCTGTACACGAGCGGCTTGAGCTGGCTGGATGCGGAGGCAAGATCGCGCTATAGGAAGCCTTTCGCACAACTCGAGCCGGAGCAGGTGGACACCTTGATCAAGCCATGGCTGCAGACCTGGATGACAGACCATCCTCCAACGCAGACGCATGCGGACTTTGTCAACATCGTGCATGCCGACATACGCGCCGCCACCGTCAACTCGCAGGTGTGGTTCGACAGTCTGGATGCGAAGGCCCAGGAGGGTACCATGCAACTCTACTGGTCGCCCATTGATCCGGACATTTACGCCGAACGCGCCACCAGCGTGCACACGCGTCCTACGCAGACCCTGGCTCCTCCGCGAGCTTCTCATCAGACCCGTGCTTATCCGGAATAAAGAAGTGCATGAAGAGTGAGACAGCAGATGTACTGATCATTGGATCGGGCCACGCCGGCGGCATGGCCGCGAAGATCCTCACAGAACGCGGCATCCGCTGCGTCATGCTGAACGCCGGGCCGGTCGTCGATGTTACCCGCCAGGCACAGCGAAAATCTTCCTATGAACTGCCCTTTCGCGGATTCAAGCCGCCGGGAAAGCTGGAGCACGTCTTCCAGGCGAATGAATTCAATACCAGCGTGTGGGTCGACGAGTCAGAAGTGCCCTACACCTTTGATCCGGCTCATCCGTATAACTGGGTCCGGGTTCGACTGGTCGGCGGGCGATCCCTCTTCTGGTCGAGGCAGTCCTTCCGATTGAGCGACTACGAGTTGAAGGGCAAATCGCACGATGGGTTCGGCGAAGACTGGCCTCTCGACTCTCAAGAGCTTGCGCCGTTCTACTCGCGCGTGGAGCAGATATTCCAGGTGGTCGGCGCCATGGACGGGCCGCCGCAGATGCCCAACGGCAACTTCATCCTGGACGACGATCCGTGGACGGAATCCATGCAGCGCTTTATCGCTGCTGCCAGGCCCATGGGTGTACCCGTGTGCAAGCAGAGGCGTGCTACGGGCCGCGACGGACTGGCAAGCTCGGTCAACCTGCTGCTGCCCGATGCAGAGGCTACAGGAAAGCTGACCTCCATTGCGAACGCCGTGGTCAGCCGGATCACTGTAGACAAGAACACAGGACTGCCGAACGGCTGCACCTTCATCGACCGTCTGTCGCACCGGGAGATGTCCCTCAAGGCAAGGGTCGTGGTGCTGGCGGCGGGAACGCTCGAGAGCACCCGCCTCTTGCTGAACTCCGGCCTGGCAAATTCTAGCGGCATGGTCGGTCATTATCTGTGCGATCAGATCTACGGCGCGGGGCTCGTATGCAGCGTACCTGAAGCGCGTGGAGGAAGGGCCAATAAGCAGTTAATGGGCGGGTCGGCAATTATCCCGCGCTTCCGCAACATTTCCGACAAATCCGATAAGTTCCTCCGCGGCTATGCGCTCAACGTCACCAGCGCCCTCGGCCCCATCGGCGCAAGCAGTTTTGCCGCATATGGTGAAGAGCTTGACCGCAAGATGCACGAGTACTCCGGTAGCGGCTTCCACATGACGATCATGGGAGAAGTGCTCGCGCGGTATGAGAATCACGCGCGCATCAACAAGCAGAAGACCGATGCCTGGGAGATCCCGGTTCTGCATATCGAGACCAGATATGGCGACAACGAGTACAGCATGGCGGCAGATGCTGTCGACACTATGAGCGAGGTCGCGCACAACGCAGGCTTTGAGGTGCTGGCTCAGAACAAGCTGCCCAACCCTCCCGGGTACAGCATTCACGAGGTAGGCACATGCCGCATGGGCGATGACCCGAAGCAGAGTGTGCTCAACCGGTGGTCACAGAGCCACGATCACAGGAACCTGTGGGTCGTGGACGGAGCCGGTTTCACCAGCTCAGGATGGCAGAACCCGACGATGACCATCCTCGCGCTCTCGATGCGCGCCTCAGAACACCTTGCCGAGGAGATGAGTAAAGGCGGCGTATGACGAAGATACTTCGGCAGACAACTCGTCCGACGGCGCGAACAGGTGTCGAGTTCTCAAGACCGGCGGGGTAGCCCCAAAGTTTGAGTAGCGCCTGGCCATCGCGATACGAAGCTTCCCGGATGCGACGGCTGGTTTTCTCGCCGGCCGCTTGTACCCTGGTTGGAACCCTTCGGTGCGCAAGATAAGAGTTCCGGTCAGTCCCATGTCTTAGAACTCGGGACATGGGGCCTCCGGGACGGGACTAGAAGACACCGCGATTGTTCCGAGTAACTTGCCTTGCCGCGATGCCGCGCGTACAAAGAAATTACTGGAGGAAGCATGGCGACCGTAGCGCGTGTTCCTGTTGAGACTTATCTCCATAGCGTCTACCGGCCTGATGTGGACTATGTCGACGGGGTGATCGAGGAGCGCAACCTGGGCGAGGAAGATCACTCGAAGTGGCAATTAGCCATCCAGTTGTGGTTTGCGGCGAACGCAGAGGCTTGGGACCTTGTTGTGCGCCCGGAACTTCGCGTTAACACAAGTTCCAGGCATTATCGTGTCGCCGACGTCACTATTCTCGTTGCAAGCCAGCCGCGGGAGCGGATTCCGACCCGGCCGCCGCTGGCTGTCTTTGAAGTGCTGAGCCCGGAGGACCGCTTGAGCCGGGTCAAGGAGCGGCTCGCGGATTTCGCCGCGATGGGTGTGCCTGAGATCTGGCTGGTCACGCCGGAGACCGGCAGCTTTGACCGGTTTGAGAACGGCGACCTCATTCGGCGCGAGCATTTTGAGATCGCGGAACGAGGCATCGCGTTCGACGTTGATGAGATACGGAAGCGGGTTCGTTAGAGCGATGTCTTTGGCTTCGCTTGCGAGATAGGGTCAGACGGTTCGACTCGTGCACGATCCGCTTTCGTGAGTCATGTCTCATCGCATCACCCTGTATCCCGGTGGTAGTTGCAGGTAGGGCGTTGCTAGGTTAAGAGGTTGCGGGGGGAGGGTTTGAATGATTACGGCATCGGATGTACCGCTTGGGGTCTATCTTCAGGGCGAGTACCGGCCGGATGTGGATTACCTCGATGGCGTGCTGGAGGAGAGGAACGTGGGCGAACGCGATCACGCCGCGTGGCAGCTGGCGGTGCAGCTGTGGTTTGCCCAGCATGCGCGCGCGTGGAACACGGTCGGGTTGCCGGAGCTGCGGCTCCAGGTGAGCCCCACCCGGTATCGCGTGGCGGATGTGGCGGTGCTCGACCGAAATGCACCGTACGAGCAGGTTCCTACGACGCCGCCGCTGGCCGTTTTTGAAGTGCTGAGCCCCGAGGACCGGCT
>CAXUND010000088.1:6917-13539 GCA_964252445.1 uncultured Acidobacteriaceae bacterium | reverse complement strand
AATGGTGGAGGCGGCGGGAGTCGAACCCGCGTCCGAAATAGCCGGTAACAAAGAGAGGCTCCATGCTCAGTCACGTTCCAGAGACTTCGCTCTCTGCCCTCAGAACGGACAAGGTGAACAGAGCGCTAGCCCGTAAATCTTATTGCCTCGGCCCGGACCTAGCCTCGGCAACCAGCCTGCTGTATGACGTTCGCTCTGGGCCCGCAGACAAAGCTCAGGAGAACGGCAACTTAATTAATTAAGCTGCGAGTGCGAATTCAGTGTTGGCAATTCTGTTTTTCCAGGCGATTACGGGTGCCCAGACCCCGGCATGCCTCTTTGCCGCAAACCATCCCGTCGAAACCGTGACGCCCCCTGAGAACAGTATAAAACAAGACACTCTACGTGCAGGCGTGGCAGCGCTTTCCATGGAAGTGGACCAACACTCAACAGCGCCGTAAGAGCACGCTACACGCCATTTGTGGCTGTGGCCGCGCATCAGCCTGGCTCTAAAGAGCGTCGAGATCGATCTGCTCGTATTCTTTCTTCTCGATGCCGGCGCGGATCGCGGCCACCGACTTTCCCTGCTTCGTCATCAGGTAGGCGTAAGCGCCTTCCTTCGCGCAGGTCGAGCAGACTGCGCCGTGCGTCCCCTCAAAGCAGCTATGCAGGCTTTGGTGCCCTAACGCCTTGTCGCACCGGCAAAAGCAGGGCAACTGATAGATCACGCTTTGCACCTGCGCCGCCTCCTCGTAAACCTTCTTCTGCCAGGGATAGCGGAAGTACTCGCCTGTAAGCTGCGGCCCGGCAAGAACAGGTGGCAGCTTCTGACCGTGCTGCGGCGGCTGCTGGTGGTACGCCGGCAGATCGTCGGCCGGATTGGACCACTGAGCATAACCGGCTGCCGTAAGCAGAAACAATGCTGCAGATAGGATGGCTCGCTTCATCAGGACTCCTTGGCGCTTCGCAAGGGCGCAGGCCAGATGTAAGACTACTCGCACAGAGTACGGTGAGCAAAAAAGACGGCACAAACGGTATTCAGTTTGTGCCGGGAGGCCAGTGACGCAACTTGTGGTTCTAAACTGTGGCTACTGGATGAGAGGGTCTTTCAAGCACTCTCACTCTTCGCTCATGCTGATACAGATGCCTCGAATTGAAATAAAGATACCACTTTTTGGGATTATTGCACCATCGTTTTACTATTTTCGGGATTTTATGGGTCCCGTCGACCACGAGGAGGATTGCCTCTGCGAAGGGAAAACGAAGTAAGCGCTGTACAATCCTTGCAGAATGAAGCAGTTGCGGACGAGTTGGTTGATCGAGCCAGCACCCCGACCGTTCCGCACCGGCTGGGCTCGGCCAAAAAATGGTTTTCTGGAGTAAGCAGCGCCGTCGGTGTAGGTCTGTTCGTGGTTGGCTCAGCCGCCCTCGGCGGAGTTGCGGTGGTGCTATGGAACCGGCGTCTGTTGACCGCACTGCGTAGAGCTCCCGAGGCTGAGCCGGAGCAGTACACGCTCTTCGACAAGTGAGAGCCGGCGAGGCGTAGGGCTATGCTGAGGGCCAGATGTTCTGCGATTCCTCGGTCAGTATCGGCGGCGGAACCGTGAGCGAGCGTCCGCGACGAAGGATCTCTTCCCGCAAATCCTCCCAGATCTGTGTCGGGAGCTTGAGGAAGAGCTCAACCACCTCTGGATCGAACTGCGTGCCACCGCAGCGCGCAATCTCGTTGCTCGCGTGGGAGAAGCTCTTTCCCAGCCGGTAAGGGCGGTCGGACGTGATCGCGTCGAGCGTATCCGCGATGGCAAAAATGCGCGCGCCCAGCGGAATCTCCGCGCCCTGCAGGCTGCGCGGATACCCGGTTCCGTCATAGTGTTCCTGATGGCTGTAGACGATTTCGGCTGCATCCTTCAGATAGGGAATCTTCTTGACGATCAGGTATCCCCGGAGACAGTGCTCCCGCATCACGGATCGTTCTTCGTCGTTCAGCTTCCCGGGCTTGAGCAGGATTGCATCGGGAATCGCCATTTTCCCAATGTCATGCAGGAAGGCGCCGCGCGCCATGATGCGCAGCTCAGCCCCTTTGACGCCCATGGCCCGCGCCAAGGCAATGGTATAAGCGGTAACCCGCTTCGAATGACCTTCTGTTTCGGCGTCTTTCAGGTCGAGCGCATCCCCAAGTGCCTCGAGCGTAATGTCGTAGGAGCGTTCAAGATCGGTAACCGCCTGTCGAAGCATGTGGGTGCGGGCTTCGACCAGTTGCTCAAGGTTCAGGCGCTGACTCTGCTCGTCTCGCTTCGCACGGCCATGAGCCGCGGCTCGGCGGGCAGAATCTGCCAGCCGGATGGCTGTAAAAGGCTTCAGAACATAGTCAAATGCTCCCCTGGACAGCGTCTCGATGACGGTCGGCACATCATTGTCAGCCGTCACCACGATGACCGGTACTGCAGGGTGCCGGACGCGCATGGTCTCCAGGAACGAGGATCCCAGCGCGGGAGCGGTGAGCGGATCGGCTACCAGCACGGTAGATCCGGTCGAGGCTATTTCGTCGAAGATGGTCGCAACGGAGGATGCTGCCGTCGCCTCGAACCCCGCTTTGCGAAGCACGGACAGCGCCGCGGCCGAAAGGCCCGCATCCCCATCGACAACCAGAATTTTGTCCGCTGCCATGAGGGCCTTTGCTGGAGGTAGCGCTCCGGCTCGTCGGGTGGAGGAGGTCACGAGCAGAGTCACACCTTCAACCGGTTAAAGATTACTCCAAAAACGGTGAAGTTGTTACCAAAGCTTGGGCCGGCAACAAGCGCCACCCTTGACAGCCGTCCCAAATCGGTCCAGATTTTATTCCTCCTGCGACAAAACGCGTCAACTCTCCTTGGACACCGCAACAGTTTTCGCGACTTCACGTCAGCAGCTACGGCTGCAGTCTTATTGTGGCCGATAAGCACTTAAAATTGTTTAAGGGGCACGCTTTCGAGCCTCACGCGAAACCCGATCGAGCGGTGATAACCGTGATCTAACCGCGCCAAGTATGAGGAGTCCTGTTTGTTTGAGCTTGACCGCCAGTTTTCTGCCGAAGTCCAGAACAAGATGGTCGCCTCTGATGTGAGCAAGCTCACCGAGGCCCAGCAGCAACGGGATGTCTTTGAGAGCCATCGTCACCGGGTCTTCTCCGTGGGCTACTACATGACGGCGAACGAGCTGGAAGCCGAGGACATCCTCACCGGGACCTTTGTCAGCGCTTTTGCGCAGCAGCTGCATCCGGATGGCGCGACCGTGGATCGCGCTCTGGTGGGAGAGCTGGGCAAGCGCTTCTCGCTCGAGGCAGAACCTGTGGCTCTGCCGGATCACTCCGCCGGGCTCGAGCACGCCTCATCGCGCCGCACCGACATGGAAGAGGCCCTGAACACTCTTCCTCCACTCGAGCGGCTGATCTTCCTCTTGCGCGACGTCGAGGGTTATCCGGGAGCGAAGGTCGCGTCGCTGGTCGAGATCTCGGAGTCGGAAGTGCAGCACACTCTCTTCTCCGCGCGGATCCGCCTGCGCAACGCCTTGCTGCTTCTCGATCGAGAGCCCGATCTAGGGAACTGAGGGCAAAGTTTTCTAGCTGCCTGGCTGCTTGCCGCCTGCCGCCTGCGCCCGCCTGTTCGTGACCCAGTTCTCCTTAACCACCTGCCGGGCGCGGCCAAGCGCAAGCGCCTTCGGCGGAACCTCCTCGGTGATGCACGAGGCAGCCGCGATGTAGGCTCCTTCGCCGATCGCGACCGGAGCCACCAGTACCGAATCGCTGCCGACGAATACGCCGTCGCCGATCTCGGTGTGGTGTTTCGCCACGCCGTCATAGTTGCAGAAGATGGTGCCCGCGCCGATGTTGACCCCTGAACCCACGGTCGCGTCGCCCAGGTAACTCAGGTGGTTCGCCTTTGAGCCTTTGCCGAAACGGACATTCTTCACTTCGACAAAGTTCCCAACGTGAGCCTCTTCCCCGATCTCGGTGCGCGGCCGCAGATGTGCGTAGGGTCCGAGGATCGCGCCCGACCCTACCTTTGAATCTTCAAGCATGCAGCCGGGGCGGACCAGCACGTGGTCGCCAAGGGTCGAGTTCTCAAGCACCGAGTAGGAGCGCACGCGGCAGTGGCTGCCAACATGCGTATCCCCGAGCAGCTGCACATAAGGCTCAAGTACGGTGTCGGCGCCCACGGTTACACCGGCGTCAATGGTCGAGGTCTCCGGGCGGAAGACAGTTACGCCTGCGGCCATGAGCCGCTCGGCGGTCGCAAGCCGCAGGGCGGCGTCAAGCTGCATCATCTCCGCGATGGTGTTTGCGCCCAGCACCTCGGTCGCCTCTGGAGCCTTGATAGCCACGACGCGCTCGTCCGCATCCACCAGCAGGCGCGCCATGTCCGTCAGGTACAGTTCCCCGTGCGCGTTGTTGGCCTCGAGTTTGCCTAGATGAGCAAAAAGCGCTCCAGTCTGGAAGGCGTAAATCCCTGAATTGATCTCGCCCACCAATTCCTGTTCCGGGGTGAGCGCCTTTTGCTCGACAATGGCCGAGACCTCCGGTGCCGACGCCTTCGAGCGCAGCACACGGCCGTAACCTGCCGGCACTGCGGGCGTCGCCGTAAGAATAGTCATCGCAGCCCGCTCTGCAAGGTGGAAGTCCCGGACCGCAAGTATCGTCTCCGTGCGCAGCAGGGGCACGTCGCCCGAGAGCACCAGCAGGCTGTCATAGCCGGAGACCGCGGCCTGCGCGGCTCGGATCGCGTGGCCGGTGCCGCGCTGCTCCGTCTGCTCGACGAACCGTACCCCGGTCGCCGCGACCGCAGCCCGCACCCGCTCCGCCTGGTGGCCGATGATGACGTAAATGTCGGTTGCGGGAACGACCTTGAGCGCTGCGTCAATCACATGCCGCAGCAGCGGCTTGCCGCCGATCTCATGCAGCACCTTGGGTCGGGAGGACTTGAGCCGCGTGCCTTTACCGGCGGCCATGATGGCGATTGCGAATGACATGGCTAGGGCCTCTTTCCTGATGTGGCCTGATGTGGCTGGAGCGGGAAGCTACTGCTCAGCTCCGCCGCTCATCTGGTTGCGCATCCCCGCGGGCATGGGTATGGTCACGTCGACCGGGTGCGCCGGGCCCAGGCCAAGCTCGCTCAGCGGGTGCCCGAACTGCGCCTGGTTGCCGACCACCAGCACCGCCAGCTTCTCCGGCATGATGTACTTCCTGGCGACCCGCTGAAGATCATCAATGGTGACCCGCTCGATGCCGGCGCGGCTTTGTTCAAGCAGGTCCGCCGGGTAGTGATAGAACTCCAGCTGCGCCGCCGCCGCGAGTACCTTTTCCCGGGTGTCGTACTTGAAGATGAACGAGTTCAACAGCTGGTCCTTGGCGGAGCGGAGTTCATCCTCGGTGAACGGCTGAGTCCGCAGCTCGCCAATGTCCTTCAGCATCTCCTTGGTGGCTTCTATGGTCGTCGTGCTTTTTGTAGAGGCGACCACGTGGAAGCTTCCCGGGTGATCGTAGGAGGCCCCGTACCCGCCGCCCACTGAGTAGGCCAAACCCATCTTGGTGCGTACATCCTGGAAGAGCCGTGAGCCGAAGCCGCCGGAAAAGATCTCGTTCATCACCTGCAGCGCATAGTAGTCAGGGTTGCTGCGTTCGGTGCCGATGCCGACAATCCAGATGCTGGTTTGGTTCACATCCGGTTTGTCGACCAGGTAGACGCCCGGCGTGGGACCCGGAAATGCGCCAGTAGGCTTCGGCCACGGTGCGGCCGCAGCCATCGAGCCGAACGTGTCGCGCAGCTTTGTCTCCATCGCCGCAGCCTCAAAATCACCTTCGACCGTGATGATCATGTTGTTGGGGCTCACCGTCTTCCGGTGCCAGGCAGTTAGATCATCAACAGTGATGGCGGAGACGGTGGCAATCTCCGGCTCGCGGGCATAGGGGCTCTTCGCGCCATAGACCAGCATCTGCGCCTCGCGCCCGGCGATGCCTTCAACGTCGTCGTTGCGGCGCACAATGCCGGCAATCGCCTGCTGCTGCGCCAGCGCCAGCTTGTCTTTTGAAAAGACCGGATGCTCGAGCAGGTCAATTGCCAGCGCGTACACCTGGTCCTCATCCTGCTTCAGGCAGGACCACGAGAGCGCGGTCGAGTCGATATCCCCCCCGGTCTCGATCTTCGCGGCCTTCGATTCAAGCAGGTCGTCGAGCGCGTCGCCCGGGTTCTTCGCCGTGCCGCTGGTGCGCCATGCCTCGCCGTAAAGACCGATCAGGCCTACCTTGTCCGCGGGCACATCGCGCGAGCCGCCGCGCATCTCGATGGAGCCGGAGACGAAGGGCAGCTCGTGATCTTCCTCCAGCAGGATCACCACGCCGTTCGTAAGCTCGATCCGCTTTGGACGCGCCGGATGAAAGGCGTTCAGCGGGGGCACCGGGATCGATTCCCAGGCTGCATGTTGCTTGGCGCCGGCCGCGTCCGGCGGAACCACAACGTGGGTCTGCCCACCGGCATGCCGTCCCGCCGGCAGACAAAGCCCGAGGCACGCGACCAGCACAAGCTTGCGCTTCATCGCGTTCCTCCCGTGGCTGTAGCCGCAGCTGCCGGGGCGGTAGAGTTCACCTCCGCCCAGGTGCGGTTGGTCGGCA
>CAXUND010000088.1:0-6817 GCA_964252445.1 uncultured Acidobacteriaceae bacterium | reverse complement strand
TTGTGGATCGCCGTGCGCAGCTCCTCATTGGTGTGACCCTGGTTCGGCACCGCGAGGAAGGCGAACAGCCCGGGGTACTTGTCCCCAGGAAAGCCGGAGAATCCCTCGGCGGCCGCGGCGATCTGCTGGTCGCGCACCAGGCTGCGGTAAAGCCGCGAGGTGCGCCCGTTCGAGAAGATGTCCTGGATGGCGTCATAGACCGCGTCATCCGGGTCGCGGTAGTCCGGCTTGTGGTAGCCCTCGACATAGATCGGCTGGGCCGTATCCTGCAAGGTCACCGAGCGCTCGCCGGTCTGCGGCGGCTCGACCGTCGTCAACTCCTCGGGCTTGGGGCCGCTGGGAATAGCGCCAAAGTACTTCTGGAGCACTGGCATGGTATCCGACGCCTTCACATCGCCGACCACGGCAATGACCATGTTTGCAGGCACATAGTATTTCTTGTGGAAGGCCTCCGCTTCGGTGGCCGTGATGTGGCGCAGATCGCTCTCCCAGCCGATGCCGGGCCGCTGATACGGATGCGCAATGTAGGCCGCCGCAAGAAACTGTTCGACCAGCCGGCCGATCGGGCTCGAGTCCGAGCGCATCCGGCGCTCTTCCATGACCACGTCGCGTTCGCGATAAAACTGCCGCGGCACCGGATGCGCGATCCGGTCGCTCTCCATGTAGGCCCAGAGCTCCAGGCGATTCGACGGCATGCTCCAGAAGTATTGGGTGGAGTCGAGGGAAGTCTCCGCGTTCAGCCCGGCCGCGCCGTTTGACTCGGCGATCTCGGTGAATTCATTTGGAATCACGTACTCGTTTGCCGCCTTCTCAGCCGCCTCGTAAGCGTCCTTCAACTGCTTGAGCCGGGCGGGATCCTTGCCGACGCGCAAACGGGTCTCGGCGTCGTAGGCGGCGTAGGTCTCCTCAACCTTCGCCAGCGCTGCTTTCTCAGAAGCGTAATCCTTAGTCCCGATATCTTCCGTACCCTTGAAAGCCAGGTGCTCAAACATGTGCGCCAGGCCGGACTCGCCCCCGGGGTCGTTCGCGTCGCCCGCGTCCACAATCGTGAAGTAGGAGAATACCGGCGCTTCCGGGCGCTCGCAAACGATCAGCGTCAAGCCATTCGGCAGGACCTTGGTAGTGATGCGCTTCTCAAAAGCGGCGACATCAAAGCCGGACATAGGAGCCTGCGAAAAGGCCGGGGCAATCGTACAGGCAAGGATGGCAGGAAGGGCAAAGGCAAAACGGGTGGGGCGGAAGTTCATGCGACCTCAGTTTACGGAGTCCACTCCCGACGCTATCTGCAGCACCCGCGGGTGTCAATCACGGCTTCTGAGGAAGCGATCGTAAGTCCTCGGCGTAGGCAATGATGCCGAAGTCCCGGCTTATGCGGGCGTAGCCTCCGGAGATCTGCTCGAGGTAGCGGTCCAGTGAGAAGTCGAAGCGATCTTGAGGGTGTTTGTCGATCAGCTCGAGGTTTACGTCATCCATCGTTATCTTGCCGAACTGAAGACGGCCGCCGTGAAAGTACAGGTAGTTGCGCGCATACTGGGGCGGTCGCGGCAGCGGTCCCGGCTGCCCCAGTTCCTCGTAGAGCGTGTCGCCCTCGATGCGCGCGACGGTGAGCCGCGCATTGACCAGCGGCGGAGGAAAGAGCGAGTGCATGGGCACGATCAGATCGTCGCCTTCGACCGAAAAGCTCGACTGCCGGCGGGGTTCGGCGACCTTGTCGAGCCTCATGCCCAGAAAGTCGAGGAAGCTCTTCGTCAGCACACCGGCCGCGCGGAACTCGACAACGTGCACGCGAAGATCGCCCTTGGCCGTGGGAGCAACCGCGACCGTGGCCGTGAACTCGACAGGCAGCAGCTTCTTGACCGTTCCTTTGACGCGCATGTTCTGGCCCTCGAACGTGATCGCCACTTGCTTGATCGGGCTGTCGGCACGCGGCAGGAAGTAGTCGTTGAGCAGGGCTGTCAGGTTTGCCGAGGAGAGCCGCGCGACCGCCCCGTTGATGGTCAAGTTGAACGAGTTGCGGTCGTCAAGCGACATCGTGTGCCCGGGAACTGCCACCATGAAACCGCTCATCTGGTCCACCGCCATCACGATGTTGTTCAGCAAGTGGAAGTCCAGGTTGCGTCCCTGGACGCCGACCGTCGGCAGCGGTCCGTGATCTGCTCGCGCGCTGACGGGCGAGGCCGGGGCTCGCGAGAGAAATACAACCAGCATCAGCAGCACCAAGCTCCGCCCTGGACGCGCGCTGAAGCGGAAAAGGGGAAGCGTCGGCACGCCGTGAGAGTACCACGGGCGCTCAGAACTCGAAGACAAAGAAAGAAATCGTGCCCGGCCCACAACTTTTCTTCAAGGAGGGCGTCTACGGGCATTAGCTGCCATCCCCCGTGGCCGCTGCACACTCCCAGGCTCAGTATCGGCACGCCCACGAAGTAACTTGACTCCAAGCCTCCCGCTTCCGTAGAAAGAGACGCAGTTGCTCTGATGGATAACAAGGCTCTGCACAGGATGGAACGACAAACAGACCTGCCGGAGGAGCCCGGCCCCGATCTCTGCGCGACTCTCCCAGCCCTGCCCCGTTACCAAGGCCCGCTCTTCCCTTTTCAGTCTTCCTCCCGCTCCTCGGAGCCCAACCTTACAGGACACCCGGCCATGTCAAGCAGAAAGCTCCTCCCCCGCATGCTTGCGAGCGCCCTTCCGCTCGCCGCTCTCACGTTTCTGCCCGCCGGCCTGGTGACCCGCGCCTCGGCGCAGGCTTCAACGGCCGCCGCAACCGCTGCGGCGGTTCAGGCCACGGCTGCGGCAGCCACGCAGGTTGCCCGCATTACCGCTCCGGTCGATGACACGGTCCGGGTGCCGCTCAAGGGCAACGTGCACCCTCTGGCGCAAGCGCGCTACGACCAGGGCGCGGCTCCCGCGTCGATGCCGACCGGGCGGCTGGCGCTGCTGCTGGCGCCGAGCGCGCAGCAGCATGAGGCGCTCAAGGAATATCTGGACAGCCTCCAGAATCCCGCCTCGCCGAATTACCACAAGTGGCTGACACCGGCAACCTTCGGCGCCAGCTACGGCGCCTCCGAGCAGGACATCGCCACCGTCAGCGCCTGGCTCACCTCCCACGGCTTCAAGATCGAGAAGGTTGCGACCGCCCGGAACATCATCCAGTTCTCAGGCTCCGTCGGGCAGGTAACAGCGACCTTTCACACCCCGATCCACAGCTTCCTGGTCAACGGCGAGCACCACTTCTCGAACACTGTCGATCCGCAGATCCCGGCCGCCCTGGCCCCGGTCGTGGCGGCCGTCTCGCCGCTCAACGACTTTCACCCCCGCCGCCACAGCCACTTGAACGGCAAAGGCGTCTACGACCCCACGTCCAAGAGCTTCAAGCCGGAGCTGACGCTCTTCGACAGCAACAATAATCCCACCCTCTTCGTAGGTCCGGCGGACGCGGCGGTCATCTACAACACCCCAAACAGCACGCTGAATAGCAGCTACACAGGGACTACCTACGACGGCACAGGGGTCACCATCGGGATCGCGGGCGACTCGGATATCACATCTCAGGACGTGGCCAACTATCGCGCGCTCTTCCTCAACGACACCAACGCGGCGCACCTGCCGGCGACCGTCATTGACGGCGACGATCCTGGCGTCGTTCCCGGCGACGCGGTGGAGGCGCTGCTCGACACCGAGATCTCAGGCGGCATCGCCCCCGGGGCCACCATCAGTCTTTACACCGCGGCCAACACTGACCTGGCGGATGGCCTCTTCCTTGCGATCGGGCGCGCGGTTCAGGATAACGTTGCCAGCATCCTGAATGTGAGCTTCGGCGAATGTGAGCAGAATCTCGGCAACGACTCCAACCAGTTCTTCTTCGCCATATGGGAGGAGGCAGCGGCCCAGGGCATCACGGTCACCGTGTCCACCGGCGACAGCGGCTCTGCAGGCTGCGATAACCCGGATGCGGACCCTCCGATCGCAAGTAATGGTCTGGGCGTCAACGGCCTCGCGTCCACCCCCTATGACATCGCCGTGGGCGGCACCGACTATTTGCTCACCTCTGCCAACTTCGGCACCTATGTGCAGTACCTGCTCGGCAACCAGCTCTACTCCGGCGCACCGCCCTACTACGGCACCGCCCTCGGCTACATTCCCGAGTCTCCGTGGAATGATTCCATCAATACTCCCTACGGACCACTGAGTAACAACACAGCCTTTCTCTACCAGGGTGTCGGGAACATCTCCGGCGCCGGGGGCGGTGTCAGCGTGACTTATCCTAAGCCTGCCTTCCAGAGCTCCCTCACTCCGGGCGACAGCGCCCGCGACCTGCCCGATGTCTCGCTGCTGGCAGCCAATGGCGCCAACAGCGCGCTCTGGGCGCTCTGCTCCGACAACATCTCCAATGGCGACAGCTCAGGGACCTACACAGACTGCCAGCTGACCGGGGGCGCGCTGAGCGACAACACGCAGTTTGAAGGCGTGGGCGGAACCTCCGCCGCGGCGCCGGCCTTCGCCGGCATGCTGGCCCTGGTCTCGCAGTCACTCTCCGGCGCGCGCCTGGGCCAGGCGAATACGTCGCTGTATCGTTTGGCCAGTACGCTCTACAGCACCGTCTTCCACGATGTGACCCAGGGCAACAACTCCGTGCCCTGCACTCAGGGAACGGCCAACTGCGTAGACGACACAGCCGGCCAATACTTCCTCTCCGGCTACAACGCCGGTTCGAACTATGACGAGGCTAGCGGTCTCGGCAGCGTCAACGCCGCGGAGATGGTCTCCCACTGGACCAGCGCCGGATTGAGCGCATCGGCGGTCAGCCTGACCGCGAACGGCGGCACCACTCCGCTCAACATCACCCACGGTCAAAGCGTAAACTTCACCGTCACCGCTTCGCCCAGCGCCGCTACCGGGGACGTCAGCATCAACGACACCAGTGGCGTGGCCAACAACGGCAACATAGCTTCCTCGACACTGAGCAGCGGCAGCAGCAGTTTCTCGGCCAACACCCTGCCGGGCGGCAGCTATAACGTTTACGCCTACTACGGCGGCGACACCAACTACGCCGGCGCAGCCTCAAACTCCATCCCGGTCACCGTCAGCAAGGAAAACAGCACCACGGTCCTGGCCATCAACGTGACCAACCCGGCCGCGAACACAAGTTACTCGAGCACCAGCTTTCCCTTCGGCTTCTACGCTTACGCGGATGCCCAGTCCTACGGCAACGCATCTACCAACCCCGCTCAGGGCCTGGTCGACGGATATCCTACGGGCACGGTAACCTTCGCTGGCATCAACTCCTCGCCGCAGGTGAGCTTCAACAGCATTGGCTACGCAGAAGAGCCGATCTACGATCTCGGTCCGGGCCGCTACACGGTGACGGCCCAGTACGGCGGCGACGTCAGCCTGAATCCAAGCTCCAGCAGTCCGGCAAGCTTCACCATCACCCAGGCCCCTACCTCGCTGCAGGCATCGCCCGCACTGACCACGCTCAGTCCTACGACGTCGACTACGGTCACTGTCCTGCTATCGACTGACAGCGTCAGCGACACCTTCCCGACCGGTCCGTTGACCATCACGGTAAACGGCGTCTCCGGTACCCAGACAGGAACGCCCGTCTACGTGAATCCGACCGGTGAGGATGGCCTCTCCGCCACCTTCACCGTGCAGGGTTCAAGCCTGGCGGCGGGTGCAAACACCATCACCATCGGCTATGGCGGCGATGCAAACTACTCCGGTACCTCGACGACCACATCGATCACCCTGTCGACCACTCCGACCTTCACCTTGGCCGGACCAGGCAGCGGGATCACGGTCGCCTCGCCTGGACAGACCGGCACCGGCACCGTGACCATCACCCCGGCAAACGGCTTTACCGGCGCGGTGGCGCTCACCTGCAGCGTAGCGTTCACGGGCACGGGCACCGCACCCACGTGCAGCCTGAACCCGGGATCGGTAACCCTGTCCGGGACAACGGCAGCCACAACCGCGCTGACCATTAACACCACGGCTGCGACCGCCGCGGTCGACTACCCGCTCGGACGGTTCTTCGCGGCCGGTGGCGGCGCAGCGCTCGGCTGCCTGCTTCTCCTGAGCATGCCCGCACGGCGTCGCGGCTGGCGGCAGATGCTTCTTCCGCTCGCACTGGTACTGCTGACCGGAGCAGGTCTGCTGGGGCTCGCCGGCTGCGGAGGCAGCAGCAACAGCAACAGCGGCGAAGGCGGTAGCGGTGGCAGCGGTGGCAGCGGCGGCAGCGGTGGCAGCGGCGGTGGAGGGACGACTGGAACTCCACAGGGAACTTACACGGTCACGGTTACCGGAACGGCGAGCGGCAACATCATCTCGAGTACATCAGTCACCCTGGTCGTCCAGTAAGCTCCGCGGCATCGAAACCCAAAGGCCTCGCTCACCCGCGAGGCCTTTGCTTTGATCCGGTACAGCGCCGCGGCATCAGCCTGCATCTACCAGTGGGATTGTCGAAAAGCGCGGGATGCGCGCAAGACTCAAGGAGAAATACAATGGCGGAAAATTCGAGTAACTCATTTAGCTGGTTTCTTTCAGGGCTGGGAATCGGCGCCTTGATTGGCGTACTCTACGCACCCAAGTCAGGCCAGGAAACACGCGACGAGCTGAAGGCAAATGCGCTGGGCAAGAAAGAGTATCTGAAGCAGCGGTCGCGTGAAGTTGGCGCCCAGGTCGGAACCTATGTCGATACCGGCAAGGCCAAGGCCGGCGAATACGTCGATCGCGGCAAGGACTATCTCGAGACCAGCAAGGCGAAGCTCGACGAGGCCGTGGAGCAGGGACGCCAGCTGATCAACGAGCACAAGGA
>CAXUND010000087.1:9268-14101 GCA_964252445.1 uncultured Acidobacteriaceae bacterium | reverse complement strand
GGGGGGGGCCCGCGGTGGTTGTTTCGGGGCCCCCACTCCGGGCTGGACGAGCAGGTGGCCTACGGCCAGGCAGGAGCCGGGCTTGAGATTGCGGCAGACAGATACCCGCTGATCGCCCTCGAGGAGCACGCGATCGGTGGCTCGCTTGGGCATGGTCCAGTGCAGGTGAACATCGTCCGCGACGCGGTAAGCAGACAAATCGCTCACCTGCACCGGTATCTTCAAGCTTGGCGCCTGCGGAGCGCCGGGAGAGCCACAGCCGTACAGTAGAGCCGAGAGCGTGATCAAGAGCAGAGCTGTACTTCGAGCAACCGTCATCCGAGCTTCAGGCTAGCAGAGAGCGCTCGGAGCGCACCTTTCCTAACCGCCTGTAGCGTCTGCCTCGCCCGAGACCGGCTGCAGCGGTCTACCTAGCTCAGGAGCGCCTCCAGCGCTCCGGCTATGTCGGGCTGGGCGAAGCGGAAGCCGGTCGCGAGCAGACGTGCAGGAACGGCGCGGCAGCTGGCGAGCAGCGCCGCGTCCGCCATCTCTCCGGCTGCCAGGCGGAGGGCAAAAGCAGGAACCGGCAGCAGCGCCGGGCGGTGGAGCGCCCGGGCAAGGGCGCCTGTGAAATCTATGTTGGTCACCGGCTCCGGGGCCACACAGTTGCAGGCGTAGGCAATGGTGGGCGTCATCAGGCAGTGGACGACGGCGCTCACGACGTCAGCGAGCGTGATCCAGCTCATCCACTCTCTGCCGCTGCCGATGCGGCCTCCGAGCCCCAGACGGAAGAGCGGGAGCAGCTTGGCCAGCGCGCCGCCGTCCGGTGTCAGCACCACTCCGAAGCGCAAGTGAACAACGCGGATCCCCACCTGCTCGGCAGGCTCTGTCGCTTTCTCCCACTGCAGACAGGTCTCCGGCAGGAAGCCGAGGCCGGGAGAGGAGTTTTCATCGAGAACTTCGTCCGCACGATCCCCGTAGATCCCCGTAGCTGAAGCCGAGATGAGAACGCTCGGCGGACGATCGAGCCTGGCAAGAGCGCGGGCGATCGCAGCGGTGGTAAGCGTCCGGCTCTGCACGATCTCCTGCTTGAATGCCGGGGTCCAGCGGCGAGACGCGAGATTAGCACCCGAAAGATGAACTGCTGCATGGATGCCTTCCAACTGACGGGGATCATCAAATGGCTTCGCATGCCCGGGGCGCCAGCGCAGCTGGTTGCTCTGTCCGGTCGTGTTCCGGGTCACCTGGAGGGTCTCCGCTGCCATCGCCTGAAGACGCGCGACCAGCGCGGTTCCGATCAAGCCGGAGGCGCCAGTCAGCAGCACGCGCTTTCCCGTCAGGCCATTTTCGCGAGCGGGGTCCGCGCTCTGGTGCATGCCAGCCTCTTTCATCCGCAATCCTTCCCTAGCAATTTTGAACATTGATTCGCCTCAATGAGGCTCTATGATTCAACGCATGATCAAGATTGCCTTCGATTATTGCCGTAATCAAAAAAATTAGGTTCTTCTCCCCGCCGGAGCATCCTACAGGTACAAAAGAAAAAGGCCGAGGGAGCCTGAATATGGAGTTCAAGAGCGGCGTGAAGGAAAGCACGAAGAATGGCAATCAGTCTGCAGGTGCAATCGATGAGGAGCTTACCACGTCGCCCGACAAAGGTGGAGAGATTGATCCCGCCAGTGCCGAAGCTTTTATCGCGGAAAAGCGGATTGGTGAACGCATCAAGCGGCTGCGGTTGAAGAAGTCAATGGGTCTGGTTGAACTAGGCCGGCACACCGGTCTTTCCGCCAGCTTTCTGTCGCAGCTGGAGACGGGCCGCGTGGTGCCGACGCTCCGGAACCTGGCACGCGTGGCGATCGTCTTTGGTAAGGATCTGTCCTACTTCTTTGACGCTGAACCTCAAGCCATGTTCCGCATCCATCGCAAGAAGGAGCGCATGCGGCTGCCGCAGACGGGAGTGGATGATCCTACCTACTTCTTTGAAAGCCTCGGATATATGGTTCCGGATCGGCAGCTGGATCCATACTTTGCAGAATTCCTGCCGCTGAAGAAAGCCGGCGAGGTACGTCCGCATGTGCATCCGGGCTTTGAGTTCCTCTACCTCCTTGAGGGAGAGCTGGAGATTCGTCACGCTGACAAGGTCCATATCCTTGAACCAGGCGACGGCGTGTATTTTGATGCCAGCACCCCACACGCGTATCGCTGTAACGGGAAGACGGCGGCAAACGCAATCATCGTCACCATGCACCAGCAGCACGTGCAGCAGCCTGCGATGAACGTACGGTCGGCCTCGAGTGGCACGCGCCCTCCCGTCAGCGGCGGCAGCGGAACCGGAGCCAAGACGCGCAGTGCGACTGGAGCTTCTATGCCAGTCCAGGGTGAACGAGTCAATGGAGCGATTGCTTAGTCACTTGCCTGCGGAGTCACGTAGTGCTTGACGCTATGGAACGCGGCGGCCTGTGGGCCGCCGTTTTTGAGTCACCGCTTGCCCAAGTCCCCCCAGGCCTTTCCCACACAGACGCGGCTGGCATTGCCGAGCATCCGGATCATTTCGGCGGCCGCGAGGCAGGTCACATACAATATGGCGACACCCAGATTACACCTGAGGATCGCCGCCCTTGCCCGAACTAAAACCCCAGTCCACTCTGTTGCTCTTCTGCCTGCTGGCCTTGTCCGCATCTGCCTACTCGCAACAGTCCGACCGGCCGTGGACGCTCGAAGAGCTTGCCGGGAAGGTTGAGTCATCCGGCGGCGACCAGCCCGACGGATTGACCTGGTCACCGGACGGTAGCCGACTGGCGTTGTTTGATGACAACGACGACATGGTGTTGATGGACCCTGAGACTGGACGCCGCACACCGCTTTTCCCGGCGAGCAAGCTGGTCAAGGTGGGCAAGCGCGAGGTCAACGAGAAGGACCGCGACCACCGGGCCCGCTATGACCAGCCTGATTTTCTATGGTCTCCGGACGGAGACAAAATCCTTATCGACAAGGATGGGGAACTGTGGCTCGCAACCCTTAAGGGAGGCGCGCTCGCCAAGGTGGGGGACAGTGAACAGGGCAGCGGCGACGATCCCAAATTTTCACCCGACGGCCGCCTGCTCTCCTATGTCCACGGCCATAACCTGTACGCGCTCAACCTGGGGAAGGGGGGCGCGCCGATCATGCTGACCCGGGATGGCAGTGCGTCCCTGCTGAACGGTGAAGTGGACTGGGTCTACCTGGAAGAGCTGGAGGTGCGCAGCAACTCGGCCTGGTCACCTGACTCTAAGCAGCTTGCCTATCTGCAGATGAACGAGTCCGCGGTCCCGGAGTATTCGATCGTCGACTGGATCGGCACCCATTCCGCTGTGGATGTTCAGCGCTACCCGCAGCCCAGTGATCCGAATCCCACGGTTCGCGTCGGGGTGGTCTCGGCCGCAGGCGGCGAGACCCGCTGGGTCAACCTGCCCATACGTCCTGGGCAGGACTACATTCCCCGGTTCGGCTGGGCCGCTCCCGGCGTCTTGTGGATAGAAACTTTGGCTCGCGACCACCAGCACAAGGACATCTACTTCGCCAATGCCACGACTGGAGAGGCCAAGCTGGCGCTTGCTCAGACTGATGCGAAGTTTTTTGATGACAAGTACGACGTCAACTTCTATGCAGCCGGCGAGTTTCTGCTGACTGGATGGCAGGATGGATATACCCATATTTATCGATTCACCTACGACGCGGGCGATCCGCTCTCGCACCCGGCCGTGCCGGCGGGCGAGCTTGAACGCGGCAGCTACGATGTCGATAAGATCCTCTCGGTCGATGCCAGCGCCCGCGCCGTCTACTACGACTCGAACGAGTCGGACGATCTGGACAAACAAGTCTGGGTGGTGAAGCTTGACGGCACGGGCAAGCACCAGGTCACGAAGACTCCTGGAGTTCACAACGCCGACTTTGCCGCAGGCCATGACCGCTTTGTCGATGAAAGCTCCAGCCGAACCACGCCGCGCAAACTGGCGCTGTGCTCCGGGCTGGGAGCCTGCAAGACTATCTTTGAGGCCGGCTTGCCGAAGTACCACGTGATGCGGGAGACGAAGGTGCTGAAGCTGAAGGCCGCGGACGGCAAGACCACGCTGTACGCCACGCTGCTGCTGCCAACCGGAAGCACGGCGGAGGCATCGGTTCCGCTGATCAACAACCCCTACGGGGGTCCAGGTGCGGCCGGTCAGCAGAATGCCTGGAGTGGCCGCACTTTCTACTTCGACCAGCTGCTCGCCGAGCATGGCTTTGCCGTGATGCACATGGATAATCGAGACGGGGCCCGGCGCGGGCGCGATTTTGCGCAGGCCGCTTATCGCGATTTTGGACCGGTGCAGCTTGCGGATCAGCTTGCGGCCATCGATCAGGTGCTCAAGCTCTATCCGCAGCTTGATCCAAAGCGGCTCGGCTGGTGGGGGTGGAGCTGGGGCGGAACCTTCACCTTGAACGCGATGACCCACTCGGACCGCTTCAAGGCCGGGGTCGCGGTAGCGCCGGTCACCGACTTCCGCCTTTACGATTCGATCTACACGGAACGCTATCTTGGCCTTCCGGCCGAGAACGCGAATGCCTACGATGCGGCGTCGGTGCTCGGGACCGCTAAGAACCTCAGCGGCCATCTGCTGATCGCGCACGGCACCGGAGACGACAACGTACATATCGCAAACACCGTCAACTTTGTGCAGCAGTTAATCGCGGCGGACAAGCCTTACGACCTGCAGATCTTTCCGCGCAAGACGCATTCGATCGCGGGGCATGATGCGCGGAAAGAGCTGTTTGGGCGAATTCTCGGGCAATTCGAGACTTACCTCAAGTGACGCTGGTGCCACATATTTCGAGCCA
>CAXUND010000087.1:0-9168 GCA_964252445.1 uncultured Acidobacteriaceae bacterium | reverse complement strand
GAATATTTCGGGTTTTCATCACGGGAATACACTAAATAAGTCGCTCAAGTCGGTCTCGGATGCAGCGTTCCTTAGTAATGGTGTAATCCCGAAAATCTCCTCGACAGTTCTCAGAGTTGACCCGTGCGTGTAGTAAGTTTTGTTCGAGTAACCATTGCCTTTCGCCAATGGTGAAACCACGATCATGCCAATGGGACCATCTCCCTTGCCGGCCTCGTCCCAGGTGATCAGTATGCATCCGTTGTTCTTATAAGCGTTGGACGCCATAATCTCCGGAACGACCGTGGAGAGCCAAGTATCGCCATGCGCGATCGCATCTCCGCCGCATGTGTCGTGCATGTCGTCACATAGATCCGGTGTTATAAAGTTGTAGCGCGCCACATTGCCTGAGCTCAGGTCGTCCTTGAGCTCTGTAAATGGACGAATATGCGCGATGCAGCTTGCATCCTTTAAATTGAGAAACCCGGTTACGTCTTCAAAATAGACAAATGGGTCGTGTTTGGCCGCATAGAGCTGATCCCCATTCTTGTCATTCGCGCCCTCATTGAGGATAGGACAGTCCTTACCGGTTATATCCTCGTCGTAGGATTTCCAGGAAATCCCCGCATTGCTGAGCAGCGTCACCAGGTGCGACTTGGTCGCCTGCGAATATTCGCTGGTCGAGCCATCTTCATGGATGCCGAAGTTCGTTCCGGCCTCCAGCCACAGATAATTGGGAAGGCTCGGATGATTGCCCTTGGGATTGTTGTAGTTTTCTGCGTGCGAGGCCACGGGAAGAAGTTTCTGGTTGATGTAAGGAGCCGAGGCGTTGCCCTTAATGCTCGCACTCCCATTGCCGGTCCAATTGTGATTTTCCATCACGATAAGGAAGACGGTCTGGACCGATGCTTTTGTACTCTCTACCCGGTCACCGCCGCTCTGTGCGAAGCAGAGGCTTATTCCAAGGCCAAATAAAGTGCAGTACGCCGCTATCCAACGCAATCCTGTCGATATCTTTTTCATGGCCGTCTCCATTGTTATCGTTCTCTGCTCATCTGGCTCGCCTATACACAAAGAGTGTCACCTATCGCGCGTGAACCCAAGTGACAATGAAGTCATTTTCGGGAGAGTGAAAGAAGGTCGACCTAACCTGACTACGAAAACGCACTTTCCAATGCTTTCTCAGCTTAGTTACGTCCTCGCTCATATTTAAGCCTCCGATGGGCTTCGAGCTCTGTCCTGTTATGCCTTTGCCAGGACCAAGCGCCGGCCGGCGGAGCGGACGTTTACCCTGTACAGGTGTGCAGCGGTAAGGAAATGGATTTGCCCCCAGAGGCTGACTTGGTTCGAGCACAGCTTTCGCTCGGCGACTTCGATTTAAGAGTCCTGAGCGACGGCGCCTGCCTCTTCGACGGTGGGGCCATCTTCGGGGTGGTGCCGAAAGCGCTCTGGTCGCGTCGGATGCAGGCGGACGAGCAGAACCGGGTCCTCCTCGGCCTCAACACCGTCGTGGTTCAAACCGGTGCGCATACCGTCGTAATTGAGACCGGTCTCGGCGACAAGCTCACGCCCAAGCAGCGCGAAATTTACGGAGCACAGGGGTTGCTACCACAAGCCTTTGAGCACGCGGCGGTGCGGCCGGAAGATGTCGATGTCGTCATCAACACGCACCTGCACTGGGACCATTGCGGCTGGAACACCACGCGCGAGCCGGATGGGACAGTTCGCCCCACCTTCCCTAACGCCCGCTACTACGCACATCGCGGGGAAGTGGAGCACGGGCGGCGACAGTTCGAGCGCGATGCCGTCAGCTACGTGGCTGACAACTACGAGCCGCTGGTTGCCTCCGGTCAGATGACCCTGCTCGACCCTCCGACCGACACGGAGATGGAGATCGTCCCTGGAATCGCGGTGGAGCTCTTTCCCGGGCACACCCGGCAGATGCTGGTTGTGCACATCGAGAGCCGGGGCCAGCGCGCCTGCTATGTCGCCGATCTGATTCCGACCGCGGCACACCTTGACCTCGCCTGGGGTATGAGTTTCGACCTTGATCCGCTGACGGTGATAGAGCAGAAGAAGCGGTTTTACGCCCGCGCCGTTCCGAACGACTGGCTGCTGCTGTTCACTCACGACCATCACATGCCAACCGGCCGCGTAGTGATCCCGAGCAGCGGCAAACCAATTCTCCGTCAGGAGCAGTAAAGACGAGCAGGCAGCAAAAGAGGCGCGCCATGGTGGCCGCGCCTCCCGCCTCCTATCGGATGCCTCAGTCGTGCTTGGGGTGATGCTTCTTGTGCTTTGGAGGCTTGACCGGCGCCGGCGCCGGAGTTGGCGGAGCGGGCTCGACCGGTGTGGGTGGGGTCACCGGACCCGTACCGCCCGATCCTCCGCCGGAGACGCCCAGGGCAGCGGCAATCGCGGTCCCGTTTGGCGAGCCTAGGCCGGTGCATGCATCCCATCCCGGGGCTGCCTGGAAGCTCCCGTTGTTGCCTTTGGTGATGTCGTGGAACGCGCCTGTCTGCGCGTAGAGCGTGGGGTTCACAAAGCCCGCTGTGGTCCCGCCTGCCGTCACCCTCTGCTGGTTCACGCAAGCCAGCAGTCCAGCCCACAGAGGAGCGACCGCGCTGGTCCCGCCGACAGTCTGCTGGGTGCCGTCCACGAGCACGTTGTAGCCGGTCTCCGGTGACGCATCTCCAGCAACGTCGGGAACTCCGCGACCGCCCGTCCTTGATGTCGAAGCCGGCACCTTCGCATTCGCCTGCCAGGTAGGCAGCGCGAAAACAGTGCTGACACCGCCTCCCGATGCGCCGCCGCCGCTGGCCAGGTCATCCCACACCTGCTCGCTGGTGATGGTCGTCCCTGAGCCCTGGAGCTCGGTGCCGCCGCAGCCAAGCACATGCGGGCTTGACGCCGGGAAATCCACGTTGTTGCCGGTACCGCCGTCAGTCGAGCCGCTATCGCCGGAAGCCACGGTGATGGTGACGCCGAGGGCCCCGGCCGACTGGCAGGCATTGTCGAGAGCCGTCAACGCATCTGCCGTCCAGCTGGACTCCGGGCCGCCCCAGCTGATGGAAATCACAGAGGGCTTGTTGGCAGAGTCATGCACTGCCGTGGTGATCGCGTCGGTAAAGCCCTGGTCAGTGTTGGTGGTGAAGTAGACAGCGATCTTCGCGCCCGGAGCGACCGCGCCGGCTACCTGGATGTCGAGCGCCACCTCGCCGTCCGCACCGTTTGGATCGCCGGGTGAATT
Organism: uncultured Acidobacteriaceae bacterium; assembly: GCA_964252445.1. Lineage (GTDB taxonomy): Bacteria > Acidobacteriota > Terriglobia > Terriglobales > Acidobacteriaceae > EB88. The sequence continues at coordinate 5,939 of CAXUND010000087.1, read as the reverse complement.
GGTCGCCCCGTCGACCGAAACAGCCACAACGGTAGGCGGCGTCAGGTTGAGCGAGCCGAAAAACTCGGTGATATCACTCGCTTCATATCCGCCGCCGAGCTCGATAATGCCAATCGTCTGACCCGCGCCAGTTGCACTCGTGGGGAAATTGTAGAGCTGGGCGACCTGGACCGGCGAGAAACTCTGCGCCGCGGCATGACCTGTGCTCGCAAGCGTCCGGTAGTGCGGGGTTGCGATAGGTCGGTTGTCAAGCCCGAGTACCGCCTCAATCTGCTCCGCATGCGCGGCGGGTACGGAGACGGGGCCGGTGAAGGAGCGGTAGTGGTGGTTGCCTTTCAGATGATGGTAGTTGTGCAGGCTCACGCCGAAGGCCGCCTCCATGGCCTTGGCTGTGCCGCGCAGCACCAGCGTACGGCGCGACAGGCTGGAGGCCGCCTCGTCCACCGCAAGCCCATGCTCATGCGCAAAGGTGCGCAGCGAGTCGAAGTCCTGCGGATCGGCCGCGTACTCGGAATCGAACTCCGCATGCGAAAGGATGCGACCTCCTAACGCGTGCAGATGCAGGGGGTTCTTGCGCCGGGTTATGACAGAAACGGTGATGATTTCCCCGGGTAACGTAGGCCCGGTACTTGCAGTCTGTGCTGGGATACTGCGTTCGCTGCTGGGCAGGGAGACCCGCTGCCGATGAGTGTCAGGCGATGTCATGAAGCACCTCGTGTACGAACCATAGCCACAATCCGCGGACCGCGTAAGAGTACGGTCGATAGCCGCAGACACGCTGAAAGTTGGCACACGATTATGACGCTTTGTGTCCGATTTTAGATCAGTCGCTTAGAAAGGTAGCGACTGATCAGGCGCCGGGGGAAGGCGAAATGAGGTGGCGGTAGAACGGACGCCGGTCAGCAGACCGGATTGTGGAAGATGTCGTCCTTCTCTTCGGAGGGCGCGCACAGGCAGCTCGTGGCGCAGTAGATCAGCACTGCTGCCCCGGCCGTCACCAGCACTGCCGGCGCGTAGGACTGCAGGTGGAACATCCGCTCAAGAAGTTGGTGACACCGAAGAAACCACATACGGATCTCCTACGTACTAAGAAGCAGAATCCTAAGGAGGGTTTCCTGCATCCGTACGCGTCTGATGAGATCGTTGCACTCGTGAGGCAACCTTGGAAAGAACATAATGGTAACTGTCCGCCGACTGCTCATTCCCATTGTTCCGTAAAGGAACGATGCAGGTGCCATTCCCTAAAAGGGCTGGCATCATAGCGTAGAAAAGGCGAAAGTAAAGCTATGCAGGTAACTCCCTCTGCGTCGGTGAACCCCGGCGCCGAACCGCGGTTGCGTTGGCTTTTCTTGGACCTCAACTCCTACTTTGCGTCCGTTGAGCAGGAGCTGCGGCCGGAACTCCGCGGACGCCCGGTTGCTGTGGTGCCGCTGATGGCAGATACCACCTGCTGCATCGCAGCCAGCTACGAGGCCAAGGCCTTTGGCGTTCGCACCGGCACCCAGGTGGGCGAAGCTAAGCGTCTCTGTCCCGGCATCGCCCTGGTCGAGGCTCGCCACGAAGCCTACGTTGACTATCACCACCGCATCATCCAGGCAGTAGAGCATTGTGTACCAGTTTCTGCCGTCCTGTCAATCGACGAGATGGCCTGCGCGCTGATCGGGCGGGAGCAGCCGCTGCTCTGTGCCCTCGACCTCGCGCAGCGGGTCAAGGCATCAGTGCGTGAGCGTGCCGGCTCAACACTCCGCTGTTCGATAGGGCTTGCCACCAATCGCTACCTGGCAAAGATCGCCTCTGACATGGAGAAGCCGGACGGGCTGGTAGCGTTGACGCCCGACATCCTGCATTCTGCACTCTCCGATCTCACGCCGCGTGACCTGCCGGGGGTCGGCGCACGCATGGAAAAGCGGTTGGCTGCATCCGGCATCGAGACCATGGCCCAGCTGCTCGCGCTCGACCGCGAGCGGATGAACGCGATCTGGGGCGGAGTCGGCGGCGAGAAACTCTGGTACTGGCTTCGCGGTGAGGACTTCAACGATCCGACGCTCGAGCATCAGAAGTCAATTTCGCAGTCGCACGTGCTGCCGCCGGAGCTGCGGACGGAGCAGGGCGCGTACTCGGTGCTGCACAAGCTGCTGCACAAGGCGGCCATGCGGCTGCGCTCAGCGCGGCTGTGGACCACGCACGTGTCCCTGACCGTGAAGTATGCGGTGCCGCAGCAGGCCGCCAGCCGCAACCACTACTCCGGCATTCCGCAGAGCGCCTGGTCCCAGGGAAGCGCCGTCATCGAGTGCCAGGACTCGCAGACCTTGGTCGAAGCGCTACAGAAGCTCTGGGCGGCGCGTCCGACCGGCCGGCATCGCGACAAGCCCTTCTTTGTCGGCGTGGGTCTCGACTCTCTGGTGCCCGACCACCTCCATACGCTCTCGCTCTTCTCGGGTTTGGAAACAGAGTCGCGCCGCACCCGCCTGACCCAGGCGATGGATACTCTGAACCACAAGTACGGACTGGATACGCTGGCACCCGCGAGCATGCTGCTGGCCAAGGCCGCCGCACCGACGCGGATCGCCTTCACGAATATCCCTGATCTTTTCTAGCCTCAGGGGCTGACCGGTTTCGCCAGGACCAGGGCGCGGGACGGCGGCCAAGATCACGAGCTTCGGATCCGGGGCGATGGCGCGAGCCCCCTCGGCATCAAGCGTGATCTCCTCCGCCCAGGCCTCATCGGCGCCGGTAACCGGGCGGGCTGGTAGACATGCAGGCTGGGAGTTGGGCTGGGCCCTACATTTGTAGCAGGCGTGGGGCGAGTACCCGCAACCGGCTGCGACTGAGCTTAAGTTCGCAGAATACCCGGCGCCGTTCAACATGGGCGACCTTCAGGTGAACGTGGCCCATGCGTGCGCCAGCATTGACTGGGCAAAATCGTGGGTTGGAGCAAGGCTCATGTAGTCGAGATGCCAAGCGTGGGTCGGGCGCTTCACTACACTGGCGGTGGAATGCATGCGAAAGCGTATCGCGGCCGGATGGCGCCCTCTCCCACCGGGCTCCTGCACCTAGGGCATGCGCGGACGTTTCGCGTGGCGTTCGAGCGCGCGCAGGGCGGAACGCTGGTCTTGCGCAACGAAGATCTGGATCCGCAGCGCTCGCGGCCCCTCTTTGCCGCAGCGATGATCGAAGACCTGCGCTGGCTGGGCATGGAATGGCAGGAGGGTCCGGATGTTGGCGGACCGTTCGCGCCTTATCTGCAGAGTGAGCGTCGGCCGCTCTATCTGGCTGCCTGGAGGACGCTGCTTTCGGGCGGATTCGCTTATCCATGCACCTGCTCACGGCGCGAGCTTGCGGCGGCAACGCCAAATGACGCTGAAGATGACGAGCCGCACTACTCGGGGCGCTGCAGACCTGCTCCGGGATCGCCTCTGGTGATACCGGAGAGCCCGGCCGGCTTCACCTGGCGCTTCCGCGTCCCTGACGGCGAACGTGTCTCGTTTGAAGATGGGCACTTCGGGCCGCAGACTTATGCGGCGGGTTGTGACTTCGGCGACTTCCCTATTTGGCGGCGGGATGACATTCCTGCCTACCAGTTGGCGTGCGTGGTGGATGACCACGGGATGCGGATCACGGAAGTGGTCCGCGGCGAAGACCTGCTGAAGTCGACCGCGCGCCAGTTGCTGCTGTATCGAGCGCTGGGATTCACGGCGCCGGCGTTCTTCCACTGCCCTCTGGTACGCGATGCGGAAGGCCGCCGACTGGCGAAGCGGACCGACTCGCTTTCGATCCGCTCCTTGCGCGAGCGCGGCCACACGCCGGCCGAGGTGTTCGCGATGGTCTCCCAGTAGACTTGAGCCAGTGCCCGACAGCTTTGCCCAGACCGTAAAAGCACAGGCCGATATCGTCAAGATCGTCGGTGAGTATGTGCGCCTGCGCAAGGCCGGCGCCCAGAACTGGTCGGGCCTGTGCCCGTTCCACTCGGAAAAGACGGCCTCGTTTTCTGTACACGCGGGACGGCAGTTCTACCATTGCTTCGGATGCGGGCAGTCGGGAGACGTCTTCACTTTTCTGCAGAAGATCGAGAACCTGAGCTTCCCGGAAGCGGTCAAGGCGGTCGCGCTCAAGTGCGGCATTCCGCTGCCGAAGCGCGAGTTCAACTCTCCCGAGCAGGCGGAAGAGAACCGCCGGCGCTCGAAGCTGATCGAGCTCCACGAGCTGGCGACCACTTGGTTTGAAGACCAGTTGCGCTCGTCCGAGGGGACGACGGCCCGGGAGTATCTTTCAGGCCGCGGACTGGCTGCTGAGGGCATTGCGAAGTTCCGCATCGGCTACGCGCCGGACAACTACAACGCGCTGCGTGACCGGCTCGCAAGCGCAGCGGATGTTGAGATCCTGCGGGAGACCGGACTGTTCTCCTTCAAGGACCAGGAGAACGGGCAGCCGGGGCCTCTCTACGCGCGCTTTCGCAAGCGCATTATGTTCCCCATCCAGAACGAGCAGGGCAAGGTCATCGCCTTCACTGCGCGGGCACTCGACTCCGGGGATAAGGCCGGACCGAAGTATCTGAACTCACCGGAAACGCCGCTCTACTCGAAGGGCCACGTTCTCTTTAATCTCGACAAGGCCCGTCAACCGATCCGGCAACTGGGTTTCGCCTTGTTGGTGGAGGGACAGATGGACTGCATATCGGTTGCGCTCGCGGGCATTCAAAACGTGATCGCCACCAGCGGAACCGCATTCACCGAGGCCCAGACGCGGCTGCTCTCCAGATACACGACGCGGGTGATCGTGAATTTTGATCCCGATGCCGCTGGAGCAACCGCGGCCGAGAAGTCGATTGCCCTGCTCACGGAAGAAGGCTTTGAAGTGCGTGTGGTCACGCTTGAGGACGGGCTTGATCCGGACCGATTCGTCCGCGAACGCGGCGTGGCTGCCTACAGTTCGGCGCTTAAGACGGCGCGGAGGCATTCAGATCACCTGATCGAGCGCGCGCGCCAGCTGCATCCGCCGACCACTGCGGAGGCCAAGATCCGCGCGCTTAACTTCCTGTTACCGCATATCCGCAGGATGCCAAACGCGATCAGCCGGACCGACTTTGCCACGGAGGCGGCGCACCGTCTGGGCATTGACTCCGAGCTGGTGCGGGAAGAGCTGAAGCAGGCCGCGGCTACCCGAAAGGGTCACCTCTCGGCCTTGCGCTCGCCGCTCAGCGAAGCGGAAAAGGTGCTGCTGCGCTCGCTCGCCGCCGAGCCTGGAAGCGCGGTTTTCCGCGCCGTCTCGGCGAGCATGCGCGAGCACCCCGGCCACTTTGAAGGTCTTGCGACGACGCCGCTGCTGCTGGCACTGGCCGCCCGCGAGCACCCCGACCCCATGGCGGCGATCGAGGACCTTGACCAGCGTGCTCAGCTCGCCCGGGTGCTGATGTCAGAGGGCGAGCCTCTGGCTCCGGAGGACGCCGCCGCCGCGCTCGAGTCCCTGCGCCACGCGGAACTGGTGCGGCGGCAAAGGACTGTACGCACGGCCATTGCCGACGCCGAGCGGCGCGGCGACCTAGACGCCATGGCCCAGCTGATGCTCGAAAAACAGGCTCTCGACCGGACTCTGCGGGACTTCTAGGGCCGGCTCTTGAGGTCTGACGCTAACTCCAGGTGTCACCCTGAGCTTAACCAGGGATCTGCGATGCTTGCCCTTGCGACGGACGGGCGATCTGCGCCTGTTTTGCGGAGCAAACCGTTCCTCTACAAAGAAGTAGGCAGACGGCCCAGAGGCCAACCGCGGCTCCTACTTCGTTCAGAATCACGGGCAGGAACAAAGCAAATCTTTCACCCGCGAGTCAGCTCCATCTAGAAACAAATTGCTGTGCGCTACATCTAACTGAAAAGCGGAACAGCACGGGATTCGTCCACGTCAAGGCGGAAGCACATGGCGCCTGCGTTTGACAAGGGTCATCC
>CAXUND010000086.1:6499-14116 GCA_964252445.1 uncultured Acidobacteriaceae bacterium | reverse complement strand
AGCCATGGGGGTGCTCCTTACTCCAGGCGGTGTCCCGCCAAGTTCTATTATTCGGCGCAGTTAGGGGTGCGTCAAGGAAATGGGCGGGCTCGGGATAGCTTCGTTTCGCACCGGCCAACAATGGCGAGCTCGCTCCAGGCAAGCGGCTGTAAGCCTGGCCTCCAGGGGGAAAAGGCCCGTCACTGGCCCTCTCCGGAGCACTCCACCTGCGGAGACTTCGCTCAGCGCAGCATGAGCCTCCTAACCGATCGCACTGCGGAGTTGAGGAAGCAAGGTACCGAGGGCGCGGCCGCGATGGCTCAGGCCGAGGCGAGTCGAGGGGTCGAGCTCGGCCATCGATTGCCCGAGTTCCGGCAGGTAAAAGAGCGGGTCATATCCGAAGCCGCCGGTTCCGCGCGGGGCAGACAGTATTTCTCCTTCCACCATACCGTTTGCGGTGTGAAGGATGGCGCCATCGCGTGCCGCGGCCAGAACGCAGCGATATCGCGCGCGGCGGTGGGTCGTAGCGCCCAGTTCCGCGAGCAGAAGGGCATTGTTGCGGGCATCTGCCGTTTCGCCCAACGTGAAGTGTGCGAGCTCGGCGTACCGGGCGGAGTACACACCGGGTGCGCCTCCCAGGGCCTCGACTTCAAGGCCGGAATCGTCCGCGAGAACAAGCTCGCCGGGCAGAAAGCGGCTGTAGTAGGCGGCCTTGAGGCGGGCGTTGCCCTCGAAGGTCGGCTGATCTTCCTCGGGGGCCCGGATATCGTCAAGCCCTGGCAGTGGATGGATCTCGAAGCCCGGCCCGCCAGCGAGAGCAAAGTCGCGCAGCTTGCCCGGATTGCTGGTAGCGGCGTAGAGAATCATGTGGCGCTCACCGCGGCGGGTGAAAGCACGGCTCGTTTAGCGGGCAACCCTGGCATTTCGGTACGCCGCGGCAGTGCGTCTTGCCGACCATCACGATCAACGCATGAAACTCGTTGTAGTGGGCGAGCAGGGTCGCCTCATCGTCACCGGCGAAGGCCGATAGTGCGAGCGCCTGAACGTCGTTGTAGCGGCCGGGCACAGCGATAAGGCCGTGACGAGTCGTGACCCGGCGCAGGTACTCGTCGACAACCATCACCGGCTGGCCGAGAGCATAGAGGACGATCGCGTCCGCTGTCTCCGGGCCGACGCCCGGCAGGGCGAGCAGGGCCGCGCGCGCCCCCGGGTCAGCCGCCAGCACCTCGAGCAAGCCGCCGTAGTCGCGATCGAGCAGCGCGATGAACGCCTTGATCGCCAGTGCCTTGCGCACCATGTATCCGGATGGACGGATGTGCGTGCGCAGGTCGTCAATGTTGATGGCACGCAGGCCTTCAACTGTGAGAACGCCCGCGCCCTCCAGATTAGCGATCGAGCGCTCCACGTTGCGCCAGGCGGTGTTTTGCGTCAGGTAAGCGCCGACGATGACCTCGATCGGCGTCTTCGCCGGCCACCAGTGCTGCGCGCCGTAGACCCCGGCGAGTTGCGAGTACATTGCGCGGAGCGTCTTTGCCTCATCACTCAGAGCGTTTGCAGCAGAGCTCACGGCTGCCTCGCCTGGGCAAGCTGCTGCTTCCAGCCGAGCAGCTTGGCCTTGAGCGCCGCCGCCTCGGCCTCGGGCACCATGGCTTTGCGCTGGTAGAGGATCGAAAGGCTGGTGTAGGCGAGCACGTCCTCCGGAGCGAGGGCGATCAGGTCTACGGCAACGGCGATGCCGGCGTCGAAGTTGCCTGCATCCTGGAGCGCGCGGATGAGTGCATGGCGAGCGTCAAGGAAGGTTGGATTGAGTGCGAGTGCCTGATGCAGCTCCGCGATCGCCGCATCGGGCCGGTCCGCGGCAATGTGCTCAAGGGCAGAGTAGTAGAGTCTCTCAGCTTCATCGCGGATGCTCGGCGGGGTCACCGCTCCAGTGTAGCGGCTGTCGGAACACCCGTGCTTCAGCGATGAGTTCGCAGGAACAATGATTGCGGGCTGCCTAAAGTCACATCCTGGCGGCGGGCGCGACACTTTCTTGCGCTGGCCTGAGTAAGGTAGAAGGAGGGAAGCGAAGCTGGCCAGATCTGCGCCTTGCCCTTAGGAGAGACGTGCCGGGCCCCCACAGCGACCTTCGATCTTTTGTTCGCAGAAAATCCGTCGGCTGTTCGCTCCCGGGCTCGGCTCTCCGCGTCGTTTTTCTATGCGCAGTATGGCTCCTCGGCACGCTTGCTGCGCCTGCGCAGAACAGCGAACACCCGTCTGCGCTGCCTACTGATCCTCCCAAGGAGCAGCATCCGCTTTCGACCAAGGTTCCCCTGGTGCGAGCGCCCATCCGAGCTTCGGACTTCACCGCGTCTAGAAACATGCAGCCGCGCGCGGAGCTTGCTGATCAGCTGACACATATTACCGGCTTCATCCAGGGAGCGCCCGAGGATGGGAATCCGGCGACGGAGCAGACCGATGTCTGGCTGGGACGCACTCCCTCTGCCATCGTCTTTGTCTTCGCCTGCCACGACCATCGCCCGGACGCGATCCGCACTCATCTCGCGCGAAGGGAAAACATCCTCAAGGACGACACCGTCTCGGTCCTGCTCGATCCGTTCCAGGACCATCGACGCGGCGTGCTGTTCAGCGTCAATCCCAGCGGCGTGCAGGCCGATGCCGCCTGGACGGAGAACAATCCTTCGGATTACAGCTACGACCAGGTGTGGGATTCAGACGCACGCATGACCCGCTCGGGCTGGGTTGCCGTCATCTCGATCCCGTACCGCAGCCTGCGCTTCCGCGTCGGCAGTCAGGACTGGGGCGTGGTGCTGATCCGCAGCCTGCCTCGCAACAGCGAGCGTGACTACTGGCCACGCATCGCCGCGAACGTCTCCGGGACGCTGACGCAGGAGGGAACCCTCACCGGCATTGAGGGACTGCAACGCTCGCGAAACCTGCAGTTGAATCCCTACGCGCTGACACAAAACGAGCACACGCTGAACAGCTTCAATCCGCTCTTCCCAGGCTTCAGCTCGCGCGGTCTTGAAGGCACCGCCGGCGGCGATGCTAAGGCGATCATCAAGGACAGCATTGTCGTGGACGCGACCGTCAATCCGGATTTCAGCCAGGTGGAAAGCGATCAGCCGCAGTTCACCGTCAATCAACGCTACCCCGTCTATTTTCCTGAGTTGCGGCCGTTCTTTCTCGAGAATGCAAGCTACTTTTCGACTCCCATCAATCTCCTCTACACCCGCAATATCGTTCACCCTGAATATGGCGTGCGCACCACCGGGAAAGTGGGCAACATGAACGTAGGCCTCCTGGCGATTGATGATCGCGAACCGGGGGAAGTCTACGCGCCCGCGGACCCGCTCTACGGCAAGCATGCTCTGTTTGCCATCGGACGCGTCTCCTATGATGTCGGAACCGGCTCGAATATCGGAGCGATCTATACCGATGAAGAGTTCGGCGGCGGCTGGAATCGCGTCGGCGGCATTGACTTCACCCTTCGTCTCGATAACCACTGGACGGCTCTGGGCCAGGCGGTCGAGAGCTCGACCCGGGGGGTGACCGATGACGGCGCGCCGCCAAGTTACTCTGCCGGACCGGCAACGTACCTGGAGCTCGCTCGCGGCGGACGCTCCTTCATCCTGGATAACACCTACGAGGACTTCAGCACCGGCTTCGTCAGCCAGACTGGATTCATCCAGACCGCGGATATCCGCAGCAATCAGACGCACTCAAGCTACCAGTGGTATCCGGCGCATAGCATCCTGCAGAGCATCGGGCTTGAGAGCAGCAACAGCATCGCCTTTGATCACCAGGGCAATCGCGTGTACCACTACACCAGCGGCGACCCGTTCTTCACCTTCGCGCGCAAGATCGTGGTGGCGCCGCTGATCGGCCAGAACTCAGACACGCTTATCCCTGCGAACTATCCTCTGCTGCAGCACAACCTGAACTTAACTGAGAACTATGGCGGCATTCTCTTCAAGGGCGCGCCATTCTCGCAGCTGAATTTCAACATCATCTTCACGCACGGCGGCAATCCGAACTACAACCCGCCCGCCAACAGCATTCCATTCCTGTTGCACGAAGAGTTTCTGCAGGCGCTCGTCAGCGTCAATCCTGTGCGTCCTCTGACCATCGACAACACCTATCTGCTCGACCGCAACCACGCGGCGCACGGGGGCGCCAGTGTCTTCGAGAACCAGACCCTCCGGACCAAGATCAATTACCAGTTCACGCGCGCCCTCTCAGCCCGCGTCATCGTTCAATATGATTCGCTGCTGGTCAATCCTGTGGAGACTTCGCTGGTGCGGACCAAGCAGGTGAGCACCCAGGCGCTGGTGAGCTGGCTGCCGTATCCCGGCACAGCCATCTACCTCGGCTACAACAACGATCTGCAGAACCTCGACCGCGGCTTGTGCAGTCGGCTCGATAACGGGATGTGCGACCCGAACAATACGGCCGCGCCGCGATCCCTGCGCTACCTCGATGACGGGCGTCAGATCTTTCTGAAGGCGTCGTACTTGCTGAGGTTCTAAGCGCTGGCATGCCTTGTTTGAATCCACTTCGTCAGTTAAGCGGCACTCCGTCCTTTACGCATCACGCTCCACGCTAAAGCCAACCTGCGGGAACCTTGTGCCATTGCGGTTTATGTCCGATAACATGTATTCTGTTGTTTTCTCGTGTAAGCGCAACGCGATAATGTCGTAGCTCTGCAAAGCCAAAGTGTGGCTGCTCATCCCTGTTCGCAGGGTTTGGAGGCGATAGATTGGGCTGGGTGCAGATGAGCGAACGCGATCTGCAACGGATCGAGGTGCTGACGGAAGTTCTGGCAGGAAGGCGAACTGTGGCTTCGGCAGCGGTGGTGTTAAGGACCTGCGGTGCGACGACCACAACTCCTACTCGATCGGCACCAGCAACTCAGTTATCAGCTCGCGCTCAGGAGTCGCTCGCGGATCGTTTAAATAGTTCTCGATGCAGAACTCATGTCGCAACGCCACAGAGCTTTCTGCCAGCTTCTTGAAGACGTGGTCAAACGCCATTCCGATCTGCGCATATGGGCCGACCAGGATGAAGCGGGCGTATTTGCCTGCCTTGATCGATCTCTGTCGCAGCCGTGCGGGCAGAGTGTCACTTTGGCAGGCAAGTGCCACACCTGCCTGATAGATCATCGCATCTTCGCCAGACCGCGCTTCGTCAATCCCGCTCACGCCAAGATACTCCCGGATCGTTGTGGGATCGACGCTCGACAGCGATCGATGCAAGTCAGCCCACAAGGACAGCGCCACCTCAGCAAAGGGACCGCGTCTTTCGATGTAAGCGAATTGGATATCTGGTCGAGTGACGGAGTCAAACTCAGTGGTCAGTTGCATAGCTTCCTCGCTTGATAATCTCGGACGGCACTGATCATAGAGAACCGCTTTCTGCTCTGCTTTTCCTAGCTTGCGAAATTGAGTCGGCGTAAGGTTCAGGTGTTTTCTGAAAGTCTTGTTGAGAGCCGCAGAGGTGTCGTAGCCGATGCTCATTGCGATCTCGGTGATGCTGCCATTATGATTCTCCTGTAGCGCCTGCAATGCCGCGATGAGCCGGATACGGCGCGCGAACTCAAAGGGAGTTTCTCCTCCAAGCGCCGCGAAGAGCCGCACGAAGTGATGGATCGAACAGCCGGCCTCGTGCGCGATGCGCTCAAGGCTTAGCGGTTCTGTCAGGTGTTCCCGAATATAGTCTTTAGCCCGCCAAATCTGGAATCTATGAAACTGGCTCTGGTGGCCTCTTTTCCCGTTCATTCGAATCCCCTGGGTCGAGTGTAAGGGCCTTACAATTGCGGGTACTTTTCCAAGATTGCTAAACGCGCTCTCATTCCGGAGAAGCGGATAGCTGCCTAACCGTTCGGCTTGGATGTTTGCCGCGGGCTGCACTTACCATCGGTCTGTTGTTTTGTCCTGCAGGCGCTCGTCAAGTGTCAGGTCCCCGCCGCCGCGATTTAGCATTGCCTCAAGAACTGCAGACTCACTTGTGCGGTCAAATCCTTGCGCAAGTATGATTTAGTTGCCTTTTCCTGAAGCAGGGGTTGATCTGAGGGCCACCGCCTTGAGCAGAGTGCTCGGGCTGCGTCAATCCTGGGTGATGCGGCGACCAGGAAGTGCGCGGGCGCTCTCATTCTCCCAGTCACTCTGCTCGAGTATGATGAGCCCCGTGCAACCACACGGCGAGTCGATCCTGGTCATCAACAGCGGTTCGTCCTCCCTCAAGGTGGGTGAGTTCGTCTCGTCCGCCACTTGTGAGGGAGATGAGCGGCCGCTGCTGCTTGCAAGTGCCACCGGCATTGGGCAGGCAGAGAGCAAGCTTTCAATCACCGATGGCGACGGTCATCCCCTTCCCGGCTCCGAAAGCGCCCACGACTACAAATCCCAGTCGGAGGCGCTGGCCGCCATCGCCGAGCACCTGGCATCCGAGCATGGCGGGCCTCCGATCGCCGTTGGCCACCGCATCGTCCACGGTGGCGTGCACCTCACAACACACCAGAAGATCACGCCCCAAGTCCTGAAGACGCTGGAGGAGGCGGTCCACTTCGCGCCTCTTCATATCCCTGGTTCACTCGAGCTGATCCGGCAGACGGAGAAGCTCTACCCTGGCGTCCCGCAGTTCGCCTGCTTTGACACTGCCTTCCACCAGACCCTCCCGGAGCAGGCGTGGCGTCTCCCCATCCCGGCGAAGTACACGGAAGCAGGAGTGCGGCGCTATGGATTTCATGGGCTCTCCTACGAATCGATCGTCTACCAGCTGCGAGTCGAGGGCGAGATCCCGCCGCGGCTGATCGTCGCCCATCTGGGCTCAGGCTCCTCGCTCGCAGCCATTCTCAATGGAGAGTCGATCGATACCACCATGGGGCTCACGCCCACAGGCGGCATCCCCATGGCAACGCGCACCGGCGACATCGACCCGGGAGTGCTGATTTACCTGGCGCGCACTGCCGGGCTCTCAACCGACGAGCTCGAGCACCTGGTCAACAAGGACGGTGGACTGAAGGCCATCTCCGACGGTCTGAGCGACATGCAGAAGCTGGAGCAGGTGGGCGCCGGGCCGGCCGCGCTTGCGCTCGAGATCTTTGCCGTGGCTGTGGCCAAGGCTATCGCTGCCCTGTCTGTCTCTCTCGGAGGTCTCGATCTACTCGTGTTTACCGGCGGCATCGGCGAACACAGCGCGCATCTTCGCGCCCAGGTGGTCGAGCGATTAGCCTGGCTGGGTGTGACTCTTGATCCTGAAGCAAATGGAGCCCACGCGGCTCTGCTATCGACATCCGGCAGCAAGGTCGCGGTTCGGGTTCTGCCTGCCCAGGAAGACCTTCAGATCGCACGCCACAGCCGGCGCCTGCTGGGATCCGATCATCAGGAATGAACGCTGCGAAGATCACGCCTGCTCTGCACCCGAAGACTCAGGCACCCGTAACTGACCGGCGGCTACGCCTGCTCCACGTTATCGCGGGACTATCCCCGGCCCACGGCGGCCCCCCGGAGAATCTGCGTCTGCTGGCAGCCGGCTATGCGCGGGTAGGCATGCAGCTCGAGGTGCTTTCGCAGGATGCCGCCGGCGCTTCCTATCTTGCAAGCTACCCGTTCCAGGTGCACGCGGTGGGGCCGGAAACCT
>CAXUND010000086.1:0-6473 GCA_964252445.1 uncultured Acidobacteriaceae bacterium | reverse complement strand
GTCGCAATCCACGGATTGACGCGTGGCTGGCCGCCCACATACACGAGTTCGACGGGGTGGTCGTCGAGGGGCTTTGGCAATATAACGGCCCGGCTGTTCGCCGTGCAGCTCGGACCGCCGGCAAGCCGTACGCTGTCTTCACTCACGGCATGCTGGACCCCTGGTTCCAAAAGACCTATCCACTCAAGTATCTGAAGAAATATGCCTACTGGCTGATCGCGCAATACGCGGTCCTGCGGGATGCGCACCGGGTGCTGTTTACCACTGAGATCGAGGCGGAGCTGGCGCCGACAAGCTTTCGCCCGAACCGGTGGTCGAGCGCGGTGGTGCCGCTCGGGACCATGCGCCCGGGCGGTGACCCGGAAAAGCAGCGCGAAGCGTTTCTGGCCCGATACCCTGCCGCGCAAGGCCGGCGATTGCTGCTCTTCCTGGGGCGCATCCACGTGAAAAAGGGCTGCGACCTGTTGATCGAGGCCTTTGCGTCCGTGGCTGCAGGGTGTCCGGACCTCGATCTGGTGATCGCCGGCCCGGACCAGACCGGCATGCAATCTTCGCTGGTGGACGCGGCGCGGCGCCTGGGGGTTGCCGATCGCGTGCACTGGCCGGGAATGCTTGAGGGTGACCTGAAGTGGGGAGCGTTTCACGCATCCGAAGCGTTCATCCTGCCCTCCCACCAGGAGAACTTCGGCATCGCCATCGCGGAGGCGATTGCCTGCCGCAAACCGGTGCTCATCTCAAACAAGATCAACATCTGGCACTACGTCACCGAAGACCGGGTGGGCTTTGTCGAGGACGATACCGTGGACGGGACCCGGCGGCTGCTGCAGGACTGGCTGCGGCTGGACCAGATGGAAAGGCAGGCGATGGTCGATCGGACCGACGCCTGCTTTGAGAAGCGTTTCTCCGTCGAGAACTGCGCGCGTGCCATCAAGCAGGTGTTTCTGGAGGCGCTTGGAGTGAACTGCTGAGACACTCTTAGTGCAGCATCAACCAGATTTCCCAGCCGACCAGACCGGCAAGCGCCAGGCCGGCGTTGAAGACCATAGCCACGCCCAGGCCGGTCATCGCTCCCAGCCCGGAATCCTCTGCCAGCTCAGAGTTGGAGATGTTGAGTGATTCATGCTGCTCCGGACCGCCGGAGACCTTCTTCTTGGTCGACGGTGCATAGGGAGGAAGCAGTCCGGGCATCCGGTCTGGCAGACCTGCCGGAAACATGGGATTGGGAGTCGTTTGTAAGTTCATCGCTGGACCTCTCTGCCACTGACTCTAACGGCCCGGGAGGTTTGCTCCGCTATCGTTCTACAGGGTGATCTGGTCCGTCGTCCCACTTTGAAACCGACCCTCGCACCCTTCCCTAAACAGGACAACCAGGCACTCTCGCCACAAACGCCCTTTGCGAGATTCGACCGCTCGGCGCATTCCGCTTTCGTCCCCTCACAGCCACCCGGACGCACGTCCTTGACGCACCAGACGCATCCTCTTAGATTCAAGGATAGTTTCCGCCGAGGGTGAGCGCTCCATGCAGACACAGCAGTACTTCTGGAACTATCTCCCGTTGCTGATTCAGATCCTGATCGCTGTCGGCATGGGCTGCAGCATGGCCGCGGGATCCTGGTTCCTGGGCAAGCACAAGCAATCCAAGGCCAAGCTTGAAGCCTACGAGTGCGGCATCCCGGCCGAGGGCGACGCCCGCGGACGCTTTTCCGTCCGCTTCTATATGGTTGCCATGCTGTTCATTCTCTTTGATGTGGAAGCGGTCTTCATGCTGCCATGGGCGGTGATCTATCGACGCCTGCCGTCGATCACCGGCTCGCGCATGTTCGGCTTCTGGGAGATCATCGTCTATCTCGGCTTCGTGATGGTTGGACTCTTCTACATCTGGAAGAAGGGCATCCTCGACTGGTCTTCTGACAAGGCGGATCTCTAATGCCACAGATCACCCCGCCCACCGACTACCCTGATAAGACCTCTGTGCTTGAGGCCATGCCGGACCACGCCGCCATTGAAGCGCTTGGCCACGAGCTGATTGAAGATGCCAAGTTCGACCGCGGCGAGCTGACGCTGACCGTGGCTCCAGAGAACATCCGCAAGGCTGCTGAGGCAGTAAAGGCGTTCGGCTACAACTACCTTGAAGACGTGACCGCTGTCGACTGGCTGCCAGCCGAGCCACGATTCCAGGTGAGCTATCACATCGTGTCGCACAAGCTCAAGGAGCGCCTGCGGCTGCGCGCCTTTGTCTTTTCAATCGACAGCTCGATCGATTCGATTACACCGATCTGGCCGTCGGCTGACTTCTACGAGCGCGAAGTCTTTGACCTCTTCGGCATCCGCTTCCACGGTCATCCCAATCTCCGCCGCATCATGATGCCGGACGAGTTTGAGGGTCACCCGCTGCGCAAGGATTTTCCGGTCGAGGGGTATCGCTAATGACTGAATTCGTCCAGACCAGCACGCTGATCCAGCCGCGCCCCGAGGACCCGACCAAAGACCGGACCATGATCCTCAACATGGGCCCGCAGCACCCCTCCACCCACGGGGTATTGCGGCTGGTCGTCGAGATCGACGGCGAGACCGTTCTGCGCGTCGTGCCGGATATCGGCTACCTGCACACCGGCATCGAGAAGACCTGCGAAGCCAAGTTCTACCAGCAGGTAGTGCCGCTGACCGACCGCATCGACTATCTCTCGCCGATGTCGAACAATCTCTGCTACACGCTCGCCGTTGAGAAGCTGCTGCAGCTCGAGATTCCGGCGCGCGCGCAGTGGATCCGGGTCCTGCTTAATGAGCTCACCCGGATCCAGTCGCACCTGGTGTGGCTGGGAACGCACGCCATGGATATCGGCGCGCTGACCGTCTTCCTCTACACGTTCAGGGAACGGGAGGAGATCCTGCGTATCTTTGAGCATGTTTCCGGCCAGCGGATGATGACCTCCTACTTTCGCGTGGGCGGACTGGCGCTCGAGCCACCGATTGATCTCTTCGCCTGGATCCAGCGCTTCCTCAAGGACATGCCGGCCCGCGTCGACGAGTACCAGAACCTGCTGACCGGCAACCCTATCTGGGTCGACCGGCTGAAGGGGGTGGGCTACCTCAGCCCTGACGATGCGATTGCCTTCGGCGTCTCCGGGCCCCCACTGCGCGCCTCCGGCGTCGATTGGGACGCGCGGCGCGACATGCCCTACTCGTCGTATGAGAAGTTCGACTTCAAGGTACCGGTCTCGGATGGAGGCGACGTCTGGGCGCGCTACATCGTGCGGCTGGACGAGATGCGGGAGTCGATCAAGATCATGCAGCAGGCGCTCGATGGCATGCCGGAGGGTGATATCCGCGCCGACGCTCCGAAGATCATTCTTCCCGACCGCGAGCAGATGAAGACCCAGATGGAGTCACTCATCTACCACTTCAAGATCGTCACCGAAGGGTTCCCGGTGCCGGCGGGCGAGGTCTTCCAGGCAATCGAGTCGCCGCGTGGATTGATGGCCTACTATGTCGTCTCCGACGGCACCGCGAAGCCCTACCGCGTGCATATGCGCAATCCTTCGTTTGCCACGCTTCAGGCGCTTGACACCATGTGCAAGGGCCGGCTGCTGGCCGACGTGGTGGCGATCATCGGTTCGATTGACATCGTGCTTGGCGAGATCGACCGTTGATGACTGACGCGGGCCTGGGGACCGGACCCGTCGCAGACGCTCGCGTTCTGCCGGAGCTCTGGACCTCGTTCATTTCGCTCCTCCGCTCCTATGTAGCGGGCGCGGAGGCGTATGCTCCCGAAACCCAGCCGCGCGCCCAGGTCACAGTCTCCCCGAACGGGGAGGCCGGTGAAGTGGTAGTCGTCACACCTGCGCGATACCTGGTGCTTGAAGCCAATTTGGCCGACGGCAATGGCTACTGGGCTCTCTATGAAGGCTCGCCCGACCCGGAGGCGATGCTCGGCGACGGCATCTTCCGGCTCTGCGTTGACAGCCGCATGGAATGGACCGGCATCGCGGATAAGGTCGAGATGGAGCAGGTGGCCGAGGCGCTCACCACCATGATTCTTGAGCCATCTGATCCCGCTGAAGACAAAGATGACAACGAGGACAAGCGATGAGCACGCAAACCACTATCTTCTCCCCGGCACTCGCCGCGCGGCTGGACCGCCTGGTGACGCTCTACCCGGTCAAGCGCTCGGCGCTGATCCCGATGCTCATGTATGCGCAGGACGAAATAGGCTACGTCTCGGAAGCGGTGATCGCCGAGGCCGCCGAGCGCGTCGGCGTTACCCAGCTGGATGTTCGCAACGTGCTCTCCTACTACTCGCTGCTGCGGACCAAACCGCTGGGGAAATTTCACATCCAGGTCTGCACCAACATTTCCTGCATGCTGCGCGGCGGCTACGACATCCTCAACCACTGCCGCGAAACGCTCGGCATCACCGAGAATAAGGGTGTCTCCGCGGACAAGATGTTTTCGGTCGAAGAAGTCGAATGCATCGGCGCCTGCTGCTGGGCGCCGGCCATCCAGGTCGACTACGACTACCACGAAAATCTGACACCCGAAAAAATGGACGCTGTCCTGAACAGCTATCGAACGAAGCAGTAACTCGCACCAACGGAGGCACCATGTATCTCGTCTCGCACCCCGATGAAGTCAAGGTAATTTCGATGCGGTTCGGCAAGGGGGCCGAGAATATCGACACCTATATCGAGCTCGAAGGCTACGCCCAGGCGCGGCGCGCGGCCGAGATGGGCGCGGAGGGGCCGGCCTGGATCATCTCCGAGATGAAGACCTCAAACCTGCGCGGGCGTGGTGGAGCCGGCTTCCCTACCGGCCTGAAGTGGTCCTTTGTGCCCAAGACTTCCGACAAGCCGAAGTACATCCTCATCAATGGCGACGAGTCCGAGCCGGCGACCTGCAAAGATCGCCCCATCTGCCAGTACGATCCGCACTCGGTCATCGAAGGCACCATCATCGCCGGACTCGCGGTCGGCGCGAAGATGGGCTTTATCTACATGCGCGGCGAGTACCGCTACCTGCTCGACATCATGGACAAGTGCATCGCCGATGCCTACGCCAAGGGCTTCCTGGGCAAGAACATCTTCGGCATCGAGGGGCTGGACTTCGACTGCATCACCCAGACCGGCGCCGGCGCCTACGAGGTCGGCGAGGAATCCGCGCTGATGGAATCGCTCGAAGGCAAGCGCGGCGTGCCGCGCATCCGTCCGCCGTTTCCA
The DNA here is from genome assembly GCA_964252445.1 of uncultured Acidobacteriaceae bacterium. Classification (GTDB taxonomy): domain Bacteria; phylum Acidobacteriota; class Terriglobia; order Terriglobales; family Acidobacteriaceae; genus EB88. Next base: position 1,260 of record CAXUND010000086.1, on the reverse strand, counting down.
GCGGTGGTCGGCCTCTACGGCGGGCCGACGGTGATCAACAATGTCGAGACCATTGCCAGCGTGCCCCACGTTCTGCGCCTGGGCGGCGCTGCCTATGCGGCGATCGGCACCGAGCGCAATGGCGGCACGCGGCTGTTTGGCATCTCCGGTCATGTCGAGAAGCCGGGCGTCTACGAGCTGCCCATGGGCTACTCCTTGCGCAAGGCGATTTACGAGGTGGCGGGCGGCGTGCTGGGCGGCAAGAAGCTGAAAGCGGTGGTTCCCGGAGGCTCTTCGACGCCCGTGCTGACGGCGGACGAGATCGACGTGGGCCTCGACTTCGACCAGCTGGCAAAGGCGGGCACCATGCTGGGATCAGCCGGAGTGGTGGTGCTCGACGAGACTGTCTCGATGGTCGAGTTCGCGCTCCGGACCATCAAGTTTTACCAGCACGAAAGCTGCGGCTGGTGTATTCCCTGCCGCGAGGGCACGGACTGGCTCAGAAAGACCATCTCCCGCGTGTACGAAGGGAACGGCGTTTCAAAGGACCTCGACAACATTCTTTACCTCGCCGAGAACATGATGGGCCGGACCTTTTGCCCGCTCGGCGACGCGGCGGCGATGCCGACCATCGGGTTCATCAAAAAATTCCGGCATGAGTTTGAAGCATTCCTGGCGGAGAACCCGCCCACGCCGGGGCTGGTGCTGACCCAGCCGCCGTCGCATGGATTGGTGCAATTAGCCGCGCATTAGACTGGAGGAGGTCGGGTGAAGGTTCGCGACTTTCTCCGCCTCATCCGGGATGATGGCTGGCTCCATTTGAGGACGGTCGGCAGCCACAAGCACTTTGAACATCCCAGCAAGTCCGGACTGGTTACGGTGGCGGGACATCCAAACGACGATATTCCGAAAGGTACGCTCAACAGCATGTTGAAGCAGGCCGGGATCAAGGGGAGGTAAGAACGATGCGGTATACCGTGATCTATGAACGTTCTTCGACGGGGTTTGGTGCCTATGTCCCTGATCTTCCTGGTCTCGGCGTGGTGGCAAAGACTCTCGATGAAACCAAACAGCTCATTCGAGAAGGAATTAGCCTTCACATCAAGGCGTTGCGGGAGCACGGCGATCCTGTCCCTGAACCCACGTCTTCCGCTGAAGAAGTCGATGTTCGCGTTTCCGCCTAAAGGCACCCATAGCATTCCCTCCAAGCAACACAGGAAAAGATAATGGCTGACGTAACCTTTACCGTAGACGGCAAGACCCTCACCGCTCCCGCGGGCA
>CAXUND010000085.1:0-14629 GCA_964252445.1 uncultured Acidobacteriaceae bacterium | reverse complement strand
GCGACAAGAAGCCGATGCTGTCGGACCTGCGCGAGTCCGGCTCGATCGAGCAGGATGCTGATGTGGTGGCATTTATTCATCGCGAGTCGTACTACAACAAGGACGAAAACGGCCAGCCTGATCCGGAAACTGAGGGCAAGGCGGAGATTATTATCGCCAAGCAGAGGAACGGGCCGACGGGGTCAGTGCATCTGGCGTATCTGAGCAAGTGCACTCGATTTGAGAATCTGGCGTTCGGGGGCGGGGAGTATTGAGAGACTCCAAGGCCCTACAATCAAAGCAACTTCTAGCCATGCCGGGCGGGTTCCTTGGGGGATGCGGATGATTACCAAATTAGAGCTAGAGGACTGGAAGAGCTACAAGACCGCAATTCTTCATATTGACCCCCTCTCCGTTCTGATTGGCACGAATTCAAGCGGGAAGTCCAATGCGCTAGACGCGTTAGTCTTTCTAAATCGATTGGCGAATGGGTCCCCTATAAACAGCGCTCTTCAAGGGGACGGAGCCCAGTCCCCGCTAAGAGGAGGAGTCGATTGGGCTCCGAGGCGTCCTGGATCAACGTTCGCATTCAAGGCTACCTTCCGCTCTGACGAAATAACCGATTTTGAATATCGGCTCGAGTGCAGAGTCGTTGGGAAAAGCTGCGATGTTGAGGCGGAGCAACTTTACCGAATCAAATACAGGCCGACCAATAAGAAGTTGCGAGGCGCCAAAGCTGGCAACGTAAAGCTCTTTTGGACAGACCCTTGCGGCGAAGAAGCTCCGAACATTGTTGCTAGGCTCTACAACGAGAAGCGTGGTTCACCGAGGCAGCTTGGGCGCTCGCAAGCCGTGCTGTCTCAGCTTAGCGGCTTGAAGCTTCGCCAAGAGATTCAGGAAGGTCTAGCTGAGGTCCTGGGATCACTAAAGGAGATTTTTGTCCTCGATCCGATTCCTTCGCATATGAGGAACTACTCCTCCTTGTCAGACAGGCTCGAATCGGATGCCAAAAACATAGCCGGAGTTATCGCGGCACTCCCAGAAACTCGGCGAGGCGACATTGAGAAGACCTTGACTGAATATGCTCGTCAACTGCCGGAAAGAGATATTAACAGGGTATATGCAGAGGCTGTTGGAAAGTTTAGGACGGACGCGATGCTCTATTCAGAAGAGCATTGGACGAAAACAGAAAAGGATCCTCCCACTATCGACGCGCGCGGCATGTCTGATGGTACTCTGCGCCTGCTAGCTATCTTAGTTGCTTTACTTACTAGACCGGAACATAGCCTGTTAGTAATAGAAGAGGTCGACAACGGGCTTCATCCATCAAGAGCGCGTCTTCTGCTAAGAATGTTGAGGGAAGTAGGGGGTCAACGAAAGCTCGACGTCTTGGTGACCACGCACAATCCTGCATTGCTGGACGCCATGGGAACAGAGATGGTTCCATACATCACCGTCGCACATCGTAACTCCCTAGATGGAAGTAGCTCCCTTACGCTGCTTGAGGACATTGCCGAACTGCCTAAGCTTCTAGCGCAAGGGCTTGTTGGGCGTCTTTCGAGCAAAGGACTCATAGAGCAATCTCTATCTGCCGCCGATACAGAGCCCTCGCAACAGATTCAGGTCGCACATGCCTAGAAGAATCGTGGTGATCGACACCTCGATTCTTTGTTGCTTTATCCAAGTGGCCGGCAAGGACACAGCAGGATCCGGAAAGAACCTCTGGAATCACGGTCGCGCAAAATCCTACATCGAACAAGAGATCAAGAGGGGGAGCACTCTTGTGTTACCATTAGCCACTTTGATTGAAACAGGGAACCATATAGCGCAGGCGCAATCTGAACGACACCCAACTGCCGAACGCCTGTGCACCCACATAAGGGCCGCAGCGGATGCTAAGTCCCCCTGGGCAGCATTCACCGAGCAGGTAGAGCTTTGGAATTCTGATAACTTGCGGGGACTTTCAACAGAATGGCCAGAGCTGGCCAAGAGTGGCTTTAGCATAGGCGATGCGACGATAAAGAACGTAGCCGATTACTACGCGCGAGCAGGATGGGAGGTTGAAATACTCACCAGTGACGCAAGTCTAAAGAGCTATCAGCCGGCAGTCGAATCCACCCGTCCACGCCGACGCAGTTAGACTTGAATACTATCTTGGCAGCCCGATGGTACCGCGAACCGGGGCGTAGAAGCGTCCTTCTAACATCCTCGACTCTGGTTTACACGGCGCGCACTTCGGCGTACTTTGCTGGCCATGCAGACATTGCTGATTCGAGCAGCGGCTGTTCTGGCAGGGGTGTGGATGGTTGCTCCACTCACCGGCTGCTACGGCACCATCGCCAAGCGCACTGAAGACTTTTCCGTAAAAGCAGCCCCGGCACTGGTCCAGGCTCGCGGGGTGTACACGCTCGTCGAGGCTACGCATGCGCGGCGGAAGCGCGAGGAGGCGATTGCCTCCTACGACTCGACCGCGTTTGACAAGGTGAAGCTCGAGGCGCGGTTTGGGTCGGAGCGGGACTTGAAGGCGCGCACGGCGGTGATCGACCTGCTGCAGAAGTACGTGGTGGCGCTCGGGGACGAGAGCGGGGGCAAGCCGATCTCGGATGTCGACGCGCCCAGCAAGGACGCCGCCAGGGCGCTGACTACGGTTGCGAAGAACAATCTGCACGCGCTGGTAACCGCAGCCGCAGCGACGCCCAGTGCGTCGGCCACAGGAACCGCGACCAGCCCTACGGCCTCGACCACGACCACATCCACGACCACGAACCCGATCCTCAGCGGGGTTGCGAGCGTGAGTGCGGACGACGCGACCCGGGCGGTCGACGTGATCGGTCGATTGCTGATCGAGCGCAAGCGGGCGAAGGCGCTGCCCGGCATCCTCGAAAGCGCCGAGGCGCCGGTGCGCACCCTCTGCGACCTGCTGCGCCGCGACATCGGCGATCCCGAGACGGGTGGCCTGCGGTTCGTGCTGCGCACCGACTACGAGGGGATAGAGAGCGCCGAGGATGCGGCGATCCGGGACCATCCGCAGGATTACCGCTACCCGGAAAAGTACCAGGCGGTGGACGCGCTCTACTCGCTGGTGACGGAGCAGGCTGCCTCAGACGCGGTGCTGGTCCAAGCTGATAGGGCGCTCCTGGCCTTCGAAACGACGCATACCGCATTGGTGAAGAGTGCGCGGCAGAAGCGGGCGCCGGGCTTTCGGGCGCTGCTGGCGGAGCTGACTGCCGAGGGCGAGCAGCTGGGGAACATGGAAAGCACCATGAACAAAGCGGCGGGGCAAACCACTAGCAAAGCCGGCGGAGGAGGGAGGTAGATCATGGGGCCGGAGCTTACGCCGGAGGAGCAGGCGCACCAAAAGAGTCTTGAGGCGCTGCTCAGGTCGTTGCGGGCGGCCAGCGCAGACCCATCCACCTCGATTGCAGCGCGCGAGGCGCTGCGTCCGCAGATAAGCGCTCTGGAGGACCAGCTCGATGATCTCGAGGAAGGCGTTTTCAGCCGGAGCACGGTTGACATCGCGGCGCAGGAGCAGGCCCTGGATCCTGCGCTGGCGCAGCTGAAAACGCTCAAGAAGGAGCTCGGGAAGGTGGCCGCCGGGATCAAGACGGCGGGCGAGATCGCGGGCTACGTGGACACGGCGATCTCTACATGCGAGTCGCTGCTGGGCTAGCTTAAGGCGGACCGCGCCCGCAGCTCTACGTGAACGTTGATCAGGGTGAGCGCGGCCGGGGTCACGCCAGGGATGCGGCTGGCCTGGCCGAGCGTCGACGGGCGCACACGGGAAAGGGTTTCCTGCATTTCGCGGGAGAGGCCGGAGAGGCCCTTGTACTCAAAGTCGGAGGGGATGGCTCGGGCTTCGGCGCCGCGCAGCTTCTCGATCGACCTTTTCTGCTGGACAAGATAGCCGGCGTACTTGATCTCGGTTTCTACCGACTTCAATTCATTGCGGCTCTGAGCCCGGTGCCTGGCTGCCTGGAGCCACGGAGTATAAGTCGGGTCGCCGGTCTCGGCGAGCTCCGACGATAGAAGCGGCCAGAAGGTCTCGATGGTGAGCTCGGGCCGCTTGAGGAGCTGCGCGTAGGTAAGGCCCAGGGTGCTGGTCGCGGTCAGCCCGCTGGCGCTAAGCGCGGACGGTTGTTGACTCCCCCTCTCAAGATCGAGATGTGGGGGCGCCGGGTCGCTGCCTGGCTTCTGCAGGGTGCCGAGATGTTCAGCCCAGCGGGCAGCATCAGGCTTGCGCGTGTGCAGGAACTTATCGAGAGAGACGGCGCGGACCTGCTTCGCCTCGTAGTCTCGCCAGGCTTCGTCGGAGATGAGGCCAAGGCGGCGGCCGTAGGGCGTCAGGCGGCGGTCGGCGTTGTCGATACGCAGGTGGAGACGGAACTCGGCCCGCGAGGTGAACATCCGATAGGGCTCGTTGGTGCCTTTAGAGATGAGGTCGTCGATCAGGATGCCGATGTAGGCTTCCGTGCGGTCGAGGGTGAACACCTTCGGCTCAGATGCCTCTAACGCGAGCTTTGGAGAATCCTGAACGGAGCCGGGATCGACCGCAGGTCCTTCGCTTTCGCTCAGGATGACATTTGTTTTTTCGGTGTCGATTGCTTCTTTGTGAGGGGAAAGCGCGGCCATCGAGCGAGCGTACAACGCTGCGTTGATGCCTGCCATCAGGCCCTGGCAGGCGGCTTCCTCATAGCCGGAGGTCCCGTTGATCTGGCCCGCAAGATAGAGGCCGGTGAATTTCTTGACGCGGAGCGTGCGGTCGAGCTCAGTGGGGTCGATCGCGTCGTACTCGATGGCGTAGCCGGGGCGGAGCATCTCGGCGTGCTCGAGTCCAGGGATCGAGCGGACAATGGCCGCCTGAACCTCCATCGGCAGCGAAGTGGACATGCCGTTGACGTAGACCTCGTGGGTGTCGAGGCCCTCAGGCTCGAGGAAGAACTGGTGCGAGGTCTTGTCCGGGAAGCGGACGACTTTGTCCTCGATCGAGGGGCAATAGCGCGGGCCGATAGCGGTGATCGCGCCCGAGTACATAGGCGAGCGATGCACGTTGTCGCGGATGATCTCGAGCGTTTCCAGCGTGGTGTGAGCGATGTGGCAGGATACCTGGCGCAGTGGCAGGCTCCGGGTGCGAGCGGAGAAGAGGGTCGGGTCGGCGTCACCGGGCTGCTCTTCAAAGCGCGACCAGTCGATAGTACGGCCGTCGAGGCGCGGGGGCGTTCCGGTCTTGAGACGGCAGTTGCGTAGCCCCAGGCGCTTGAGGCTCTCCCCAAGGAGCTGCGAAGCAGGCTCACCGGAGCGTCCCGCGGAGTAGTTTTCCTCTCCGCAGTGGATGAGACCATTAAGGAATGTTCCTGTGGTGATGATGGTGGCCCGCGCGTGAATGATGCGGCCGTCCCGCAGCTTGAGGCCGGTGACCGCCTGGGGCGTAGCTGGCGACGCCTGCCGCGTGAAGGCAGTGCTAACCGCAGGTCCTCTGCTTTCGCTCAGGATGACGGCGCTCTCGATACTGGCGGCGGGGATCAACTGCGGCGCCGAGAACACCACGTCCACGACTTCGGCCTGCTTGATGTGCAGGTTTGGCTGGTTCTCGAGCAGGCGGCGCATGGCGATGCGGTATTTGGCTTTATCGCACTGGGCGCGCGGGCTCCAGACGGCGGGACCGCGCGAGCTGTTGAGAAGGCGGAACTGGATGCCAACAGAGTCGGCGACCTCGCCCATGATGCCACCGAGTGCATCGATCTCACGAACGAGGTGGCCCTTGGCAACGCCGCCGATGGCAGGGTTACAGGACATCTGTGCAATCAGGTCGAGGTTGAGTGTGAACAGTGCCGTGCGCAGACCCATGCGCGCCGCAGCGACTGCCGCTTCACAGCCGGCATGCCCGGCGCCCACGACCACCACGTCGTAATCTTCCGAGTAAAGCATTCCTCTTATTCTATCGGGATCAGAAGTGCAGCCGGACGGAGAGCTGGATCTGGCGCTGACGATAGAGGCTGGTGTTGTTTGCATTGGTGACAGTGCCAAACTCGCTGCCGGTGACAACGCCCAGGCTGTTGACGCCGCTCTGCCAGGTGAGCCTGGGCAGGCCGGCGAGCGACGACGAGTTCGAGATGATGTAGCCGGTCGTATCGAGGCTGGTGACGTTCTGGTGATTGAGCAGGTTGAAGGTTTCCGCGAGCACTTCGACGCTCACACGCTCGTTGATAGGCGTGCGCTTGGTGAGGCGCAGGTCGGTGTTCGAGACGGCCGGATAGTGGTACGAGTTTCGCCCCAGGAAGGGGACCCTGTTGTCTCCGCCGGAGCCGTTCAGGCTGGCTCCCAGGCCGGAAAGAGTGTTCTGCCGGCGAACGTCGTCGATGTACTGGAGCGCGGGGATCGATCCGTTAGTGTGCATCGAGTATGGCAGACCCGTACGCAGCTCCGCGCTGGAGGCGAGCGAGTAGCCGTTGAGCAGGAAGCGACCGGCGCCGCGCGCATGCCAGTCGCCGTGCAGCACGAAGCCGCCGGTTAAACGGTTGCGAATGTCATAATTCGAGTTCCCGTACTCGAGCCGCAGGTCGGTCGGATCGTAGACGTCGTTGGTGTCCGCAAACGCGGTGGCGTTCTGGTTGTAGTCCGCTGCGTGTGAATAGGTATAGCTGGCGTGCAGGTCAAGGAGGCGGCTGGCGCCGTGATCGATCTTTACGACCGCGGCCTGGTACTTCGAATTAGTTTCAGAAAAGATGCGGGTAACCTGCTGGTAATTTGGATTCAGCCGGCTGGTGAAGAACTTGCTCGTGTAGAGGCCGCTCAGTGGACCCTGCTTCAGCGGGTCCACGACCTCGTAGGTGATCGTGCTGACGGCAGAGAGATTGATGTTGCTGTCGATGAAGCTGGGTAGCTCGCGCCCGTAGCTTCCCATATAAGCCACTGTGAGAGCCGTGTGCCCGTAGAGCTGCTGCTCGAGCGAAAATTCGGTCTGGTGGATCTGCGGGTTCTGGAAGCGAGGATCAAAGTAGTCCGCGCTGGGCGCAACCGTAATGTAGGGCGTGCTTGAAAAGACAAATGGAAACGGCGGAGCGCCGGTGTCGAGCGGCTTGTAGTAGTAAGTCCGCTGCGCGTTTGGAACCCCGGTCGCCGTGAGCGCGGTAAATGCGGTCGAGTTGATGATGCGGCCATAGTAGATACCGTAGCCGAGCCGGAGCACGGTGTGCCCGGAGCCGGTCACATCCCAGGCGAGACCGAGGCGCGGGCCGAAGTTGTTTTTGTCGTGGGGCAGCGAGGCGGTTCCGGGAATGTCCGGGTTGACGAGGGCGCGATTCGTGTTCGGCAGCTGTTCGTACTCGTATCGAACGCCGAGCGACAGCGTCAGTCGTGGGAATGGCTTCCACTCGTCTGACAGGAAAGCGGCATAGTCCGCGGACTGGAACTGGTAGCTGGTCGGTCCGATACCCTGCTGGTAGCTGGTGTAGCAAGGGAGCACGCCGACGCCGGTCGCAGAATTGTCACAGTGATTGGGAGAAATGTAGTCCGCGACGAAATTGATGACGCTCGAGTAGGTATACGTACCATTAGCGTCGTAAAGAGAGTCGCTGTAGTCGTTGACGTAGTTGTACTCCCAGCCTGCTTTGAAGGTGTGAGCGCCGTGGACCCAGGTGAGCGAGTCGACGAACTCATCCCGCTGCTCGTCCGGATACGCCGCCCGGTCGAGCACCGCCGGCTTTCCAAATTGAAAGCCGTAGCTGGACCCAGCCACAGAAACGCCGGGCGCGCGCCCGTAGATGTTCTGCGAAAGCGGCTGTTCAAAGGGCGCCGGCGGATCACTGAGTTGGCTCTCGAGGTCGCGGCTGTACTGGATGTGCATCTCGCTAAGCAGGTTGGCATTCAGGAAGTACGCCCAGCGGGCCACGGCAGTATCCGTGCTGACGAGACTGTTGCCAAAGCTGGCTAGTCCGTAGGAAGCGGCCGGGGTGGTCTGTACACCGTTCGGTGCGTTCCAGCGCAGGTAGTTGTACTGGAAGGTGAAATGGCTGCGCTCGGATGCCTGCCAGTCGATCTTGGGGAAGAAGATGTTCTGCGTGGCGCTGCGCGGGACCGTCCCAAGCAGAGTCGTAAGACCGGAGACGACCTGGTTATAGGTCGCGAGCGCCTGCGCAGGAGAGACAGCGAGACGGCCGGAGAGGGTCGCGATGCTCTGCGCTGTTGGTTGTGCGTAAAACTTCGCCGGCGTGTACGCGCGGGCGATCCCAGGGAAGTCCCGGTTGTAGCGATCGTAGGTCAGGAAGGCGAAGAGCTTGTCCCGGCGCAGAGGACCGCCGAGAGCGAAGCCCGCCTGGTCCACTGTGTCGACGGTACGGATGTTGTTGGTGATGTAGTCGCCTGCTGCGTCCTTGGTCGTGAGCGTGGTAAAGGGGTTGCTGGCGCCCCAGGCGCTGTTGCGGGTGTAGAAGAAGATCTGCCCGTGTAGATCATTGGTGCCGCTGCGGGTGACGGTGTTCACGACACCTCCGGCGGCGCGACCATACTCGGCGGAGTAGTTCGAGGTGTTGACCTGAAACTCGTCGACAGACGCCTGGCTGGTCGAGTAGCTGACCAGAGTGCGGCCGCGTTCTTCCGAGAAGAAAGCCTGGTTGTCGTCCGCTCCGTCGACGGTGTTGTTGTTGAGCAGGGCACCCACTCCGCGGAAACTAAGCAGACCGTCGGCGGCGGTGTCCGGGGTGACACCCGGAGTGAGCAGCGCGAAATCTGACCAGCGGCGGCTGCTCGAGGGCAGACCGTCCACGGCTTCGCGGTCGAGCGTGGTTGAGATCACCGGCGTACTCGTATCAACAACCGGTGAGGCATCTGTGACCTGGACTGACTGACGGTCTGTGGGGAGATTCAGCGTCACGTGGAGAGCAGTGATCGAGCCGATCTCAACAAGTGCATGTGCTTCGAGCGGTGCAAGGTTGGGCGCAGAGACCCGGATGAGATAGGTGGCCGGGCTCAGCGCCGGGTAGCGAAAATGGCCCGACGGATCCGAGACTCGTGTCAGTGTGCTGCCGTTCGCAGGGTTCTCCAGGGCAAGCGTCGCGCCGGGTACAGTCTGGCCCACAGGATCAAGCACGGTGCCTTCGAGTCCGCCGGTGTCCGGGGATTGCGCGCAGGCGGCACACGCCAGCCTAAGCAGCAGCGGGATAAACCACAGGATGCGTGGACCCTCAAGCGAATGACGTGCGGTGTGCAAAGCGAACTCCCCGACAAAGGCTTCGTAGCAACTGCCAAACGCGGGGAAGCAACGGGGGAGACGGTTGCCGTTGGCACTGCATGGCGCCGAGGCGTATTTGTGCCCTCAAGGAGCAAGAGCGGACATAGCCAAAAGAGCGGGTAAGTGGCTTGAGGATACGCGAGTGACTACACTTGAGTTAGCAAATGTTTATCGATGAAGCGAGAATTCGGGTAAAAGCAGGTGACGGCGGTAACGGCTGCATGGCGTTTCGCCGTGAGAAGTTTGTGCCTAAAGGGGGTCCGTCGGGAGGCGACGGCGGCCGAGGAGGCGACGTCATCATGGAGTCGAGCGAGCGGCACAACACCCTGGTGCATTTCCGCTTTAACCCTGAGCACAAGGCGGAGCGCGGCCGTCACGGCGAAGGCTCGAACTGCTCCGGGAGAGATGGAGAGGACATCATCCTCAAGGTGCCGGTGGGCACGTCTGTCTACTCGGAAGAAACAGGCGAGCTGATCCATGATTTCGCCTACCCGGACGAGCGGGTGATCGTCGCCCATGGCGGCCGGGGCGGACGTGGCAACCAGCATTTCGCCACCTCGACGCACCAGGCGCCCCGCGAGCACGAGATGGGGTCGATCGGGGAGGAGTATGCCTTCCGGCTGGAGCTGAAGCTGCTTGCGGATGTCGGCCTGGTAGGCTATCCGAACGTGGGCAAGTCGACGCTGATCGCGCGCATTTCGGCGGCACGGCCCAAGATCGCGGATTATCCGTTTACCACGCTGCAGCCGAATCTCGGAGTGGTCACGATCGGCGAGACGCCCTTCGAAGAAAGCTACGTGGTGGCAGATATTCCAGGACTGATCGAGGGTGCGCACCTGGGCGCGGGACTCGGAGTCCAATTTCTGCGCCATATCGAGCGCACACGCGTGCTGGTGCATCTGGTCGACGTCTCCGATGGCAGCGGCCGCGACAATCCGGTCGAAGATTTCAAGGTCATTGCGGCAGAGCTGGCTAGTTTTGGTCACGGCCTCGAGGAGAAGCCGGTGCTGGTCGTCGCATCCAAGGCGGATGTTGCAAACCCTGAAAAGCTCAAGAAGCTGCGTGCCATGGCCAGGCGGCGCAAACTGCCCTTCTACGAGATCTCGGCGGTCAGCGGGCAGGGTGTGGATCAATTGCGGTACGCTGTCGGGGACCTGGTTCGCGACCGGCGCGCGCAGCAGGCGCTTGAGGTGCGGGAGCTAAGCGGCGGATTCTAACCAGTGGGAGTGGCACATTGAAGCAGATGAATCGGCGCACGTTTGTGCGAGGCGCGGCCATGCTGCCGCTGGCAGCTCAGGCGGAACGACTGAGTTTTGCTGCCCCCGCGGAGGCAATCATGTTTGCGGGTGTGCAGACCACCGGAAACGCAAACAAAGGTGTGCTTGCGTTTCGCTGGAACGCGGAGTCCGGAGTGCTGACAGAAATCGGTCTCGCGGGTGCTGTCGAGAACCCGACCTTCCTTGCTCTGAGCCCGGACCACACGCTGCTCTTTGCCGCCCAGGAGCTCGCTTCCTTCCATGGTGCGGCGACCGGCGGCGTGGCGGGCTTCCGTGTAGGGGCGAATGGCGCACTCTCCCCGGTCAACAGTCAGGCGTCGGACGGAACGGGCACCTGTCATGTCGGAGTCGACCACACCGGCAGCGTACTGATGTGCGCGAACTACACCGGCGGCAGTGCTGCATCCTTCAAGGTGGCAGCAGACGGAGCCTTAAGCCCGGCCGTGTCGACTTTTCACTATTCAGGTCATGGACCGCAGGCGGACCGCCAGGAGGCTCCGCATGTGCATCGGGCGACGGCCTCGCCCGGCAATGAATTTGCTCTCTTCAACGATCTCGGGTTGGACGTGATCCACCTCTACAAGCTGGACGCGGCGACGGCCAAGCTCAACACACATACCCCGGCAGCCTGGCGGGCGCCGTCGGGCTCCGGGCCTCGGGCACTGCGGTTTCACCCAAATGGCAAGTGGGCCTACTGCGTGCTTGAGCTGGCGGCGGCCGTCGCCGTGCTCGACTGGGATGAAGCCCACGGCACGCTCAGCACCAAGCAGCAGGTCAGCCTGGTACCCGATAATTTCCACGGGGTCGCGCGCGCGTCCGAAATCGTGATCGACAAGACAGGCGCCTTCGCCTACGCCGCGTGCCGCGATTTCGACTGCCTGAACACCTTCAAAGTCGATCCGGCTTCGGGCAGGCTCAGCTTCCTGGCGCGTAGCTCGTGCGGAGGCAGCATCCCCCGGCATATCACGCTCGATCCGTCAGAGCGCTGGCTGCTGGTGGCGAACGAGAAGTCGGACACCATCGCGATCTTCTCGCGCGACGTGAACACCGGAGCGATCTCAGCGCAAGGACGAACCGTTCCGCTGGTCAAGCCCCAGTGCCTGGTGTTTGCTTAGCTGATCGCAGCCAGCCGGGGGGTCACGGGATGGGCATTCAACTGCTTTTCAGGGGCGAAGGTCACCAGCCTGCAGGCGGACCGATCCCGCAGTAGCCGGGCGACCAGCGCCGTGTGCATCGCGTGGCCGGCGCGCTCGGCGACAACGCGGCCCAGGATCTGGTGGCCGACCAGCGCCAGGTCGCCAATGAGGTCCAGGATCTTGTGACGCACGAACTCGTCTGCGAAACGCAGCGGCCCGTTCTCAACGCCTTCATGCGCGACGATGATCGCGCTCTCGTTCGAGACGCCGCGGATCAGACCCATATCGCGAAGCCGCTGCTCGTCGCGCTTGAAGCCGAAGGTACGCGCCGGGGCAATGTCTCGTCCATAGCTGTGAGCGGCAAGATCGGTCATCAGCCCCTGGCGGCCGATCGGATGCGGAAAGTCAATCTCGTAGCGGATACTGTAGCCGTCCCCGGGATAGACGCCGATGAACTTGTCACCTTCGCGCACCTCCACGGGCTTCAGAATGCGCAGGTACTCGCGCCGCCGGCGCTGACTCCTGAGACCGACACGTTCAATGGCCTCAACATAGGGCAGCGCGCTGCCGTCCAGTATCGGCAATTCCAGATTATCGATCTCGACGATCACGTTGTCGACGCCGATACCGATCAGTGCAGAGAGCAGGTGCTCCGTGGTCGAGATGAGCACGCCCTGGCGCATCAGGCTGGTGGCGTAGGAGACTTTGGCGACATTGCGACCGGTCGCCGGGATCTCAAAAGAATCGAGATCGGTCCGCCGGAACACGATGCCGGAACCGGCCGTAGCAGGCAGCAGGTGCATGGTTACCGGTGCGCCGCTGTGCAGCCCCACGCCAGAGAACTCAAGCGGCGCGGCGATCGTGCATTCGGAATACTGAACGTCCTGCAACCGGGTGCCTTATTCCTTCCTTTTCGAGGTTCGAGGACGCAGTCGACGATCCTGCACGTTGATTCCTCTGCAGAGTAACCCCAGTCGCATGCCCGCTGAGTGTGGCTAAACAGCCACACCTGAGATACTTCGCTATGTCTAGAGCGAAGCCGCTAGGTAATCCAGGGACGGCCGAGGGTATGCGTAAGTTGCGCGCCGCAGCGGATAAGCAGCAGGGAGACCTGCTCGGGATGCTGCGCCGGATGGTCGAGTGTGAGTCGCCAAGTGACTCGAAGGTCGGCGTGGATCGCTGCTCGGCGCTGGTAGCAACCGAGTGTACGCGGCTGGGTGGACGTGTGCAGTGGCACCGTCAGGTTGCCCGCGGCGATCTCCTGGAGGTGCACTTTGCCGCGCCGGGCGTCGCGCAGAAGCCGATCTTGCTGCTTGGCCATCTCGACACGGTGTGGCCCCTGGGAACGATCGAGCACATGCCGTTCCGGGTTACGGGCAACCGGGTGCATGGCCCCGGTGTGCTGGACATGAAGGCCGGCGTGTCCATGGCGCTGGCGGCGATTCAAATACTCGGCTCCGCTCTGCGGCCGACGGTCCTGCTGTTAGTTTCGGATGAGGAAGTCGGCAGCGGATGCTCGCGAGCGACCACTGAAAAGATCGCAGCCGCTTGCGAGGCTGTGTACGTGCTCGAGCCCGCGCAAGGACTAGAGGGCGCCTACAAAACGGCACGCAAGGGCGTAGGCCATTACACGATGAAGGTGTCTGGAGTTGCGGCGCACAGCGGCGTCGATTTCGGGCGCGGGCACTCTGCCGTCGTGGAGCTCGCACGGCTGATCACCACCGTCTCTGCCTTCTCAGAACCGGAGCGCGGTATCACAGTCAACGTCGGCGTGATCGGCGGTGGAACGCTCTCGAACGTGGTTGCCGCAGAAGCCTGGGCGGAGGTCGACGTCCGGGTGCCGCGCGTCACCGACGCCGCCCTACTCGATCAGCGCTTTCGCAGCCTCAAGGTGTCTGACCCGGGCTGTTCGCTGCACATTGAAGGCGGCCTGAACCGGCCGCCGATGGAGCGAGGTGCCGGGACCGCCCGGCTTTTCAAGCAGTCACAGGCACTTGCGCGGGCGATGGGTTGGGAGCTTGAGGAGGCATCAACCGGCGGCGGTTCGGATGGGAACTTCACTGCGGCGCTTGGGATCCCGACACTCGACGGGATGGGTGCTGTCGGGGAAGGCGCACACGCAGAGCATGAATCGATCCTGCTCGAGCACCTGGCGGCGCGCACAGCGCTGCTGGCCGCGATGCTGCGGCAGCCTGATCAGGGCGGGTAGACAGCCGCGGCCTCAAGCATCACGGTAACCAGCGCCAGCGGCAGGCCGACGACATTCGAGTAGTCGCCGTGGATGCGCGGAATCCATCGAGCCGCCAAGCCCTGGATGGCGTAGGCGCCAGCTTTATCCATGGGCTCTCCGGTGGCGATGTAGGCGCCGATCTCCTCGTCTGACAGGCCGCGCATCGTCACGCTCGTGACCTCCGCCGCCGTCTCCGTGCGGCCCGCCCAGGCCACGCAGACGCCGGTTATGACCTGGTGGGTCGCTCCCGAGAGCATGTGGAGCATCTCTGCAGCCTGCAGCGCATCGCGAGGTTTGCCGAGGATGGACCCATCGGGCGCCACCACCAAGGTATCCGCGCCGAGGATGACCGCCTCCTGCGAGAGCGCCAGCACGGTACGGGCCTTGATCATCGCCAGGCGGGTGGCAGCAGCGATCGGGTGTTCGCCGGGGACGAGATTCTCGGCCACATCGGCTGCATGGACATCAAAGTCAAAGCCTGCGCGGGTGAGCAGCTCGCGACGCCGAGGTGAGGCAGAAGCCAAAATCAGCATGATGAAGGCAGCGGGCTTTCCAGTCCTACTCGAAACCCGGCGGCGTCGGCAATTCCCCAGGCCATAGCAGGCGTATTGTGCGCCATACCGAAACGACCATCCGGGCCTAGCAGGATCATGCCGCCGTAGCCGCCGAGCCGCTCGAACAGGTAGCGGATGGCGGCTTGCGCTGCGCGCTCAGGCGAGTCTCCGGCGCCGACCCGGTCGGTAGCCCACTTGCCGAGCACAAGCTTCATGATCGGTTCTCC
>CAXUND010000084.1:0-14637 GCA_964252445.1 uncultured Acidobacteriaceae bacterium | reverse complement strand
TGGATGACGTAGAGCGGCGTCGGCGATTGCAGCCCCAGGCCCCTGCGCTGCCCAACCGTGAAATTATGGATGCCGCTGTGCCCGCCCAGCGTTTCGCCCGTCGTCGTGAGCAGCGCACCGGCGGTCTCCGGCAGCGGCCGGTCCTGCTCAGACAGGTAGGCATCGAGGAACTGCTTGTAGTCGCCGCCGGGAATAAAGCAGATCTCCTGCGAGTCAGGCTTCTGCGCGAGCGCGAGCTTGTGGTCAGCGGCAATCTGCCGCACCTCCGGCTTTGAATAGCTGCCCAGCGGAAACAGCGTGCGCGCAAGCTGCTCCTGGGTCAAGCCAAAGAGGAAGTAGGTCTGGTCCTTGGCGCGGTCCGCCGGGCGGCTCAGGATCCATCGTCCTCGCGCCGGGTCATACTCGTTGCGCGCATAGTGCCCGGTGGCGATGCGGTCAGCGCCGATCTGCCGCGCCGTCAGCAGCAGCTGGTCAAACTTCAGGTGATTGTTGCAAAGCGAACAGGGAATTGGCGTACGCCCGGCGAGATACTCCGCCACAAAAGGCTGGACCACATCGCGCTCGAAACGCGCCTCCTCATTGACGACGTAGTAGGGCATGTCGAGCTGCTCGGCCACCCGGCGCGCATCGTACACGTCGTCGATCGAGCAGCAGCGCCCCTGGACCTGCTCCGGCATGCCCTCGTGGCCGGCGAGGCGACGCTGGTTCCAGAGCTGCAGCGTCAGGCCGATCAGCTCGTAACCCTCGGCACGCAGCATCGCCGCCACGGTTGAAGAGTCAACCCCGCCGGACATGGCGACTGCGATCACGTGGCTGGAATGCGTCGGCATGCTTCCAGTATCGCAGGCCGCAAGCGACTCGACGAAGGCCTGGCAGCGCACTTCGCAGGAGCGCTTCGCCGGCGCCCCGCTGCTCAAGGCGATCCTGGTGTGGCCGAGCGCCGCCAGGCGCCACACACCCCCTCTGTCGGTAGTCCACATGCAGGGTCGCGGCGGTGTTGCCGGTGACAGCGGCGTCGACGAACACCGTCGCGATGCCGCGCGAAACCAGCTCGCCCAGCAGCTTGACGGTGGGAGTCTGAAACGCATAGCTTGAAGAGCGCCAGGAAACGTTTTCGAGCCCCCGCACACTGCTCGCCACCCCATCCCCCTCGGAGACACCATGCTGGACTCACTCAAAGCCGAGGTGCTCGACGCCAACCTCGAACTCGTGCGCCAGAAGCTGGTCCTCTACACCTGGGGCAATGTCAGTGGCATCGATCGCCGGGAGGGATTGGTCGTCATCAAGCCCAGCGGCGTTCCCTATGAGCGCATGCGCGTGGAGGACATGGTGGTGAGCGATCTCAATGGCAGAGTGGTCGAGGGCAGACTCAGGCCCTCCTCGGACCTTCCCACGCACCTTCTGCTCTACCACGGCTTCCGCTCGATCGGCGGCGTCGCGCATACGCACTCCGAGTTCGCGACCATCTGGGCACAGGCCGGACGCTCCATTCCGCCCTACGGAACCACGCACGCCGACTACTTCCACGGCCCGGTGCCGGTTACCGCGCCGCTTACAGATGAAGAGATAGATGGAGACTATGTGCACAACACCGGGCTGGCGATTCTTCGGCGCTTCCAGGATGGGCGGGAGCCGATCGACCCGGACGCTGTTCCGGCCATCCTGGTCGACGGCCATGCGCCTTTCACCTGGGGCACTGACGCGGCTCATGCCGCGCACAACGCAACTGTGCTCGAGTCGGTCGCCCGCATGGCGCTGCATACAGAGGTACTCGATCCCAATGTTCAACCTGTGTCTCAAGCCTTGCTCGATCGCCACTACTACCGCAAGCATGGTCCGCTGGCGACCTACGGCCAGTGAGCCTGTCGGTTGACGCTCCACCTTACTCGATGCCCAAGGCGAACTCGTAACTCACACCACATAAGGGAAAGTACGCATGCGCAAACAGCTTACATTTGGGGTCATCGTCGGCAGCCGCGGGTTCTTCCCTCACCACCTGGCGAAGGAAGGACGCGAGGACATCATCGCCGTCCTCGACCAGCGGGGCTACAAGTCTGTTGTCTTATCGCCCGAACAGACGCAGCACGGCGCCGTGCAGACCCCGGACGACGCGCGTGAGTGCGCCGATTTATTCAAGAGAAATGAAGATGTAATTGACGGGATTATCGTGACTCTGCCGAACTTCGGCGAAGAGCGAGCTATTGTCGATGCGATCCGGCTTTCAGGATTGCGCGTTCCCGTCCTGGTGCAGGCCACGCCCGACCGCACCGAGACGATGAAGATCTCGCACCGGCGCGACAGCTTCTGCGGCAAAATGTCTGCCTGCAATAATCTTGCGCAGTACAACATTCCTTACTCGCTCACTGCGCTGCACACCGTCGCGCCTCAGTCAGAAGCCTTTGCTGCTGACCTCGCAAAGTTTGCCGCTACCTGCCGGGTTGTGAACGGCTTCAAAAATCTCCGCATCGGGGCCATCGGAGCGCGGCCTGCGGCCTTCAACACCGTGCGCTACTCCGAAAAAATTCTCGAACACCACGGCATCTCGGTTGAGACGCTCGACTTATCGGAAATCCTGGGCCGCATCAACAGGATGAGCGACCACGATGATCCTGCACAGCAAAAGCTAGCCGCCATCAAGCAGTACGTACCGACCTCGGGTATCCCCGAGGAAGCGCTGATGAAGATGGCCAAATTGGGCGCGGTGATCGACGAGTGGATGCGCCAGACGTACTGCACCATCTCGGCCATCCAGTGCTGGACATCGCTTGAGGAATACTTCGGCGTGGTGCCCTGCACCGTGATGAGCATGATGAGCGAAAATCTCTTCTCGTCGGCTTGCGAGACCGATGTCGCCGGCGTGCTCAGTATGTACGGTCTGGCGCTGGCCTCTGAAACGCCAAGCGCGCTGCTCGACTGGAATAACAACTACGGCGACGATCCCGATAAGGCGGTTTGCTTCCACTGCGCTAACCTGCCGAAGCATTTCTTTGAGTCGGTGGTGATGGATTTCCAGGCTATTATCGCCGGCACCGTTGGAAAGGAAAATACCTTTGGTACCTGCGTCGGGCGGGTCAAAGCCGGAGCCATGACTTACCTACGGTTTTCCACGGACGACTTATCCGGAAAGATGCGCGGCTATGTCGGAGAAGGCGAGTTTACCAGCGATCCGCTGGAAACTTTTGGCGGCGCAGGCGTCTGCCGCATTCCGAAGATGCAGAAGCTGCTGCATTACATCTGCCGCAACGCATTTGAGCATCACGTGGCAGCTAACTTCTCGACCGTCGCCGCGCCGGTCTACGAGGCAGCAACGACATACCTCGGCTGGGACATGCATCACCACGGCGCCATCGAAGACTAAGAGCCCGCTGCGCGGGAGGCGCCCACTTCGTGGGGTGCAGACTGCCACTTCGTGGCACAGGCTTCTACTTCCCCCAAGAAGTACCTCCCGCGTAGCGGTCCTGCACTTAGGAGTTCAAGAAATGGGCACTACCGTAGCAGGTGTAGATTTTGGCACACTCAGCGTGCGCGTCACGCTGCTGGATAGTGAGCGTGGGCGGCTGGGCACCGCTTCCGCTGACTATCCTCTGCACCGGAAACGCGAGGACCCTGATTACGCCACGCAGTCACATGATGATCAGATGGACGCGCTGGTGGCCGCGACACGCAAGGTTCTGGCAGAGTCGGGGGTGCGCGGGGAGGAGATCGCGGCCATCGCGCTGGATACCACCGGCTCGAGCGTGATCATGGTTGGTGCGGGCCTCAAGCCGCTGGGTGAGTACTATCTCTGGTGCGACCATCGCGCCAAGTTAGAAGCGCAGCAGATTACTACTCTCGCGCATCAACAGAAGTTGGAAGCTATCGATTGGTGCGGGGGCGTCTACTCGCACGAGTGGGGCTTTGCCAAGCTGCTGCACTGGATCCGTCATAATCCCGACCAGCGCGGCGACTTAGTCACGGCATTTGAACATTGCGACATGGTCGCGGCTACTTTGGCAGGAATTACAGACGCGAAGTTAGTCAAGCGCAGTGTCTGTGCGATGGGGCATAAGTGGCTCTGGAACCCGCGCTGGGGTGGGCTGCCGCCGCAGTCGTTCTTCACCGAACTCGATCCGCTGTGCGACGGCATTCGTGACAAATTTGAGGGCGCGTACGAAACTTCCGACCACCTCGCAGGCACGCTGGCGCCCTACTGGGCCGAGCAGATGGGCTTGCGTGAGGGCATTCCGATCCCGGTGGGTGCCTTTGACGCGCACTGGGATGCGATCGGCGCCGGTTGCCGCGAAGGCGATGTAGTCAACGTGGTCGGCACCTCGACCTGCATCATCGCGATGGAGAAAAAAACGACGCTGGTTCCGGGTGTATGCGGCGTGGTCCCCGGCAGCGTGCATCCGGAGTACACCGGCGTTGAGGCGGGCCTGTCTGCCACCGGCGATATCTTCGAAGCTATCGCGCGCCGCGCCAACACTAAGGTTCGCGATCTTGCGCGGGGACTCGAGACTTATCGCGCCGGCCAGACCGGCCTGCTGCGACTGAGCTGGGACAACGGTGATCGCACGGTGCTGGTCAACCCTGACCTGGGCGGCGTGACGCTCGGTTGGAACCTCATCCACACCGCGCAGGACGAGCTCTTTGCCGCGATTGAAGGCACGGCCTTTCACACGCGCATTATTCTTGAGCGAATGGCGGAGAAGGGTGTCCCGGTTGAGCGCGTCATTAACGCGGGCGGAATTCCGCAGAAAAATCAGGTATTAAACCAGGTATATGCAAATGTCTTAGGAAAGCCGGTCCTGGTGCCTGCCGGCGTGCCGACTTCGCTGGGTTCGGGCATCTTCGCGCTGGTGGCGGCGGGCGCATTCGCGACGATTGAAGAGGCGCAGGCTAAGATGTGCCTCGACTACACAACTTATACGCCGGATGCTGCTGCACACGAGACCTATAACAAATTATTCAGGCATTATCGTGGGCTGTACTTCGGCCTGGGCTCCAGAAACGCAGCCGCGATGGCGTTGGGAGAAGTGCTTCCGGAGCTGAAAAGGCTCGCCGCGAACACTGAAGTTAAAACTTCAGTATCGTAGAACACTTAAGCTACGGCTTCACTATCGCGTTGGAACGCGGCCGCGCAAAAAAACCGCTGTTCCCCCAAATCTCAAATCGTGATCCGGGGACGCGCCCGAGTCGTTCCTGCGGAGGCTCAGCCCTGCTGCCCGATGGTCTCGCGAATCTTCATCGCCTGCTCGGTAAGCCGCTCGATGGTGGATTCAGCCCGCACCAGGAAATCCTGCCCGGAGCGCAAATAGCTGGGCAGCTTCTTCCACAGCTCCTGCGCGGCTTCAGGGCGCTCGAGCAGAAGCGTGGCCGCGCCGGCGGCAGCGACTGTGAGCGCCGCACGCGGACGACCGGTAACTACCAGTACCGCTCCTGCGACCAGCGATCCTGCAGCCACATAGCGGGTCCAGGATGAGTCGGTGGCAACGTCCATAATCTCCCGGCCGGCACTCTTCGAGGCGCTGCTGATCTGCGTCAAGGTACCCTTCACATCACTTACGCTCATGGTCATTCCTCTTCTTTTCTCTTTATCTGTGATGCAAGTTATTCGAGGTCGAACTCGCGCAGGGGTCGCTCGTTTGCCGGACTTTCCTTTGCCTTGCGCAAGGCTTCGGCAAAGCGCTTATCCATGACATCATTCTTGTTTTTCTCAGCGTCCACCGCCTGGCGAAAGACGCTCTGGGTGCGTTCGTTCTGTTCGCGCAGGGCGCGCGCTGCGGCGTCGAAGTCCTCAAACTTGCGCTTGACCGGCGCGGGCGTGTGCGCGATCACCGCGCGGGTAGTCACGTCGATCTTCAACATGCCCCCGCACTCGGGGCAGGTCACCTCAAAATTCTCATCCGGCTCAGGCTTCGGCATACAGGTGCGATTGTAGGCTGACCAGGCAGCGATCTGCACGTCTGCTAAAGCGTCAGCAGCTTGTGGCCGGGACAGTGCTGGCCGGCGGCTTCCACCAGCAGCTGTGGCAGGCCCGCACCGGCGCGCGCGAGGAACCAGCTCGCGCCAATCACCCGCTCCTGCGGGTGTCGTCCAGGTGCTAATGCGAGGGCGACCGCCTCTACCTGCCGGCGCAGGCTGGCGTCCCGTTCCAACTGGTAATTTGCGGCCAGGCGTCGCAGCCGATTCATCTGGTAGCGCAT
Organism: uncultured Acidobacteriaceae bacterium; assembly: GCA_964252445.1. Classification (GTDB taxonomy): domain Bacteria; phylum Acidobacteriota; class Terriglobia; order Terriglobales; family Acidobacteriaceae; genus EB88. The sequence continues at coordinate 8,452 of CAXUND010000084.1, read as the reverse complement.
CTTGGATGCCGCGACCTCAGCCGAGCGGCCCAGGCCCTCATCGAGCTCGTGCATCCAACCGGTGAGCGCGGAGAGCTCACTATCAAGCGCGTTGCCGGCGGCCGCCAGCCGGCGCTTGCCTTCAGCCGGCATCGCCCGCGCGCCTACCCGCTGCGCCAGCTCCTGGGGCTCGATCGTCAGCAGGTCGGGGAGGGTCAGGCCAAGGCGGAGCATCGCCTCTGCGATCTTCGGCTCTACCAGCGTCGCACTGAGCCTCGGCAGCACCGGTGTGGCGCGGCCCAGGATGTGCTCCCCGACTACCGCCGTCTGCGCGAAGTAAGCGATCTCCGCCGGGCCGCCGATGTAGGCGAGCGTAGGGAGGATCGAGTCCTGGAAGACAGGCCGCAGCAGGGCATTGGGGCTGAGACGCTCGGGCTCCGCGTCAAGGATCGCGAGCAGCTCTTCAGTCGAGCAGGTCTGCCGGCCCGCAGTCCAGACGCTGCCCGCGCGCTTGAGCGGAAGCCGCGCGCCGGTGCTGCCGTCGAGCAGAAACAGCAGGCTGGCTCCTGCCGCGATCCGCACCTGCGCATGGTAGCCGCGCGCTTCCAGCTCCCGGTTGCGCTCCAGCAGTCTGCCTTCGAGCAGGTCAGCATCGGTGATGGCTGCGCGCAGCACCGGCGAGCCCAGCGCATGGAAGGCACGCCCAGACGCATCCATCACGATCAGCCCCTGCTCGCGGAAGGTTGCAGCCAGCCACCTGGCGAAGGCCTCGGCAAAGGTCGTTCCAGGCGTCCAACATTGCTCCAGCAGGTCAAACTCAGCCGTGCCGCCGAGCATGGCGGCTGCCTCATCAAGCGCTCGCGACACACCTGCGCCCAGGGTCAGTCCGCCTACCGGCTTGCGGCTTTCAGAACCCTCATGGTCGATCCGGATGGTTTCGAGGGCTCTTCGCGACGGCAGACCCACATGGTCGATCTCCGCATAGTCATGGTCTTCGGTTGCCAACCAGAAGACAGGCACTGCCGGGACACCGGCTGAGGAAGCCTCCTGCGCCCGGCGCACCACGGTAGCCGCCTTGAGCAATGTATAGAGAGGGCCGCCGAACAGCCCTACCTGCTGACCGGTCACTACGGCCCCGGCGCCCGCCCGCAAGCGGGCAATATTTGCGAGGGCCGGCGGCCCGGCATCCCAGCCGCGATTCTGAAATTCAAGCAGATCGGCCAGTTCGGTTCGTGCCGCGGTGGCCGAAACGCTTTCAAACCAGCGATCCTGTTCCGGGCTGTTGGGATAAAAGGGAACCAGCGGTGTGGGTGAGGCACAGTAATCGAGGAAGAGGCGGCTCGCGTGCGGCAGCACCGAGACCGGGTAACACTCGTGGATCGAAGAACAGTCGCTCGGTTCCATGTTGTCCCGGCCTCCAGTTTCTCACGCGGCGGCGTTCTGCCTTGCGCTTACGCGCAAAGTCCGTCATGGGATGATGAAAGAGACAGGAGTCGGGATGCCGAAAAAAGAAACAAAGCAGAACAACAGCGAGGTCCTCTCCCGCAAAGAGATCAAGGCCATGCTCAAGAACGACCTGCTCCAGCAGAACGAGAAGATGGCGGACGTGCTCAGCTCGCAGCTGGTGTACGAAGGGCCGCTCTTCAAGGTCTACAAGGACCAGGTCCGGGAGCCGAACGGGCATGAGTCGGCGCGCGACATCATCCGCCACAACGGGTCGGTGGTCATCCTGGCGATTGATGATCGCGAGAGCAAGAAGGACCCGCTGGTGATCCTGGAACGCCAGTACCGCCACGCCGCCGGGCAGTATCTATGGGAGGTGCCTGCAGGCAAGATGGAGGCCGGCGAAGAGCGGCTCGCCGCGGCGCAGCGGGAGTTGATGGAGGAGACCGGTTACCGGGCGGAGAAGTGGACGGAGCTGGTCCGCTACTATGCGAGTCCGGGCTTCCTGGGCGAGTGGATGCAGGTCTTCCTGGCCGAGGAACTTACTCCCGGCAAGGCCCAGCCGGAGGCGGACGAAACGCTTTCCGTGTTTTCCATCCCGCTCTCGGAGCTCGACAAGCTGATTGAGCAGGGACGTATCCTGGACGGCAAAACCCTGGTGTCGATTTCGCTCTACAAGCGCCTGCTGGCCGCGCGGAAAAAGAAGTCCGGCAAGCGCTGAGTTACGAAGCCACTCGATACGCTCTCACTGCACCTTCGCTGCGCGGAGCCTGGGTGCTCGCTCGTGGCCGATGGCGCAGCGAGTGAGGCGATCTGAAGTCTGTGCGCCGGCAATACGGCAGAGCTGAGCGCTTTACTGCTTCTGCAGCCCTGGCGCACGATTCGCGAGCGGCAACATCGTATCATGGCGGAGCATCAATTCGCTTGTCAGCCGGGCAATTGCAGTAAACGCCGCGAAACGTCGCACCACCCCGGATAACCTCACCTTGTATGCAAGCGTCTCCCTTCGCAGAGCTTTAGAAGAGAGGTCGGCAGGTGTCTCAATACAAAGGCAAGGTCAAGTGGTTTAACAATGCCAAGGGTTACGGCTTTATCGGCCGTGATGAGGGAGCCGATGTCTTCGTCCACTACAGCGCCATCCAGGTGGATGGGTACAAGAGTCTGAAGGAAGGCGATGACGTTGAGTTCGACGTGATACAAGGCCAGCATGGCCCGCAGGCAGACCAGGTGGTTCGCCAGCGCCAGGTGGCCTAGCGCCAGCCTATCGAACGCGCTCGAGCGGACGCGATCGGTTGCGGTGCTTTTCTGATTGAATAGCAGCATGGACAACCGCTCGATCGCGGTGATGCTGGAGGAGACGGCCGATCTGCTGGAGATCGGCGCGGCTGACCCGTTTCGCATCCGCTCCTATCGTCGGGCGGCAGAGGCCGTCGAAGCCTCGCCGGTTCAGCTGAGCACGCTGGTCGCAGAGCCCAAAAAGCTGCTTGCCATCCCGAATATAGGCAAGGGCATGGCCGCCAATATCATCGAGATCGACAAGGCGGGAACCTTTCCGCTTCGCGAAGAGCTGCTGGTCCAGTACAAGCCCAGTATGCTCGAGCTGCTCAAGCTTCCCGGGATGGGACCGAAGTCGGTGGCGTTGTTCTGGAGCGCGCTGCAGGTGTGCTCAATCGACGAGCTGGCCGCCGCTCTTGATGACGGCCGCGTGGCCAGCCTGCCGCGTTTCGGCGAGAAGCAGATCGAGAAGCTGCGCAAGGGCATTGAAGAGTACCGGCGGAACTCCGGCCGGTTTCTCATTGACACCGCGGAAACAGCAGCGGAGAGACTGATCGCGTACCTGCGCGAGTTTCCTGGCCTGGGCCGCATGACCCAGGCCGGCTCGCTGCGCCGGGGACGCGAGACGGTGGGTGACCTTGACGTGCTGGTGGCGTGCCCGGAGGATACCGTGGCCGCGGGCGTCGAGTACACCGCCGCCTGGCCGCAGGCTTCGGTGCTGCTGTCCAAGGGGCAGAACAAGGTCAGCTTCCGCATGCGCAACGGGCTGCAGGTAGATGTGCGGCTACTGCCGGACGCGTCCTACGGCGCGGCGCTCCAGTACTTTACCGGATCGAAGATGCATAATGTGACGCTGCGGCAGCGCGCGCTCCGCCAGGGTTACACGCTGAGCGAGTATGCGCTGGCCCGGGTGGAGGACGGCAGCTTTGTCGCGGGCGCGACGGAGGAGGAGATTTACAACGCGCTGGGTCTGGACTGGATTGCGCCGGAGCTGCGCGAGAACCATGGCGAGATCGATGCGGCGGCCGCGCACATGCTGCCGTCATTGATTGAGCTGGCGGATATTCGCGGCGACGTGCACATGCACACGGACGCGACCGACGGGAAGAACACCATCCGCGAGATGGCCGAGGCAGCGCTTGCCCTGGGCTACGCGTACTGCGCCATCACCGATCACTCGAAGAACCTCTCAATGATCAATGGCCTCGACGATGCCCGCGCGCTTGAGCAGATCGCGCGCATACGAGCTGTCGAGCAGGAGATGGAAGGCAGGATTCGCATCTTCGCCGGGATCGAGGCTGACATCCTTGCCGATGGCGCGATTGATCTTTCAGACGATGTGCTGGCGCAGATGGATGTGGTGATTGCGAGCGTTCACTCTTACTTTGCACAGCCGGAGGACGAGATGACCGCGCGGCTGCTGAGGGCGCTTGAGAATCCTCATGTACGCATCCTGGGCCATCCTACCGGGCGGCTGCTCCTGCGCCGCGAGCCCACCCGCTTTGACCTGGCGGCGGTGCTGCGGAAGGCCGCAGAGGCGGGCGTGGCTGTTGAGCACAACGCCTACCCGGACCGGCTGGATTTATCGGATACGAACCTGCGGCTAGCGAAGCAGCTCGGCTGCAAAATTGTGATCAACACCGATGCGCACCAGCCTGGCCACATGGAAAAGATGCGCTACGGCATCAAGCAGCTGCGGCGTGCGTGGCTGGCGAAAGAGGATGTGCTGAATACGCTCGAGCCGGACGCATTTCTGGCGGATCTGACCAGGCGGCCTGGGAGTCGCCCATGAACACGGCCGCACCCGGGTCGACAAGCCCGCGCTTCTCCGAGCAGACCTCCGGCCGCTTTACCATGGCGCTGATCTTTGCCGTCTGCCTCTGCTTCTCGGCCGTGACCGCGTATGTGTTCTACAACCAGAAGCCGCCGGTCGCCGCGGGTGCGATCACCCGGCTCGCGGAGTACCCCATCCACTCAGAACTCAGACAATCCGGCAGCCGCGAAGAGGGAGTCGGGGGCGGCATCGAGGCCTCCGATGAGGTGCTGGTCCTGACCGAGGTCGACCTGCGGAACACCTCCAAGGGGCCGCTCTTTCTCTACCGTGAAGAGGGAACGCTGACGTCTCCGGAGGGTGAGGAGAAGCATGTATTCGCCGCCGGGGCGGGCGAGATCAGGCAGGCGTTCGCCATCTGGCCGCAGCTGGGCAAGCTGACGCTCCCGATCATTCCCCGGGAGACGACGCTCGCGCCGGGGCAGGCGATGCACGGGATGATGCTGTTCGCGTATCCGATCAGGCAGGAGGAGTGGGACGCGCGCCGGAGCTTCGACGCAACGCTGATGTTTCGCTGGCAGCGGCCGCTGCTGCTGGAACCGCCGAAGCCTCCGGGGCTCTAAGCGGCCTACAATCGAGTTGTGAACACCGTTATCATCGCCGGGGCGGGCATCATCGGGCTCTCGACCGCGCTCGAGCTTGCCCGGCTGGGCTTTGAGGTTACGGTGCTGGAGCGCGGAGAGCCGATGCGCGAGGCCTCGTGGGCGGCGGCCGGCATGCTCGCCGCCGGAGACCCCGAGAACCCCCCGGCGCTCCGACCGCTTGCCGATTACAGCCTGCGACTCTATCGAGAGTATGTTGCCCGCATTGAACAGCTTTCCGGCATGCGTGTACCCTTTCGCACTACGCAGACGCTTCAGTCGGGTCGAGAGGGCGAGCTTGCGCTCGGGGAACTCAGCCTCGATCCCAGAGACCTGTGCCGGGCGCTGCCGGTGGCCTGCAGGGCCGCCGGCGTTATGCTGCACGCGCATACCGCAGTCACGGGCCTGACGCCCGGTGGAGAGGTGCACACCGACCGCGGAGTCCGGTCCGCAGCCAACTTCGTAGACTGTCGCGGCGCCTGGTCCAGTACGCCAGCTCTCTTCCAAGAGGACCTGCGCGTCGCTCCGCGTAAAGGCCAGATGCTGTCGGTGACGCTGCCGGCCGGGGTTACGCTCGCGCACACCCTGCGTACACCGGCAATCTACATTGTGCCTCGCGGAGACGGACGCGTGATCGTAGGCGCAACCGTCGAGGATGCAGGCTTTGACACCACTGTCCATGCGGACGCGATCCGGATGCTCTTCGAGCGAGCCTGCGCGTTATGGACGCCGCTTTCGACCGGCAGCATCAGCGACAGCTGGGCCGGCGTGCGCCCGGCCACGCCCGACGGCCTGCCGGTGATCGATGAGGTCAGTTCCCATCGGTTTGTGGCCACCGGCCACTACCGCAACGGCATCCTGCTCGCGCCGGGAACAGCCTCGGTGGTGCGCGACCTCCTGCTTCGGGAAGAAACGCAAATCGATCTTGCGCCCTACCGCGCTCGCCGTTTCTGCGTCCAATCTCAGAACAGTCACGGCCACGCCCACAATGACAAGCAATTGACCGCTGCGCTATAAATCTTCTCTGACCTCCTTGACGCGCTCAGGCGCGCCGTTTACGCCGAGCAGGCCGAAGCAACTGAAAGCAACAGAAAGCCATTGGGGAACCTCATGTCTACCGCCGTCTCAGGAAAAGGACTGGAAGGAATAGTCGCGACCAACTCGGGAGTCTGCTGGATCGACGGCGAGGCCGGCGTGCTGGCGTACCGCGGCATCGACATCCATGAGCTCGCCTCGCGGTCGACTTTCGAGGAAGTGACGTATCTGCTCTGGCACGGAACCCTGCCGGGCGCTTCGGAGCTGGCGGCTTTCTCCCAATCGCTGACCGAGGCGCGCGCTGTCAGTCCCGAGATCGTCAAGCTGCTGGAGTGGACGCCCAAGTCGGTCACGCCGATGGAGGTTCTGCGCACCGCGGTTTCCGCGTTGAGCTTTTACGACCAGGACGAAAAGGCTGTCGATCACGCCTCCAACGTGCGCAAGGCGTTTGCTCTCACGGCGCAGATCCCGATGATCGTGGCCATGTACGATCGCATCCGCAAGGGCAAGCCGGTGGTTGAAGCCGACACATCTCTGTCGCATGCCGGCAATTTTCTGTGGATGCTGAACGGCGAAAAGCCTTCAGAGACGGCGACGCGGACCTTTGATATCGCGCTGATCCTGCATGCGGACCATGAGCTGAACGCGTCCACGTTTGCGGCGCGGGTGATCGCGGCCACGCTCGCCGATATGCACTCCGCGATTACCGGGGCGATCGGGGCGCTCAAGGGGCCGTTGCACGGCGGCGCGAACGAAGCGGTCATGCGCATGCTCTACGAGATTGAGGAGGCCGGCGAAGACCCGGTCGAGCACGTGCGGGAGATGCTGGCAGCCAAGAAGAAAGTTTCCGGCTTCGGTCACCGCGTGTACCACACCGAAGATCCGCGCGCGACGCACCTGCGCCGGATGTCAGAAGAGCTTGGCCGCGCCGACGGCAATCCAAAATGGTTTGAGATGTCCCGCGCCATCGAGCTTTTCGTCAAGCAGGAAAAGAAGTTGAACGCGAATGTAGATTTTTATTCAGCGTCGACTTACACCACCCTGGGCATCGACATAGATTTATTCACGCCTATTTTTGCGATCAGCCGCGTGAGCGGCTGGGCTGCGCACGTCATCGAGCAACTGGATGACAACCGCCTGATCCGTCCGCGCGCCGAGTACGTCGGCCCGGCTTATCCGGCAGTCTACGTGCCCGTAGAAAGGCGATAGCCCCCCTACGCGGGAGGCGCCCACTTCGTGACATGTGGATCGCCCTACGGGCAAAGTCTACAACCCACGAAGTGGGCGCCAGGCGCGTAGCCGGTTTATGATTTTCTGCTCGCCGGCGGGATGATGCCGTTCATGCGCAGGTACTCGACCATCTGCCCGTAGTGGTCCATGGAGTGAGCGAGGCAGAAGGCGGCACTGCCGGCGCGCGTGCCCTTCTTTTCGCCCAGCGAGGCAAAGGCGTTGTCGGCGGTCATGGTCTTGATCGCGTTATGCGCATAGGTGTAGGAATCCTTCAGCGCCTGCACGATCTGGTCTTTCGTCTTGAGCTTTTCGATGTCGTCATCCTTGACCGCGCCGGGCACGTTCCAGCTGTCGAAGAAGCCGTAGTTCGCCTCGGCCAGGTGTTTGACCTGCGAGGCGAAGGTGCGGACGCCCTTGAACTCGCCCTGAGTTGGTGCAAAGTCGTACTTGTCGGCCGGCATGGCCTCGGCCGCGCCGACGACCTCGCCTTCAAGATTGCTCATCAGCTTGCCGTACACTTCCGCGGGGTCGGCCGCGGTGCTTTTCGACATGGAGGGCATGACCGGCGTCACCATGCCGGGTGCTGATTGCGCCGGCAGGATGGCGGGGTTGAGCAGCAGGCTACATACGGCGGCGAAGGACAGGATGTATCTCATAGACGGGAACTCCTCGGCAGCAAGCGTAGCAGAATCAGCCTAGAGCGGGCATGGTTTGCTGAGGCGTAAACTTGGAGGATGCGCCGTATTTACATGGACGCGAACGCGACTACGCCGCTGCTGCCTGAGGTGTTTGAGGCGATGCGCCCGCATTTCCTGGAACGATTCGGGAATGCGTCTTCGATCCATCGCCAGGGCCAGCAGGCTCGCGCAGCGGTGGAGCGGGCGCGCGCCTCGGTGGCCGCGCTGGTGAGCTGCCGGCCGGCGGAAATCGTCTTCACCAGCGGCGCCACGGAGAGCGATAACCTGGCGCTGTTCGGCATGCTTGTGCCCGGCGCCCACCTCATCACTACGGCCATCGAGCATCATGCGATCCTGCATGCGGCGGAGCGACTGCGTGCCCGCGGCGTCTCTGTCACCTT
>CAXUND010000083.1:0-14874 GCA_964252445.1 uncultured Acidobacteriaceae bacterium | reverse complement strand
TGCCCGAAGGGCGATCCGCCCCCACCGAAGGTGGCGCCTCCCGCGCAGGGGGTCTTGTTCTTACTGCTTCGTCACCACGTCGCTGAACGGGGAGCCGGCAGGGATGAAGTCGATGCGCAGGCCGGGGAGCACGGTTTTTAGCCAGGTGGCACAGTATTGCATGCCAGCTTCCTCGGATGGCTCGTGGCCGAGGACGATCATGGCTTTCGGCTTGCCGAGACCGGCGCGGGCTTCGGAGGTTGCGTCGCGGGCGTACTCGACTGCTTCCCACTCGGGCGCTTCTCCGACGACCAGGGCCTGGACGTCTTCGCGCTCCATAAGTGTGACCTGCTTGATGAGCCCGGAGGCGCCGGGGAGCAGCCCGACCTGCGTGATCGTAGCTGCGGGATCTCCAATGACGCGCACAACCGGGGAGCCCGTCTTCTCGCGCAGGGTGGCGGCGAGTGCCGCGACGGTGGTGGCGGGGAGATGAAACAGGTTGGCCGGCATGTTGGCAGAGATCGCCGGCTGGCGGTACGGTTCCCAGCCTAACTGGTGAACGACCCCTTCGAGGATCCCGTCGGGCTGGTGACGGTGCCAGCCGTCGTGAAAGCGCCAGACGACCAGGTGGTGCTGCTCGATGTAGGCGAGCTTGGCGGCGACCACGGGATCGCCGGGGAGGACGGTGCGACTGTCGACGTGATTGTAGAAAGTCGGCTCATGGGTGATGACCAGGTTGTCGCCGGCAGCCACGGCCTTCTGGAGCACGTCAAAGGTGTCCATGAAGGTGGTGACGATGCCGGTGACCGGGGTGTTCGGATCGCCACCCTTGATGGTGTCGACGGTATCTGGGGGCAAGGCGGCTCCGTTGGCTTTGACGATGGCGTCAATGACTTGCTGCGCGGTCTGGTGCTGGGCTTGCGCGGCGGCGGACGCAACGGCGCAGAGCGCGAGTGCGACGGAGCATAAGCTGTTTGCAAGCTTCAACATTCGCTCTCCTGTCACGCTGCCAGCTACTCAACAACTGCTGGTCATCCTACCTGCGATTGACCTTGATCTTTACCGCAACCAACAGCTAACCTCAGCCTTCGTTTCACTCAGGACGACCAGCAGCAAAATCAGTCGTAGTACTCGAGGCCCAGATGCGTGATCAGCTCCTCGCCCATGATGTGCCGAAGTGTGTTTTTCAGCTTCATCGACTGGATGAAGAGGTCATGCTCCGGATAGAGGCCGGGCGCGGACATCGGCGCCTTGAAGTAGAAGCTGAGCCACTCCTGGATCCCGAGCGAAGCCAGCTGCGGGGTGCGCTTGGCGAGGTCGAGAAACAGCACCAGGTCAAGCGCCAGCGGGGCGGCCAGGATCGAGTCGCGGCAGAGGAAATCGACCTTGATCTGCATCGGGTAGCCCAGCCAGCCAAAGATGTCGATGTTGTCCCAACCCTCTTTGTTATCACCACGCGGCGGGTAATAGTTGATGCGTACCTTGTGGTAGAGATCCTTGTACAGCTCGGGGTAAAGCTCAGGCTGCAGGATCAGGTCCAGCACGCCCAGCTTCGATTCTTCCTTGGTCTTGAACGACTCTGGGTCGTCCAACACTTCGCCATCGCGGTTGCCGAGAATGTTGGTCGAGTACCAGCCGGCCACCCCCAGCATGCGCGACTTGAAGGCGGGGGCCAGCACCGTCTTTAGGAATGTCTGCCCGGTCTTGAAGTCCTTACCGCAGATGGGCACGTTGTTCTTCTTGGCGAGCTGCTGCATGCAGGGCAGGTCGACGGTGAGATTGGGCGCGCCATTCGCGAACGGAATGCCCTCGCTCAATGCGGCCCAGGCATAAATCTGCGAAGGGGCAATGTCCGGATGATCATCGGTGAGGCCCTGCTCGAAAGACTCAATGGTCGCGTGAACCGCCGAGGGCTCAATGTAGATCTCTGTTGACCCGCACCAGATGACCACCACGCGCTCGACTTCGGCCGAGAACTTCTGGATGTCGGACCGCACCTGCTGCATGAGGTCGCACTTCGAGCGGCCTTTTTTGACGTGCGTCCCGGAGAGCCGCTTGACGTAATGCTGGTCGAAGACGGCGGGCATGGGACGGATCGCCTCCAGAAACGGCTTAATGGTCGCCAGATGCGAGGGCTCAAGCACGTTGGCAGTCGAGGCGGCCTCGTACATGGTTTCGTCCTGGATATCCCAGCCGGTGAAGACGATGTCGTCGAGGTGGGCGAGAGGGACGAAGTCTTTGATCAACGGCGTGTTGTTGTCGGTGCGCTTGCCGAGGCGGATGGTGCCCATCTGGGTGAGCGAGCCGATCGGCTTTGAGAGACCTTTGCGCACGGCTTCGACGCCGGCGATGAGGGTGGTGGCGACCGCGCCCATGCCGACGGTCATAACTCCTAATTTGCCTGTTGCAGGCGTGGGCTTCCCAGCGGCAAGCTGGCCGCTGTCGTTGCTGATTGGCATTCTGGGGTGAACCGTCCTTCTGAAAGATCGCCTGAAGACTTACGTGGTGCAGACCTAACAAGTCTCACCCCTGCCGAGGAGGTTTGGCAAACGGGCACGGGCGGATGGTCGCAGTGCCTCGCTAAGCGGCGACCGTGCGACGGCTTTTCAGGTGGGTGTAGAGGAAGTAGATGATCCCGATGACCAGCACCAACTCGACTGCAACATGAAAGCGATGGAAGACAGCCTTGAAGCGGGGATCGGTGTCCCAGCCCTGCCCTAGCCGGGCGCCGACGTAGGCGAGCGCGAAGCACCACGGCCATGAGCCAACAAAGGTGTAGATGTGAAAGCGGACCTGGTTCATCCTGGCGATGCCGGCGGGCAGCGCGATGAAGGTGCGCACGATCGGAAGCAGTCTGCCGATCAAAACGGCGATCGAACCGTACTTCTCGAAGAAGGCGGTCGCGCGGTCGAGGTCATGGGTGCTGAGCAGCGCATAGCGGCCGAAACGCTCGATTGCGGGACGGCCGCCCCAGGCTCCGATCCAGTACGCGACCACCGAGCCCAGGTTGCACCCGATAGCGCCCGCCGTGGCTACGAGATAGAGATTGAGGTGACCGAGATAGACCTGGTAGCCGGCAAACGGCATGATGATCTCGGAAGGCAGAGGAATACAGGCCGACTCGATCGCCATCAGCAGGGCTACGCCAACATAGCCTGTTGCACCGATGAAGGTGGTGATGAAGGTGAAGAGGACGGCGAGGATTTTCTCTGACATGCCCGGCCAGTATAGCTGTTGATGCCGCGAAACTTGCCGCCCGGTGGGCTGTGCTTTGTTACGATTGGGAGGACGAGGAACAGATCATGGCAGAAGCAGTATTGGCGCCGGCGACCGAGCCGGACTTACGTAAGGCCGAGGCAGAAGCGAAGGAAACCAAGCGGCAGATCATCGGTTTCACCTTCTACAAGATCGACCCGGCTTGGCGACGGCTGCCCGCCGAAGAGCGCGCGGAGCACAAGCGGCACTTTGCCGCAGTGGTGCGCAAGTGGAACCAGCCCAGCCGCATGCTCTCGCTCTCCTACTCGACTGTGGGCTTGCGCGGCGATGTGGACATGGTCCTGTGGACGATCTGCTACTCAGTCGACGATCTGAGCCAGATGCGGTCTGAGCTGCTGGCGACTCCGCTCGGCGGCTATCTCACGACCCCGAACAGCTACTTGTCGATGACCAAGCGCTCGCCCTACCTGCTCGACCACGAGCACGAGGGCCAGGCCGACTCGAAGGGCTTCCTGCGCCCCGGCGGGCAGAAGTACATCTTCATCTATCCCTTCTGGAAGACGCGCGCGTGGTACCTGCTGCCACGCGAGGAGCGCCAGCGGCTGATGAACGAGCACATCCGTGTCGGGCACCTGTTTCCGCGGGTCAAGCTGAATACGACTTACTCGTTCGGCATCGATGACCAGGAGTTCGTGGTCGCCTTTGAGTCGAACTTTCCCGAGGATTTTCTCGATTTGGTCCAGCAGCTCCGCGAAACGGAGATCAGCATGTACACGCTCAAGGACACGCCCATCTTCACCGCGATCCGGATGACGCCCGAGGAGATGCTGGACCGGCTTGGATAGGTGACTTGTTGATTGCGTAGGTTGAGCGACCTGAGCCTATAAACCTGCGACGAGGATCGGGTATCTATGACGGACGCTCGGATGTACATTGCGCTAGGCATCCCTGCTCATGCTCGCCAACATCGCCCTGACGCTTACGCGAAATGGGCGGCTTGCGTGTTGCATGGAAGCGGGCTTCGAGAAGGTTGACGGGGATCTTAGCCGCTTCTTCGACCTTATTGGAAGGCATGATAAGTCGATCGAGATACTTGAGCGTAAGCTCTAAGCCGGTGACGCTGCATTCGAAGTTAGGATGACTGCATGCCACCCCGTTCTCCTGCTGCAGAGAAAGCCGCTTCACCTAAGAAGGCTGCCAAGCCGAAGCTCGGCCCGCCCAGCCCAAAACCGCGCCGCGACCTAGCCCCAACCCGCATTGCCGACCTGCTCGCCCGCCTCGCCGCAACCTACCCGAATGCCGAGTGCGCGCTCGTCCACCGCTCGCCGTGGGAGCTGCTGGTCGCGACCATCCTTTCGGCGCAGACGACAGATGCCCGCGTGAACCTGGTCACCCCGGAGCTGTTTCGCACTTTTCCCACCCCAGCCGCAATGGCCGAAGCCTCACTGCCCGCGCTTGAGGAGCTGATCCGCTCGACCGGCTTCTACCGCAACAAGGCCAAGTCGATCTCGGGCGCGGCCAGGCGCATCACCGAGGCTTTTGGCGGCGAAGTCCCGCGAACGATGGAGGAGTTGCTGACCGTGCCCGGGGCCGCGCGCAAAACCGCCAACGTGGTCCTAGGAGTGGCCTACGGTGTCGGCGTCGGCGTGGTGGTGGACACCCACGTCGACCGGCTCTCGCACCGTCTTGGCCTCACCACGGAGAGCGATCCCAAGAAGATCGAGCAGGACCTGATGCGGGTTATCCCTCAAGACCGCTGGATCGCCTTTTCGCATGAGCTGATTCACCACGGGCGCCAGGTCTGCGTGGCGCGCAAGCCGCGATGCGCGGAGTGCCCGCTTGAGACCACCTGCTGGGCTCCGGACAAGACCTTCACCTCGCATTAGGAACGCGCTAGGGGCGGTCGAAGAACGGGTCAGGTACAGCGGAAGCGTTTTGGTAGGAGGCGCTTGCGCCGACGGCTGAGGAATCCAGGCCGGCACCGGCGGCCGGGCTCGGTCGAAAGCCTGCGGCTCTGTGGGCGCCGTCATCCTGGGCGGCGTTTCTACCGGTTGAAGTTGCGCAGTCCGGGGCTCCGGTGGGAATCCGGTCTGAAGCTGGGCGGGTTCAACCGGCTGAGTCAGCACAGATGGCGGCTGCTCCGATCTCCGATGGATGGCCTGCCCGGATCGCGTCGGGTGCTCGATCCACTCGTCTGCTATGGCCGACGCGCCGGCATCGAGCCCCAGGTCGGGAGAGGCCGGCGTCTCCGTGCCCAGGTCCATTAAGGCGGCGCTCGCACCGGGTTTTGAATCAATCCTCAGGTCCGGCTCCTTCTGCAGGGGCACCGGAGCCGAATCGGTGCGTGCGTCCGGCTTTGCAGGCAATGGCTGCGAGTCTGTCCGCGAGTCAGTCGCAGCCGGCCGCGGCGGCGAATCTCCTCCCGCCTGCGCGAAAGCGCTCACCCCGGTCAAGGCTATGGTGCCGCAAACCAGCAGGCTTAAGAAGCCAAGATTCATGACTCCTCACTCTACCATCGCCGCAGACGCGGCAGGGCAGCCCGAGGGCTGCCCTGCCGGATCGAAGCAGCTGTGTGACTACCGCCGGCGTACCGGTGTCTTCTTCGCCGGCGCCTCCGGGCCGCCGTCCTTGAGGACGATCATCGGCGGGTTCTGCGTGTAGGAGTCAAACGTGCCGGTCAGGGTCACGGTCGCACCTACAGCGGGTACCGTCGTGAGCGGCGTCTTCATGTTGATGGTGATGTCTGCCTTGTTCGACTGCTGGTTGTCCTCGGTGACAGCCAACTGCACCGAGTCTGCAGCGGCCACGATGACCTTGCCGGGTATGGCGACCACCTTATCCTTAAGCACGGCCCATACCTTTTCGGCGTCCTCGGTCGTGCCGTTGAACAGCACAAATTCCTTATCGCTGAGGGAGAGCTTGGAGAGATCCGGAGTGCTGGTGACCGCTGCGTGTGCCTGGTCCTGCGGAGACGGCGGCGGCGGCGCCGGAACCGGCTTGTAGTCAGCCGTGGGCATGACGTTGTCGTGGGCTAGAGTCTGGATCGCGGGATAGCCGTCCATGCCCCCGTGGTACTTGTTGTACCAGTACTCGGCTGCCTTCTCGATCTGATCCTTATACTGCCCCTGCGCATACTGCGCTGCGCGCGTCAGGTACCAGATGGCGTTGACGATATCCTTGGGATCTTCCTGCAGGTAGGCGTTTCCAAGATAGTAAGTGTCGACTAGTCCCGGGCCCTTCTGCGTGTCTGCGGGATCGGCGTAGGCTTTGAGTTCGGCCTGATAGGAATCGATCGCGCCCTTGAAGTCCTTCTTTGCCGCGTCGTCGGTGGCAATGGCACTGTCAAAGATCGGGGTGGCGATGGTCTTGAGCTTCTGGTAATCGGCGTCGCTCATGGACGCAGGCTTGGAAGAAGCCAGGCCCTTCTGCGCCAGCTGCGCAGCGTCATCAAGCTTTGCCTGGTCGCCTTGCGCCTGCGACTTCTCCACATAGACGACAAAGGTCAGCGCGCGCAGATTTGATGGATCAACTGCCAGCAGGCGCTTTGAAGCATCCAGAGTGTGCGGGGTGTCGTTCGCGGCCTGGTAGGCGGCGACCAGCTGCTCCAGCATGTCCTGCTTGACCACAGAGTTCGGATACTGGGTGAGGAACGCCTCAATCGCCTGCGCCTTGGCCGCCGGCGCGGACTGGCCGATTGCATTTGAGTAGGCGTTGTACTCTGCCGGATCCTTGATGGTGATTTGACCAGCCGGTTGACCGGCAGCCTGGCTGGAAGGCTGGCTTGCCGGCTGACTTTGGGCAAGGGCAAGAGAGCTGGCAGCAACAGCCAACAGAGATGCGGCGACGACCTTATTCATGCAACGCTCCTAGGGAATTCCTGGATGAACTCTAAAGATAAACTCTGAAAATGAACTGCCAAATCGCTGGTGCTTCTCGGGATCACGCTTTGCGATTCCTGATCGACGCCCGGTGTTGCCCGCCGCTCCATGCTCAGTGCGTGCGAGAAGTGTAGCCTCTCTCTAGTTGCTGGATTATAGAAAGCGGTTGCAGCCGGTGACAAGTTCCACTGCCTGCGAGACTGTCCTGCCGCATGCATAATTGCATAGATGACAGAACTAGCAGGACAAGTGGCGGTGGTTACCGGCGCGGCGCGAGGGATAGGAGCCGCGATCAGCCACAGGCTGGCGGCCATGGGCGCCTCGCTGGTGCTGGTCGCGCGTGATGAGGGAAAGCTCAACGAAGTCCGATCGGCCATTGAGGCTGCAGGCGGTCGCGCGCGGGTTGAAGCTCTCGATCTGCTCAATGATGCTGCGGTCGCCGGGCTGGGCGAGTCGCTCCGAAACACGCACGGGCGCTGCGACATCCTGGTCAACAACGCCGGTATCGGCGGCCGCGGCGGACCGCTGCACGAGATGGAAGTTGAGGAATTCGACCGGCTGATGGCCACCAACCTGCGAGCGCCTTACCTGGTGATCAAGGCGCTTGCGCCGCTGATGATCAAACGCGGCGCCGGACACATCGTGAACATCTCCTCGCTCGCCGGCCATAATCCGCTGCCCGGCGGCGCAGCCTACTCCGCCTCCAAGTGGGGGTTAAATGGGTTGACCTACTCGGTTGCCGAGGAGTTGCGCCCCCACAATATACGCGTGTCGGTCGTTGCACCGGGCTCGGTCAATACCGACTTTGGATCGAGTGCGGGCGCGGACGGCGCTCGACGCATCCAGCCGGACGATGTAGCGCATGTGGTCGCCATGCTGGTAACGCAGGCGCCGCAATCGTTCGTGAGTGAAGTGCTGCTGCGGCCGACACGCAAGAGCTGAGACTCAGGCGGCCCGCGCGATCTCGACCGGCTGCTCCGGCGCTTCACCCTCCTCGAGCCCGAGGGACTCAAGCTGACGCCGCTCCAACTTCTCGTAGAGCGCCTCTTCAGCAATCACCGCTGCCAAGGGCGCGATAAACGGCAGCAGTTCGCCGAAGACGCGCGTTTCCACCAGGATGCCCCAGGTAAACATGAAGACGATCCACACCGGGATCACGCGCATCCACGCGCGCAGCTGCAAGTCATGCACGTGGCGGCGGTAGAGGAACAGCATCGGCAACAGAAACCCGAAGGAGCTCGCGAGCTGCGGGTAGTACCGGAGGCGGGAAAAGCAGTACAGGTTGAACTGAACGCGCGAGTAGTACTCTGACGCATTGCCGGCAAAGATGTGGAAGACCAGCTTATGCCAGATAACCCAGTAGGCAGCAAGGGGCAGGATGACGACCAGCACTGCGGGTGTGCAGGTGCGCCGCCAATCAATGCCTGGTCCTTCGTGACGGTACACCACGGCCTCAGAAAGAGCGTAGAACGGCAGCAGCAGCAGGGTCGTCTCGCGATTCAGCGTAGCGATGGCGAACAGCGCCACGAAGAGTACCACCGGCTTGCGGAAGTAGATCAGGTAGAGACCCAGGGCAAAGAACGCCAGGCTCGGCATGTCATAGACAAAACGGAAGTTCTGTACCGTGTGCAGGATGTAGGAAACAGCGCACAACACCAGGAAGAGCGGGTATACGAAGGCCCCGAGCAGGTGCTGCCGCGTGGCCGCGTTGTAGATTCGCACGGCTACCCAGCCGGCTACCAGAACGCACACGATGCCGGAATAGAACTCAAAGACCTCGCCCGGCAGCAGACCTCTCGGAAAGAAGTAGGTGTTCCGGGCAAGCCTCGAGGTGTAATCGACGAACCAGCGGCTATGATCGAGATAGCTGTACACGGGCGCCAGCAGCAGCCGCGTCTGGAACGGCAGCCGCTCGTAGCCGCGCTCGAAGCGGTAGACGTTGATGTAAGGGAATTCAAGGTAGAGGTAAGCGCCGACAAACTGGACGGTGGCCAGTATGTACAGCGCGAGCACACCGAGTTGCCGGACTCGCCGAAGGGCCTTGGGGCCCGGTCGCTCTATTGGCATGCACCTAGGATGCAGCGCCGTCGTGCGGCGGATGCGAGGGTCACCATCAACACGGATAGACTGAATGCCAGCGGACGAAACAATGCGCCATCACCGGAGTAGCTGCTCCCGTCAACGGCTCTCTTCGCCGGCGAGCGTCGACAGAGTGGCAGGCCTGGCGCCCCGGGCTGGCATTTCTTGCTTCCGGTAACTGCGGGGACGCCTTATCCACAATATCCGGTTGCAGTAACGTTTGCTCTCCATCTTCGGCGCGCATAAAGTCTGATCAGGCGCCCACACCCAAGCTCCGACGGAACCGACCCAATTTGCTGAAACTGAAGAACCGCCAGTGCTGAAGCTAAAGAAGATCCAGATCCTCGGGTTCAAGTCCTTTTGCGACCGGACGGAGGTCTCTCTGCCGGGCAATGGCATAGCCGTCGTAGTGGGCCCGAATGGATGCGGCAAATCGAACATTCTCGACGGTGTTTCCTGGGTGCTTGGCGAGCAGAGTGCGAAGAGCCTCCGCGGCGGCAAGATGGAGCACGTCATTTTTGCCGGCACCCGCGATCGCAGGGCGTTGGGCATGGCCGAGGTCTCAATCACCCTGATCGACCCGGAAGTCGCCGGTTTGACCCAGCTGAACGATACCCCGCAGCCACCGGAAACGGTAGTAGACAGCTCCTACGAGGCCGACTGGGACGAAGAAAAGCTCCGCGCCTCGCGAGCAGCCGAGGTCGAGGAGATCATCGCCGAGTCGCAGCCGGGACAGGTGGTTGGGGAGTCAGCGGAACCAGAGACCGTTGAGGGTGGGCAGGACGGAAGCGTGGTCCTCAAGATCCGCCGCCGCAAGTTCCACAAGACCCCGCAGCATGGCGAGATGATCGTCACCCGACGGCTTTTTCGTTCGGGTGACTCCGAGTACCTGCTCAACGGCAAGCTGTGCAGGCTCCGCGATATCCAGGACATCTTCATGGGCACCGGCCTGGGCCCCGAGTCCTACGCGATCATCGGCCAGGAGCGGATCGGGCAGCTGCTCAGCTCGAAGCCCCATGATCGCCGCGCGATCATTGAGGAGGCCGCCGGCATCACCCGCTTCAAGACGAAAAAGCGCCTGGCGGAGCTGCGTTTGGAGCAGGCGAAGCAGAACCTGGCGCGCATCAACGACATCTTTGAAGAAGTCACGCGGCAGATGGCCACGCTCAAGCGGCAGGCGGCAAAGGCGGGGCGGTACGGGGCGCTGCGGGACGAGTTGCATGTCCGTCTGCGGGTGGTGCTCGCTAACAGAATCGCGCAGATGGACCTGGCGCAGGCGGCACTCCAGGCAGAGATCAGCACGCTCACCGTGTCCATAGACGAGCGATCGGCGCGCGTAGAGTTTCTTCAGGCGGATTACTCGGCCGGGCAGGCGCGCGGCTATGAGGTTGACGCGGCAGCGAAAGATGCTGCCGCACGGGCAAATCAGATCTCGGTCGAGATGGAGCGGGCGGCAACGCGGCATACTTCGAACGAGGAGCGCATCCGCGAGCTCGAAGCACGAACCACCGCCGCCACTACTGAGCTTGAACAGTCTCGCGAGCAGCTGGACACACTGCGGCTGGAGCGCGAACAGCAGCGCAGCTTTCTCGATACGGCGGCCGGCGAGGCAGCCAAGTCTCGCGAGCAGGCTCGCGCGCGGCAGCAGCGGTCGAGCGATGCGGTGGCCGCTGTCGTCCTAGGCGAGCAGCGCATCGAGGCCGCGCGTCGCCAGGCAATGCAGCTGCTCTCCCTGCTGGGGCAGACCCGCAACCAGAGCACGCAGGCAGAGGAGTCGCTAGCCGCCCTGGAGCGCGAGGCGGGACGGCTGGCGTCCGAAATGTCTGCCGCCAGGCGCGACCTCGAATCGCTTGGCTCCGAGCGCGGACAGGTCTCGCTCACATTTGAAACTGTCACAGAAACACTAAAGCGGCTGGAGCAGGAGATCGCCTCGCTTCGCACGGTTTCGAATGAGAAGCGGGGTGCGGAACAAGACGCGAAGCGCCGTGGCGACCGGCTGCGGGCTGAGAGCGCAACGCTATCCGGTCGCCGGAACTCGCTCGAAGCTCTACTGCGCGAGCACAGCTACTCCACCGACACGGTACGCAAGCTCTTCCATGCAAATACGCTTGCCGGCGGTTTGAAGCCGGTGGGCACACTGGCGGATTTTCTCGAAGTGGGCGAACAGTACGAGTCGGTGGTCGACGAATTTCTGCGTGACGAGCTGAACTACATCGTGGTCAAGAGCTGGGACGCGGCCGACGAGGGCATGCGCCTGCTCAAGACCAACGTGGACGGGCGAGCGACCTTCCTGGTGCATCCGGACGACTCGCAGGCGAAGTTTTCCTTTGCCGGCGAAGATAGCGGCCCCGGATACCGTGAGCAAAAAGGCGTTGTCGGACTGAAGGAGTGCATTCGCGTCCTCGATGGCTTCGGCAAATCGCTCGAAGTGATTCTGCCCAAGCTGCGCGACGGTTACGTCGCGCCTGATTCCGGGACGGCGCGGACGCTGGCGCTCGAGAATCCCGATGCATTCTTTCTCGCGCCCTCAGGCGAGTGCTTCCATAACGTCACAGTGACGGGCGGCAAACCACGGGCGGAAGGTCCGCTTGCGTTAAAGCGCGAGTTGCGCGAAGCGCAGCAAAAGTTCGAGCAAGTGGAGGCCGAGCTCGGCCGCGCGGAGACCCTGGCGGCAACCATCGGCCATGAGCTTGCCGAGCTGACGCATCAGATCGACCTGAAGACCGAAGAGCGCCGCCACGCGGAGCGGGAAAGCGCGAACCAGAGTGCAGCGCTGAGGCAGATGGCCTCTGAGGCCCAGCGCCTCGAGCGTCGCCTGCAGGAGTGGACGCTCGAGAGCGAGCGCAACCGTGATCAGCGAGCGCAGAAGCAGGACTTCATCACGAAGAAGCGCGAAGAGGCGGCGGAGCTGCAAGCGCAACACGATGGCGCCGAGGCGTCGCTCGCCGGCCTGCAGCAGGAGGTCGAGGCAGCCCGCCGCGCACGCGACCTCGCGCAGCAGGAGGCTGCGCAGGCTTCAGCCGAGCTGGCTCGGCTTGAAGAACGCCGGCGAGGCGCAGAGATGGCCTTCAGCCGCATCGATCGGATGTTTGGGGATCTTGAGCGCAGGGCGGCACAAATCGCGCAGCAGCTCTCGGCCGCCGGCGCAGAGAAGACTCAGCGTTCGGAGGAAAACATCCAGCTGAGCGCACGCCAGGCGGAGCTGCACGCAGCGCGTGAACAAGCGCAGGAACAGATCGCCGCGCTTGCAGAAGAAGCAGCGCAGCTGCGTACCAGACTTTCTGGAACTGAGCAGCAGCTGAAGCATCTGCGGTCGACCAATGACGCCGAGCGCGAGACTCGGTCCGCCCGCGCCTCTGCTTCGGCGAAGCTTGAAGCCGACCTCGAACACATTGCCCAGACTTGCGTCAGCGACCTGAACATCGAGGCCTCGGCGCTGCGGGAAGAAACGGAACTGGTACGCATTGATGGTGGGGCGCTCGCCGCCGAGGACACAGCCTGCCGCGAACTGAAGCAGAAACTCGAAGCCATGGGGCCAGTCAACATGATGGCGCTAGAGGAGTACAAGGAGACCGAGCAGCGTCACAGCTTTCTCGAAACCCAGCGCAAGGACCTGCTCGATTCTATCGAGAACACGCACTCGACCATCAAGGAACTAGACCAGATCTCCCGCACGAAGTTCGACGAAGCCTTCGCGAAGATTAACGAAAACTTCTCCGTGGTATTTGCGAAACTTTTCGGCGGCGGCCAGGCATTCATGCGCCTGACCGACGAGCAGAACTTTTCCGACTCGGGCGTGGACATCGTCGCGCAGCCCCCCGGCAAAAAGCTGCAGAACGTCTTCCTGCTCTCAGGCGGCGAAAAGGCACTCACCGCGCTCTCGCTGCTGATGGGCATCTTTGAGTATCAGCCTGCGCCGTTCTGCGTGCTTGACGAAGTCGACGCGCCGCTCGATGAAACAAACGTCGGGCGATTGGCCGAGATGCTGCGTACGATGGCTTCCGAGACCCAGTTCGTGATGGTCACGCACTCCAAGCGCATGATGCAGGCCGCGGACATGATCTACGGCGTTACGATGCAGGAGGCGGGCGTGTCGAAGGTGGTTAGTGTGCGTCTAGGTGATCGCGAACGCACAACCGCGCGCAAGGTGCTCGCCTGACTCGAAGCCTTCCAACATGCAAGCCGTGTCTGACCTTCGCATCCGATGGTTATCACCCTTTGGAAGATAGCCGTCGTCCGTTGGTGCAGTGAGGACTGGTGATCGGCTGTACCAGCCGGCGAAACCCTTGGACCACGTCGTTTGGATGGTCCCGATGTGCGGATCTAGACGGACCAGGAGGCGCAACCAATCAGGCGCTTGCACTCTGTGCCGCGGTCTTGGCCCTGGCAGCAGCCGAGGCGGCGAATCTATCCTGCAGCCTGTCTTTTAGGCGCAGTATGGGGGCCTCAAAGTAGGCGCGAGACACATACGCGATGCCGATCGAGATGGCTGCACAGGGAATCACCATCAGGGTCAGCATGCCGAGGCTTGAAGTGGCTCCCGGAGCCAGATGCCGCATGATGTAACCGCCGACCTTCTCATAGATCAGCACATTTACCAGGTAGAGACCGTAGCTGATGTAGCCGAAGAAAGGGAGGATGCCATGCGAGTCCGTCTCGCCGGTAGTCACCAGGCGAGTATGGTCTGACTTCAAGCCCAGCAGCAGGACGCCACAGCAGGCCCATTCAAATGGAGCTTCGAAAAGCGCATCCAGCGTGTTCGACATATGGAACGCCGTTAACCAGATGGTGCCCAGGGTGATGAGGCCTCCAACTGCCACCAACCAGATCCCGATGCGCCGAGAATTGCCCAGATGGATGCGCCCGGTGCGTATCAAGAGTGCGAGCAGCGCGCCATAGGCGAGGTAGTCAAGAACAAACGGCGTTTTGTAGTGGATATCGATGTTTGATTTGATGTTGATGGCGATTGTACGCAGCAGTGGCTCAACGACAATTACGCCGATGAGTATTTTTATCAGGCGCTCGACCCGGAGGCGGTGAACGAAGGTCGGCCAGAGCAGGTAGAAGTGCTCCTCAACCGCGAGCGACCAGAGCGAGCCGTACTCCCTGAGCGGCGCACCGAAGAGGCGCGAGAAGTTGGCCATAAAGAGCAGTGAGGCCAGTACAAAACCCCAACTGACAGGCTTCCATATCTTGAGCACTGCAAGCATCACGAGATAGACGGGGACAATACGCAGCACACGGCGAATGTAGAAGTTGCGGTAATAATCAGGTTGCTCACGAGCCTTCATGAGCAGGCCGGTAATGAGAAACCCGCTCAGCACAAAGAACAGCTGGACGCCCAGCCGGCCGTAGCCGACTGCCGCGTGGCACAGCGGCCCCCACACGCCGCCCAGGAACGTCCAATCAAAGCCGCCGAAACCATGGAAGAGCAGAACCATCAGGATGGCAACGCCACGGATTGAATCGAGCGATGGCATGTGACGCAGGGTCAGCGAACGGTCGTTGGGAGATTGAGGCATGAACTCTCTTGCCGGGTAATTCGCGACGGCCGAGTTCCGTCGTGATCAGTATATCGTCGCCAAAAAACAGGCGATGGCGGGCCAACGGCCTCGGCGTTCATTGTTGATCCGCGGCTTCAGCATGCAGGGCCAGCACGGTCGACGAGCGGGCACTACTGGTCGCCGCGGCGCGCTGCTACCTAGGCTGCGATTACTTGCCA
>CAXUND010000082.1:0-15313 GCA_964252445.1 uncultured Acidobacteriaceae bacterium | reverse complement strand
AGATGGACTCGCCGGTCCGCACCCGCTCGGCGACGTTTTCAAGCTGTCCGGCGAAGGCGGGATTCTTCTGTCCCTTGGCCAGCATGTCGAGCGCACCCAGGATGGGAACGCCGGCCTTGACCAGGGTTAGAAACTGCTGGTTGAAGATCAGAAAGGTTTCAAGCTTGGCCTTGCGCTTGCCGCCCACGCTGAGGCCCTTGGCCTTGACCGAGTAGACGTAGTAGCCGGCTTGAGAAAAGCGCGTGCGCAGTTCTTCGGCAGAAGCCGCGGACTGTACCTGCTCCTGCACGCGGCCACGCTCATCGGCCAGCTTGACGACAAACTCTGCCATGGTTTTCTGCCGGGCCGTTACCGGCCTTGGCGACGGAATCCTCTCTGCTTCAGGCGTAGCTTAACAGGTTCGCCAGGATGATAGACGAGTGCCGCGGGCGTTCCGCTCACCACCGTAACCGGCGGCTACTTTGCCGGCTTTGATCGCGCAGAAGCGGCTTCCGGCGGCAGTGCATCGGAGTTCAGCTTGGCGATGCGGCCGTTCGGGCCGACCACCCAGGGCAGGGAAAGCGCGTTCCACTCGCCGGGCTTCGAGGAGGCGGCGTGCTCGAGCTGCTGCCAGGTTTTGCCGTTGTCGCGGCTCAGATCGGAACCGTTGGGTCCGACGGCGATCCATGTCGCGTGGTCGGGGAAATCTGAGATCGGCGAGTCGCCGTAGATGCCGACGGCTGAGCGATAGCCGCCCGGCGGCTCTGTCGAGGCCATCCACCGGTTCGTGGCGGCGCTCCAGAAAGCTGCGGTTCCTTCGCGTTGATCCGGCCTGGCGTAGTTTCCACCGACCACCACGCCGTAATGGAGCGTCTCATCGCCATCGATGACCGCGAGCGAAAAGCCTCCGGAGGACTCGTTCCCGGTTGCGAGCGGCACAGGGTCTCGAGCGACCGTCCATGCGAGCGAGCAGTGCTCCGGATCGTGGTGATACGCCTTGGGATCGCATTCACTCTGCCCGCGGAGCACGAACGAACCGTTTTTACCGCCGGTCGCGGTCCAGTAAATAAAGTTATCGCTATCGACCGAGTTAAGCACCTGCGCAGCCAGGGTGAGAGATGAATTACTGGCTGCGAACGCGCCCATTTCCGACGGCTGGGCAGCCAGGCCAGGCGAGGAGGTCGTGGTCACCCGTGACCAGTGATGCCCTGCATCCCGGGTGCGCAGCAGCGTGAAGGAGCCCCCGACCGGATCGCCCAGGAGAGTGCCGTGGTCCTGATCGGTAAAGCTGATAGCGTCCCAGAAACCGTCCTTGTCGGGGTTGGTGAAGAGCAGCGTCCAGTGCGAGCAGCCGTCCGCCGTCTTGTAGAGCCGCGACTGATCTCCTGGTCCGCTCGACATGACGACAGCCGTGTTTGCGTCCCACGCCCAGATGCCGCGGAAGTCGAGCTTCTCCGCGCCGGGCGGCATGGCGCAGCTCTGCCACATGTACCCGGAGTCCTCGGTCCGCAGCACGGTCCCGTGCTCGCCCGACGCCCAGACCACCCCACCGCTCACCGCGTGGACCCCGCGCAGCCCGGCGGTGGTGCCACTGTTTTCCATCTCCCATATTGGCGGCTTCGCACTCTGCGCATGGGCAGCGAGCGTAGCCAGCAACAGGGCTGCACAAGAGCGGATCAACATCATGCAGTCAGAATACTCGCGGCCAGTGAGGAGGTGTCATTCTGAGCGCAGCGAAGAATCTGCTCTCCACTCGACTCGTCGGTTTACTTACTATTTTTTGGGTGAACCGTCGCTCCGCTCCACACACCAGGGCAAACCGCTCCTTCGTCGCACGGCAAAGTCAACCACAGGTCCTTCGCTGCGCTCAGGATGACAGCACTTTACGCTGCGCCCGGCATCACTGACATCTCTTTTTCGCTCGGGTGATACCAGCTCCGGCGAGCAGTTAAAGCGGCGGCATGCCGCTCACCACATCGACCCCGGCGGGTGCGTGGAAGACGAAGGCATCGGCAGGCTCATGTGGGTTTACCTGCTCGCCCGAGAACTCAAAAACATTCACGGCGCCATCCGTCTCTTCCACCCGCATCGATTCGATCTCGCCGGAAGGCTTCGCGGTGACGGCCAGCGAGGTGACCCGCTTCTCCAGCCCGCGCGGCACTCCGGACAGGGTTGATCCCGCAAGCGTCAGCCCGGACAGTTCCTTCGCCAGCTGTGCATGTCCCAGGAGCAACCGCAGGGGAGATCGCAGGTCATCGAGCTTCTTCGCCGGAACCCGCTGTGCCTCACTCTGCCCCGGCGTGTAGAAGTAGGCATCGCGCCCATCGAGGACGAAGAGCTTGCCTGCGGGATGGTCATAGGTCCAGCGCATGCGGCCCGGCTTCGCCAGCAGCAGGACGCCGGATTCTATCCGGTGCATGCCCAGGCCGTCGTAGCGCTGGGTGAAGTGAACTTCAAGCGAGCGGATCGAGTTGTAGTGGCGGTCGATGGTCGCGGCAAACTCGGCCGGCGTCTGCGCCTGCGCCGCCGCGGCCAGCAGCCACACGGCGAAACCTGTTAACCGAGAAAACGTCACTAAGGCTTGGTGGTGTTGCTGTCCTCGGGCGTACCCTTTGCCAGCCGCACCCGGGCCGTGTCGAGCTTCTTCTGCAGGCGGCCGCCCTCACCCGGTTCCGCGTCGGCGGGATCGGTGTGCGCGTACTGCTTCAGCGACTCCTCCCACTGCGCGGCAGCCAGCTTCAGCCGGCCTGTCTTCTCGTACAGGTCGCCCAGGTGGTCGTGCACTGTCGGGTCAGAGGCATTGCGCTGGCTGGCCTTGACCAGGTTGCCTTCCGCCAGCTCATACTGGCCCAGCTTGAAATAGGCCCAGCCGAGCGAGTCGAGGTAGGCATAGTT
The DNA here is from genome assembly GCA_964252445.1 of uncultured Acidobacteriaceae bacterium. Taxonomy (GTDB): domain Bacteria; phylum Acidobacteriota; class Terriglobia; order Terriglobales; family Acidobacteriaceae; genus EB88. The sequence goes on along the minus strand of CAXUND010000082.1, from coordinate 12,439 downwards.
CTGCGGATCGAGCTTGACCGCCTTCTGGATCATCGCCAGCGCCTCTTCCAGGCGGGTGTCGCGGTCGGCCAGCATGTAGCCGTAGTAGTTCAATGCCGTGGCGTTGTCGGGGGAGATGGCGAGCGCCTTCTTGAAGGCTGATTCGGCCGCGTCAAAGTGCTTCTGCCGCTCTTCCAGCGCTCCGCGCAGGAAGTAGATGTAGAGCTTGTCATCGCTCTTGGTTGCCAGCGCTTCCGCCTTGTCCAGCGACTCGCCTGCTTCCTTCCACTTCTTCTGGTGCGCATTGATCTGTTCGAGCGCGATGTAGACCTCGCGATCGGCAGGGCTGTTGGTGAGCAGAGATTTTGCGAGCGCGACGCCTTCGTCGGTCTTGCCCGTGTCCGCAAGCTGGCTTGCGAGGACGAGCTTCATGCCGCGGTTCTTCGGCATCCTGGCCGAGGCGAGCCGGGCTACCTCGAGTGCCTTGTCGTACTCGTGGGCGTCGCGATAGGTATCGATCTCGGTGTCGTAGGCGCGCTCGGCGTAGTCGCCGCCCAGCTCGATCAACTTCTGATCGGTGGCGGTGGCCTGGTCGGTCTTGCCTTCCTCGCGATAGATGTTTGCCAGCCGGTCGAGAAACAGCGCGCGGTTGTTCTTTTCAGCGGCCGAGTAAGTGCCGGTGGAATGTTCAGTGTCCGCCACCAGCTTGGCGGCAATCTTCTCGGCCTCGTCGTAGCGGCCGAGCGCGTCGTAGGTCAGCACTTCCTGGAAGGCGATTTCGAGCGAGTCGGCGGCGAGGGGCTGGGCTTTCTTGAGGTTCGCGAGCGCATCTTCGTAGCGGCCTTGGGTGCGCTCGATCTCGGCCATATGCAGGTACGCCTGCGCGTCGGTCGGATCGCCGTCGGCTACGTCCTGGTAGGCGTCGAGCGCGGCTTTGTCCTGGCCGTCGCGCGAGAGCGCATCGGCCATGGCGCGCTCGATGTCGAGATTGTCAGGCTCCAGCTCCAGCGCCTTCTGGTAGGCCGCAATCGCCTTTTTGGTGTCTTTCTCCTGGTCGTAGCTGGCGCCGAGCGCGTACTCGGTCTTGGCGGTCTGGTCGTCCTCGGGCAGAGAACTGAGCACCTGGATGGCGCGCTTGTTGTCCCCCTGCTCGCTGTAGAGCCGCGCCATGTTCAGAACTACTTCTTCGGAGTTGGGGTCGATCTTCTGCGCCAGCTTGAGCTGCTCCTCGGAGCGGACGTTGTCATGCGCAAAGGAGTAGAGCTGACCCAGGAGCAGGTGATCTTCGACGTCGTTCGGCTCAAGCTCGGTGATGCGGGTGTACTCGGCGATGGCCAGCTTCAGCATCTGGTCGGAGCCGCCGCCGCCCTGCATATCGCCGAGCGAGCGCAGATAAATGCGGCCCAGGAGCTTGTGAGCCTCAAGCGAGCCGGGATCCTTCTTGATCTGGTCCTGCGCGGCGCCGATCGCATCCTTGACCCGGCCAGTCCGGAAGTAGAGCTCGGCCAGGCCGCCGTTCAGGTATGCCGAAGTCGGATCCGCGGCCAGCGCCAGTTTGTACTCCTCGATCGCCTTGGTTGCATACTCCGGATGCCCCTGCGACGTCGCCATCTCCTCGTAGGAGTGGGCCAGCGTGTAGTGGTAATACGCCGCAGCCCGGTCGGGCTGGGCAGGGGGTGCTGCGGGAGTCGTGAGCGTCTGGGCCGAGGCAGTAAGCGCACCGGCGAGCGACAGAGTAGCGATGCGGAGGATGGTGCTGGATGGCTTCATCGGCTTGCGGGCTTCCGTGTCCCGGGGGGTTCGCGATGGTTCTTCAGGAGGTGCTTGTGCTATCAGACGATTGTAAACGGTGGTTGGATTCGGCCTCTGCGAGATTCGATGCCGCAGATCAGTGGCGAAAGTGGCGCACGCCGGTGAACACCATGGCCAGCCCCAGCCGATCGGCGGCGGCGATCACGTCTGCGTCCTTGACCGAGCCGCCGGGCTGAATGACCGCGGTTGCGCCGGATTCGGCCACCACTTCGAGCCCGTCTGGGAAAGGAAAGAAGGCGTCGGACGCGGCGACCGAGCCTGCGAGCGGCAGGACTGCTTTCATGGCGCCGAAACGGGCTGCGTCGACACGACTCATCTGCCCGGCGCCGATGCCGATGGTTTGCCCGTCGCGCGCATAGACGATGGCGTTTGACTTGACGTGCTTCGCGATGCGCCAGGCAAAGCCCAGTGAGGCGGACTCCTCGGGGCTGGGCGGCCGAACGGTGACAGTGGTCAACGTCACGGCAGCGGGGGCATCGGCATCCTGGAGCAGCAGCCCGCCCGAGACCTGCTTGAGGACCCGAGCCGGAGCGGCCGGCTTCACCACCACCAGGCGCAGGTTCTTCTTGGCGGAGAAGCGGGCCAGCGCGCCTTCGGTAAAGCCCGGAGCGGCGATCGCCTCCACGAAGAGCCTGGCGATCTCCTCGGCGGCGGCTTCATCGATGTGCCGGTTGACGCCGAGCACACCGCCGAAGGCGGAGACGGGATCGGCAGCCAGCGCCTTCTGATAGGCCTCAAGCACCGATGCGCCGGTGGCCGCGCCGCAGGGATTGGTGTGCTTGATGATGGCAACAAAGGCGCCGTCGGGATTGCCCGATTCAGACGAAGCCTCAAACTCGCGTGTGAGCTCCCAGCAGGCATCGAGATCGACCAGGTTGTTATAGCTCAGCTCCTTACCCTGCAGCTGGCGTGCACCGGCGATGCCGGCGCCGGAGCCGTCGGCATAGAGCGCCGCCTGCTGGTGCGGGTTCTCGCCGTAGCGCAGCGAGGCCGCCCGCGGGTAGGCGATGCGGACTGCAGCCGGGAAGCCGGTGCGGGTGAGAGCCAGGGGAGAGTCCGGCTCGCCCAGCGCGGCCTGTTCAAGAGCATTGGCGATAGCCGTGTCATAGGCCGCGGTGGTGGCGAAGGCTTGCTGCGCCAGACGCCACCGGGTTTCGCGCGAGAGCGTTCCGGCGCCGCTGGTCAGCTCCTCCGCAAGCGCCGGGTAGTCAGCCGGGCTGGTGACGACCGCCACGTCTTCGAAGTTCTTGGCCGCCGAGCGCAACATGGATGGGCCGCCGATATCGATGTTTTCGATCAGCTCGGTGAAGGTCGCTCCCGGCTTTGCCGCGGTCTTCTCGAAGGCGTAGAGGTTTACGACCACCATGTCGATCGGTTCGATCGCGTGCTCGGCCACGGCCGCCTGGTGCGTCGGGTTGTCGCGGACGTGCAGGATGCCCCCGTGAACCTTGGGGTGGAGCGTCTTTACCCGCCCGTCGAGCATCTCAGGAAAGCCGGTAAGTTCCGCGATGTCGCGAACCGGCAGGCCGGCCTCTCGAAGAGCCCGGGCCGTGCCTCCGGTCGAGATGAGATCGACGCCCAGAGCAGAGAGGGCGCGCGCGAAATCAACCAGGCCGCTCTTGTCGGTCACGCTTAACAATGCACGCTTCACCTGCCGGGCGGTAGCAGTCACGATGGGCTCTCCTGTGCCACTGAAACTCTGGCTCATTGTATGAAGCATTACCAGCGGCTGTTTGTGGAAGACTAGGGAAAGGATAGGGTGAACAGATGAGTGGAGACGGCAACGGCGGTTGGAGAGGGGTGCCTGCCCCAGAGGTGCTGCCGCCGGGTCCGGTGCCAAGCGGGCAGCCGGGTGTCACCACCGGTCCGGTGCCCATCTACGTGCCCTCCGCCGGAACACAACCGCGGCGCCGCGAAGGCAGCAGCTGGGCGACGGCCCCGGCCACCTACACCCTGGGTGGACTGAATGTGGTGGTGTTCGTGGCCATGTGCCTGATGGGCATCTCTCTCACCGCACCCCAGCCCGAGCAGCTGCTGACCTGGGGCGCGGACTACGGTCCGGCGGTGCTGCTCGGCAACCAGTGGTGGCGGCTGATCACGGCGATGTTCGTCCACGTGGGCATCATCCACCTGGCTACCAACATGTGGTGCCTTTGGAACCTGGGGCTGCTAGGAGAACCGCTCCTGGGCCCCGCCGGGATGTTTGCGGCGTATCTGCTGACCGGGGTCGGCGGCAATCTGCTGAGCACCGCCCTCCACCCCGGACTGGATGGTGACGGCATTGTGGGAGCAGGCGCTTCCGGCGCGGTCTTCGGCCTCGCCGGTGTGCTCATTGTGCTGTTAAAGTCGAAACTGCTGCCGCTGCCGCCCTTCGAGGTAAACCGGCTGCGCCGCAGCGTCATCTGGTTCGCGGTGCTGAACTTTGTTCTTGGCGCGGGCACCTGGGTCGCGCACACGTCGCTTCGCATTGATAACTCGGCCCACCTGGGCGGTTTTCTGACCGGCCTGGCTTTGGGAATACCGCTGGTTCCGCGAATCGGGGCTCCGCGCGACTTGTTCCTTTACCGGCGCAAGCTGGCCATCGGGGGGATGGCCCTGCTGCTGGTGCTGCTCTGCTACGGGGTGCGGGCGTTCTACATGGGAGCGCGCTGAACTGATGCTAAGGAAGCCCTATGCGGTCGCCGTTGCGGCAAACTTCTTGACCATTGCCAGCAGCAGGCGGCGATCGCTGTCGTTCAGGTTGGAGGAATAGCGTCGGATCTGCGTCAGGAACCGCATCTCATCGTCCGAGAGCTTCTGCGTCTCCATGGCTACCGATTCGTCTGCTTCCGCGAAGAACTGCGAAAGCGGCAACTCGAGCGCCGAGGCAATCTTGGTGAGCGTGTCGAGCGAAGGCACTGTATGGCCGTTCTCGACCCGGGACAGGTAGCAGCGCAGCAGGCCGGTGCGCTTCTCGATGTCACCCTGGGATAAGCCTTTTTTGAGGCGGTAGCCGCGAATCGTCAGACCGATCTTAATCACGTGCACTCACTTTCCTGTTGAGAGATCGAGCCGGTTGAACTCCTGTTGCCAGCATAGTTAACACGCCTCCGGACGATGGGGCAATGGAAAAGTGGTGTGACTACACCGGGCGACGCCGAAGGTAACTGAACTGCGCCGGGCGCGCCACCCGGGTTTGCGGCTGCGGGTCAAATTCCTTGAAACAACACTCTTCTTTGCCTGTGACAACGCGCAATCGGTCCCGGAAGCATCTATCGGGAGGGTAGGAGTGGAAAAGGGCGAAGAGATCGGGGCGAACGATGGCCATCCTGGCGAAGTGGAACTGGCAGGCGGTGCGCGACTGGGTCATGGTCCTGTACAAGGAGCTTGACCGGACACGTGCCTTCACCGTGGGCGCAGCCGTGGCTTTTTATATGCTGCTGGCGCTGGTCCCGCTGCTGATGGTCGCCTCATCCATGCTGGGGCTGCTGCCCATCCCAAATCTTTTCCAGCAGCTGCTTGACATGATGTCGGTCCTGGCCCCGCCCGAGGCCATGACCTTCCTGAAGGCGTTGCTCGCCAGCATCCTTGCACCTCACGCGCTTCGCTTCCTTTCAATCGGCGTGTTGAGTTACCTGTGGGCGGCGAGCGGATGCTTCGCGGCTCTGATCGACGCACTCAACATCGCCTATGACGTGGTCAAGCCGCGGCCGTGGTGGCGGGACCGGCTGCAGGCACTGCTGCTGACGCTCACCAGCGGCGGCCTCTCGATCATCTGCCTGCTGTGCCTGCTGGCCGGACCGCGATTTACCCAGTTCCTGGCCTACTTCGTTCCCCTGCCGGCGGTTGCCAATCTGCTCTGGCCGCCGCTTCGTCTGGCGATCATGTTCATCGCTTTTGTCAGCGGCACGGAGCTCTTGTACTGGCTTGGCCCTAACCGCAAGATGTCGCCCGGAGAGTCGCTCCCCGGGGCCGCGGCGTCCGTGGCCATCTGGTTCGTGGGGTCCTCTGTCCTGAGCTATTACCTTGATCACTTTTCAAATTACAGCGCTACTTATGGCTCGCTGGGCGCGATCATCGGCCTGATGCTCTGGCTCTATCTGACCGCGCTCGCCATCCTGATCGGCGCAGAGCTGAACGCGGAGCTGATCAAGCGCAAGGCGCGCAACTTCGCAGCGGCCTCAGCCGCCCATGTGCATGCCCCCGTTCACGTCGAGCGTATGCCCGGTAACGTAAGCAGCCAGCGGGTGGGCTAGGTAGCAGACCGCGTGGGCGACCTCCTCATCGGTGCCCGAGCGGTCGAGCGGCACGTTGGTGAGCATGGCTGCCTGCTGCTTTTCGTCGAGCACCGCGGTCATCGCCGTATGGATGTAGCCGGGAGCGACGGCGTTTACGGTGATGTTACGGGAAGCGAGCTCGCGCGCAAGCGAGCGGGTGAAGCCGAGTAGTCCTGCCTTGCTGGCGGCGTAATTCGCCTGGCCCGCCTGGCCGGTCTCGCCCACAACGCTGCTGATGTTGATGATGCGCCCCCACCGCGCCTTCAGCATGGGACCAATCAGCGCCTGCGTCAGCAGGAACACTCCGGTCAGGTTGGTTGCGAGCACCCGGTCCCAGTCAGCGCGCTTCATGCGCATCAGCAATCCATCGCGCGTGATTCCGGCATTGTTCACCAGGATGTCGATCGTCCCGCTGCCGGCAAGGATTGCTTTTGCGGTCGACTGGATCGACTCCTCACTTGCCATGTCAAGGATGTGAACCAGCGCTGTTCCGCCGGCGGCGGTAATCTCCGCGGCTACGGCGCGAAGTTTCTCTTCGCTCCGTGCGGCGAGGACGACGCGGGCTCCTTCAGCAGCCAGGCGCAGCGCGCAGGCGCGGCCGATGCCCTGGGAGGCGCCGGTAACCAGTGCTGTCTTCCCTGCAAGCGGCAGGGTGGAGTTCTCGGGCAAGATGATTCTCCTGCGGAAAGCGCGCGTCGCACGGCAAAAAGCAAGATGCCTGCCGTCGCAACCGGCTTGCAGTTCCTGAGGTTAGCACGTCTCCGAGGCGGCGACCGCCGCCAGCACGTTGCCGCCGGCGAGCAGTTGCACAGGTTCGAGCGCCCAGACATACACCGCGAGTTCGCGTGAATAGTGCAGCAGGGGGGGCTCATTCGGCAGGGTGATGCCGTGAGCGCGCGGCAACTCGTTCAGCTCGAACTCTGCCTCAGCGCGCTCCAGCGGCCAGGGCAGGTGGTGGATCTGCCCGCGCAGCAGGTTGCCCCTGCGGTCGGTGGTGTACAGGTTGTAGCGAGCAGTCAGGAACTGCTCGACGGGTCCCGAGCTGGGCTCGCCAAGCGAACGATACCGAGCCCGGAAGCGCACCCGGGGAGACGCAAAGTAGCGCTCGCTTCGGTACCGGATCTCCGGCCGCAGATCGTGGCTGGAGAGCTCTGTCTTTGCACAATCCATTCGCATGCGCGCCCAGTAGTAGGGCAGGTGGAAGGCGAGCCGGGCAAAGGCGACCGCCAACGGATTACCTGCGTCCAGCGAGAAGAAGTAGACGCCGGCGAGGTTCGATCCCCGCTCGCGGACGTAGGTGCGCAGGTTCAGCTCCGGGAAGGTCCCGGTGCCCGGCACCTCGGGCATTCGGCGCAGCCGCACCCGGTCCATGCCGAAGGGCACAACCCCAACCCAGGCATGGCCGTCGAAGGTGTCGACCGTGAGCCCGTCCGGGAGCAGGCGTCCGATCTCTCCCGGCTCCAGGCGCCAGTGAGCAAACAGAAGATGATTCCAGCGCTGAGTCATGGCCCACGGACCTGCGGGAAGGCTGAACGGCCGATGCGCGGTAGTGCGTAGAATTTCGTCGTCCGGCGCTGGTGTTCCCGGGTCCAGCACTGCACCCTGCTTCATGCTGTCGCCCTCGTCTGTCCCCTTTGATTGTGGAGCATTGGGCCTCGCAGCGGAAGAGGCGGCCTTGCCGCTGTGCAAAACCGGCACGATGACACCGCTCGTCCATGGCCTCGCCTGGCTTATCTTTGAATCAACGATCATGGCCGAGCTTTCGACGTTGATTTCACCTGCAGACTCACCTCGGCAACGCGGCGCCGAGGTCTTCGCCGTCCATGGGGCAGACCCGGAAGTGCTCGCCTACGCGATGGCAAAGTACTCACGCTCCTCGCTCTCAATGAAGGAGTCCTTGCGCGAGATCAGTGCTCAACGAGCCGAGCAGTTCCTCAACACGTTCTATTTTCAATACGGCCATCGCTCCATTGCTGATCTTGCGCACCTTGCGTTCGCGATCGAGCGCCTGTCGCTGCTGGCAGCGATCGTGCTGGTCGACGAGCAGCGCTGGGACGGGCAGGAGCGCTCCACCCGCTACCAGGATTTTGAGCGCTCGGGGTGGTACACGCCCGAGTTCGACTCCGGGCTGCAGGAGGCGGGGTACACCAGGGCCGTTGAAGCGCTGTTTAGCGCCTACCGGGAGACCTCGGACGGCATGCTCGCAGCGCTGCGAAGACAGGTGCAGAAGCCTGAGACCATGAAGCCGGAGGCTTTTGACCGCACGCTGCGCGCGCGGGCGTTTGACGTCGCACGCTACCTGCTCCCGCTCGCGGCCAACACCTCTCTGGGACAGATCGTGAATGCGCGAACGCTGGAGACGCAGGTCTCGCGGCTGCTTTCGCACCCTCTGACAGAGATACGCGCCCTGGGCGAGCGGCTGCGGCAGGGCGCTGCCGGTACCGCCTGGGACCCTCGGAGCGATGCCACGTCCGCCCTGGTTGATGAGATTTCGTTGACCGACGCGGATCTGGGGGATCGCGCGCGCGCGCTGCTGCTGCGCGAGGTCCGCGTAGCGCCGACGCTGGTCAAATATGCTGAGCCGAACGCTTATGCCATCGCGACCGCGCGTGCACTCAGGCAGGCGGCCTTTGAGCTGTTTGGCAGTGAGCCGATCGCCGAGGCTCCTGTCGTCGATCTGCTTGAGGGCGCGGATCCGCTCGAGATCGAGCTCGCCACCAGTCTGCTCTATGGCGCCTGTCACTATCCCTACCGGCAGGTGCGCGATCATGTGCGCGCGCTCTCCGCGACGAGGCTCGACGAGATCATCGACCTGGGCATGCGCGAGCGGGGCAGCCATGACGAGCTGCTGCGCGCCTTTTCTGCCGGCCAGGCGCTGCGCTTCGACATCCTGATGGACATCGGCGGATTTCGCGACATGCATCGCCATCGACGCTGTGTACAGCTGATCCAGGATTTCACTCCGCAGCACGGGTATGAGATTCCTGACGGACTGGAGGAAGCTGGACTGCTCCCCGCCTACTCCAACGCGATGGACAGCGCTCTTGGGGCTGCGTCGGACAGCGACAGCCAGGTCGCCCCCTACCTGCTGCCGCTGGGGACGAGGGTGCGTGCAATGTTCAAGATGGATTTCGCTGAAGCGCTGTACATCTCAGAGCTGCGGTCGGCGCCTCAAGGCCACTTCTCCTATCGTCGGGTAGCGTGGGGAATGTTTGAGGCGGTCCGTCGGCAGCATCCATCGCTGGCGCGGTACTTTCGGGTTACGGATGTCAAAGAACCTGTGGACCTGCTGAAGCGCTGAGCTCGCAATCAGAGTGCAGGCAGAAAGTGTGTTGCGCAAGATGACTTTGGTTTTGTTTTTTCTTCGCCCGGCGACGAGCTAGGTGTTAGGATTTTCTTACTTTCTTGTATCGGTTTAGAGCAGTTGCGCGCCAGACTACCCTCCCGCACCCGGGCCGGTCAGGACGCATGAGAATTGGAGATTTACGTGGCAGATGACCGTTCCCGCGCCATTGATGCAGCACTCGCGCAGATAGACAAGCAGTTCGGCAAGGGTTCGATCATGCGCCTTGGATCGAAGGACGCGGTGCCGATCGCCACCATTTCGACGGGTTCGATTTCCTTCGACGCCGCGCTTGGTGTCGGCGGCGTGCCGCGCGGTCGTGTGATCGAAATTTTTGGACCTGAATCCTCCGGCAAGACCACCATTACGCTGCAGATCATTGCCGAAGCGCAGAAGGCCGGCGGGCTGGCCGCGTTTGTTGACGCCGAGCACGCGCTCGACCCCATCTACGCCAAGAAGCTCGGTGTCGACACTGACAACCTGCTGGTGTCGCAGCCGGACTACGGCGAGCAGGCGCTCGAGATCACCGAAGCGCTGGTCCGTTCCGGAGCCGTGGATGTGCTGGTGGTGGACTCAGTCGCCGCGCTCGTGCCCAAGGCTGAGCTTGACGGTGAAATGGGCGACTCGCACATGGGCCTGCAGGCGCGGCTGATGTCGCAGGCATTGCGCAAGCTGACGGGGACGGTTTCGAAATCGCGCACCTGCCTGATCTTTATCAATCAGATCCGCGAAAAGATTGGCGTGATGTTCGGCAACCCGGAGACCACCACCGGTGGTAAGGCGCTCAAGTTCTACTCGTCGGTGCGCATTGATATTCGCCGCATCGCCGCAGTCAAGGAAGGCGATGTCGTCGTCGGCTCGCGGACCAAGGTCAAGATCGTCAAGAACAAGGTTGCCGCCCCCTTTCGCGAGGCGGAGTTCGACATTCTTTACGGAGAGGGCATCTCCCGCGAGGGCGATGTGCTCGATCTGGCAGTAGCGAACAACATCGTCGACAAGTCAGGCGCCTGGTACAGCTACTCCGGCGACCGGATCGGCCAGGGCCGGGAGAACGTGCGGCAATTCCTGAAGGACAACCGTGATGTGTTCGGACGCATCGACGCACAGCTGCGGCAAAAGCTTGGCATCGCCGGCACCAACGTGCCACTGCCGGAGATTCCCGCTGTCCCGCTCGACGGCGCAGCACTAGCGCAGGAAGTGATTCGCCCGTCTCGGCGTCAGTGAAGCAGGACCGCCTGCGTGGCGGGCGGCTACTTCGTGGCGTGTAGACTGCGCCTGCGGCGCACAAAGGCTTATGCCGCCCCAAGAAGTACCGGGGGCATAAGCCTTTGCCCGAAGGGCGATCCGCCCCACACGTAGCTGGCGCTTGCCCCGTAGGGGCCTCGCCCTTGCCTGCTACACTGCGAGTGCCTTGCATACCGTTACCGCCATTTATCCCGGCAGCTTTGATCCCGTTACGAACGGTCATCTGGACCTGATTGCCCGCGGAGCGAAGCTGTTTGACCGGCTCATCGTCGGAGTGCTGCGCAACTCGGCCAAGAACCCTCTCTTCTCTGTCGACGAGCGTGTAGCCATGCTGCGCGCAGGGGCTTCGGCGTTCGCGAATGTGGAAGTCGACACCTTCGCCGGCCTGCTGGTCGACTTCGCGCGCGAGAAGCAGGCGCACGCCGTGCTGCGCGGCATCCGGGCCATCTCCGATTACGAGTACGAACTGCAGATGGCGCTGATGAACCGGCGCCTGAACCCTGACGTGGAAACGATCTTCCTCATGCCGGACGCGAAGTACTCCTATGTCAGCTCGCGCCTGGTGAAGCAGGTGTTCCAGGTCGGCGGCTCGGTCGAGGGTTTGGTGCCGGAGTTTGTGATCGAGCGGCTCCAGCAGCGGGTGGCGAAGGACCTGCTTCCCTCACCTGGAGAGGATGAGCACTGAGGCTGGTTGTTCGGGCCGTTGCTCACCGGGACCCGACTGCAAGACGACCGTTTGTGCGCGGTGCGAGAGGATTTGCGACCGGCTGCAGGTGTAGGCTGTGTCTGTGCCGAAGCCTGATGACGCCGAGCTGCTCGAGATCGACGGTCACTCCGTTCGCATCTCGCATCCTGACAAGCTCTACTTCTCGCAGGAGACAAAGCTCACCAAGCTTGACCTGGTCCGTTATTTTCTCGCGGTCGCGCCTGGCGCCCTCCACGGCATTCAAGGCCGGCCGATCGTGCTCAAGCGATTCGTCAACGGAGCTGAAGGAGAGCCCTTTTACCAGAAGCGTGCGCCGTCGGACCTGCCTCCGTATCTCCGAACCGTGACGCTTTCTTTTCCCTCCGGTCGCACGGCCGACGAGGTGGTGGTCGATTCGGCTGCCGGGCTCGTGTGGATCGTCAATCTCGGCTGCATGGAGCTCCATCCGCACCCGGTGCAGGCTGCCGACCTCGATCATCCGGACCAGCTTCGAGTCGATCTCGACCCCGGCCCCGGCGTCGAGTTCGCGGCCGTTCGCCTGGTCGCAGAGCAGACGCGCATTCTGCTCGAAGAGATGAACCTGCGTGGCTTTCCCAAGACGAGCGGCTCGCGCGGTATTCACATCAACGTCCCCATCCATCGTCGGTGGACCTTTACTGAAGTTCGCCGCGCCGCGCTGGCGCTGGCGCGCGCGGTCGAGCGGCGCGTGCCTGCGCTCGCCAGCTCCAAATGGTGGAAGGAGGAGCGCCACGGAGTCTTCCTCGATTACAACCAGAACGCAAAGGATCGCACCACCGCCTCGGCGTATTCTGTCCGCCCGCTCCCGGACGCGCGCGTCTCGATGCCGCTTGAGTGGCGCGAGGTTCCCGACTGCAACCCGGCGGACTTCACCGTGCTCAGCGCGCCCGCGCGCTTCGCGGAGCTTGGCGACCCGCATGCCGATTTCGGAGCGCATGCCGGCTCGCTTGAGGGATTGCTTGACCTGGCGGAGCGTGACGAGCGAGAAGGTCTGGGCGATGCACCATGGCCGCCGCACTTCGCCAAGGCTGCGGGGGAGGCACCCAGGGTCGCGCCGTCGCGGGCGCGCAAGGCTCCGGC
>CAXUND010000081.1:0-15392 GCA_964252445.1 uncultured Acidobacteriaceae bacterium | reverse complement strand
TCCGCCATCGCCTTGCGCGCGCTCTTCGATCGCGGACCGTCCGGGAGGGCCGTGAGGTAGATCTCGAAGTTGGCCAGCGCCTCGTCTTTCTTGTTCAGCTTGCGAGCCGCTTCGCCCAGGCGAAACACTGCCTCGGCGTTGTCCGGGTTGACCGCGACCGCCTCCTTCAGCCGCTCGTACGCGCCCTGGTAGTCGCCGGTCTGCATGTAGAACACGCCCACGCGTAGGTCGTCATCGGAAAGCTTGGTGTTTACGACGATGCCGCCCGCGCCGTTCGCGATACGCGAGTCGTGGTCCCCGAGCAGGTCGAGGTCCTTCAACTTGTCACGGCTTGAGTTGTTGTCCTCATCCTCGTCCTTCGCGGCGACAGAGCCGGACGAAGCCGCTTTGCGGTCAGCCTTCTCATCGGCGGCCGCTGCGTCCGCAGCCTGCTTGGAGACCTCTTCGGGAAAAGGATTGTCGTCAGCGGGGCTCGGGGTCTTGGAGGCAGGCTTGGGCGCGGCCCCGGCGTCCGGCTTTGAAGCCGAGGCAGGCGCCTGTTGCTGCTGGGCGACCAGTGTCGCCGCGGGCGCGGCGCACAGCACCAGGCCCAGAAACATCCGAGTTGGCAGCAGCCTGCGCCTCATCACTGTCCCTAGTTTAGACGTATCCGCCGGGGCCTGTGAGAGCTTGCTATACTCGGCGGAATTCTAAATATTCATGGCCCTGATCATCCGCTCCTCCGCTATCCACGCCGCCGGCTGCTACACCACCGCGCCAATCGCCAAAGGTACAGCCGTCGTCGAGTACACCGGCGAGCGCATCTCGAAGGACGACGCCGACGTTAAGTACGAGAACCTTCCCATCACCTACCTCTTCGGCATCGGCGACGGCTCAACGGTGATCGACGGCTTCGGTACGGCCATGTTCATCAATCACTCCTGCGACCCCAACTGCGAGACGGAAGAGGAGGACGGCCGGGTCTGGATCATCGCCATTCGCGACATCGCCGCCGGCGAAGAGCTGACCTATGACTACCACCTCTACGACGGCGACGACTCGGCCGCGCTCTGCCATTGCGGCGCTGCTACCTGCCGCGGAACCATGTATGCGCCCGAGGAGATCGAGCGCAGAATCCGCAAAGCCAAGAAGGAAGCGCGCGCCGCGGCCAAAAAGCTGATCCTGATCAAGCCTCCTCTCCGGAAGTAGTGACTTGCACCCCAGGCATTGACTTACGATGCATCTCCCGCCGCAGTGATCCGCGGGCAGGAATGCCAGCCGCTGAATCCGGCTGCCTCCACCCGGTGACCGACCGCATAGAATAAGTCCAGCAGATGGCTTACCAGGTACTAGCTCGCAAGTATCGTCCCCAGCGCTTTGCCGACGTTGCCGGACAGGACCACGTCACCCGCACCCTGTTGAACGCCCTGGCCCAGGGTCGCATTGCCCACGGCTACATTTTCTCCGGCCACCGGGGGATCGGCAAGACCACCATCGCGCGCATCCTGGCCATGGCGCTCAACTGCCGGACGGAGATCGGAAGTGAGCAACGCCCGACTCCGGAGCCCTGCGAGGTCTGCGTCTCCTGCACGGAGATCCGCGCCGGCAACGCCATCGATGTCATAGAAGTGGACGCCGCCACCAACCGCGGCATCGACGAGATACGCGAGCTGCGCGATGCGGCGCGCTACCGGCCCTCGCGCGACCGTTACAAGATCTACATCCTCGATGAGGCGCACCAGATCACCGATGCCGCCTTCAATGCGCTGCTCAAGACGCTGGAGGAGCCGCCCGACCACGTCGTCTTCATGATGGCGACCACCCAGCCCGAAGACATTCCGCAGACCATCCGCTCGCGCTGCCAGCACTTCAGCTTCCACGCCGTCAAGTTCGACGACATCCTGGCGCAGCTGCGGGCGATCGCTGCGGAGGAACAGGTTTCCGCAGAGGACGAGGCCCTGGCCCTGCTGGCTGAGGCCGGTGACGGATCGATGCGTGACGCGCTTTCGATCATGGACCAGGCGATCGCTTCGGCACCGGTCGACGATGGCCGGCCGCGCCTGGACGCTGCGCAGATTCGCGAGCTGATGGGCACCGTGCCGAACACGGTCTTCGAGCGCATCCTTGAGGCGGTCAGCGAGAACCAGTCGGCCCCGGTGATTGAAGAGATCAACCGCCTGCTCAACGCCGGCAACTCCGCCTCCCAGCTTGCACGCCAGTGTGTGCGCTACCTGCGCAACGCGCTCATGGCCCGCATCGCCGGCGAGGCATCCGAGCTGCTGCAGCTTTCGCCTGATGAGCGCGCGCGGGCCGGGCGAACCGCGCTGCTCTTCAGCGAAGAAGAACTCACCCGCTTCCTGCAGGTGATGCTGCGCACCTTTGACGAGCTGAACTACCGCCAGGAGCAGCGCTTCCACCTGGAGTTGGGACTGCTCAAGCTGGTGCACCTCCAGCGGCTGCTGCCGGTTGAGCAGTTGCTTTCGCAGCTCGGCGGCAAGGCAGCCGCTCCGGTGCCGGCCGCGCTCGGAGGCGGGCCGCTGCCGACGCGTGCGGCTGCTCCACCGACGGGGCCTGCGCCCTCCACCGTTCCGGCGTTCTCCCCGTTTGAAGCAGATTCCGGGCGCAAGCGCGCCGGCAGCCTAGCTCAGCCGGCGGAGAGCTCCGCGGGCGCGACCATGTCGTTGCCCCGAGAAGTCGCCGAGCCTGCGACGGAGCGCCCGCCGGTGCGCGCTGTTGAACCGGTAGGCGAATCCGCCAACGGCGCGTTCCCGCTGGTCGCGGACTCCCAGGCCGGCGCCGCACTCGACCTGGGCGAACTGCGCAGCGTGGTATGCAGCGCGCTTGAGACCGCCGGTCACGCCACCGCCGCTTCCCTGCTTTCTGCTGGCGAGTGGAGTGAAGCGGCAGATCAGGTTCGCGTCAGGGTGGCATCGAAGAAGACGATGCTCAACCTGGTGATGAATGCGGCGGCCGAAAAGGTGACCCGGGCCGCTGCGCGACCGCTCACCCGCAAGCCTCTGCTGGTCGAGCCCGGCGTCGATGCCGTAAGCGCGCGCGCCACCAGCCCGCGCCCGGCTGCGACCGGCGGTGTCCAGGCAGCGGCTCTCGAGAACCCGCTGGTGCAGAAGGCTCGTGAACTGTTCAATGCCGAGGTTCACAGCGTTGTCGATCTGCGCGAGAGCAAAGGTTAATGGAAGTAGAGGAGCAGCAGTGGATTTCGAAAAAATGCAGCAGGTGTTAGCGCAGGCCAAGCAGATGCAGGACAGCGTGCAGGAGAAGCTGAGCCACACCGTGGTTGAAGGTTCTGCAGGCGGCGGTGCAGTCACCGTGCGCATGAACGGCCAGAAGCACGTTCTTGGTATAAGGATCGCCCCGGCCGCGGTGACCGGACTTGGCTCCAACACTGCTGACCTCGAGATGCTGGAGGACCTGGTCACGGCTGCCGTCAACGATGCCGCTCGCCGCGCAGACCAGGCCGCGCAGTCCTCGGTCTCAGGCATGCTGGGCGGGCTGGGCCTGCCGCCTGGTCTGCTCTAGTCCGTGTCCCGGCTCGCTCCACCCATGGCCCGGCTTATCGACGAGCTGCGCAAGCTTCCCGGCATCGGTCAGAAGAGCGCGCAGCGGCTCGCCTTTCACATCCTGCGGTCGCCTGCGGAAGACGCAACCGCACTCGCAGACGCGGTGCGCGAGCTCAAGGCAAAGCTGCGGCTCTGTTCGGTGTGCAACAACATCACCGATGTGGACCCTTGTCTCTACTGCTCCAGCGCCACCCGCAACCATGCGGTGATCTGCGTGGTGGAGGAGCCGACCTCGATTGAATCTGTCGAGCGGACGCGCGGCTACAACGGCGTCTACCATGTGCTGCACGGAACCCTGTCCCCCTTGCACGGGATCGGCCCGGAGCACCTGCGCAGCGCCAATCTGCTGGCGCGCGTAACCGGCGGCGCCGTGGACGAAGTGATCCTGGCTACCTCGCCCACGCTGGAGGGCGAAGCCACTGCTGTGTATCTTGCCGACGTCTTGCGCCGGTTACCGGCGCAGATACTCATCACCCGCATCGCCACCGGCATTCCCGCAGGCAGTGACATCGAATACGCGGATGAAGTCTCGATGGCGAGAGCCATGGATGGGCGGCGCAGCTTCTAGGAGCAGGCCGGCCACCGCTGCAGGGGGTCCCGCTATCGCCCCGCTCGCCCGCCGGAGAGCATCGCGGGACTGCGGCGGCGCACAGGGGACGGCGCGCGCGGCTCACCCGGGGGGCGCGGCCGAATCATCTGGGTGCTACTGCCCATCATCACCACCATCAACATGCCGAGCATCGTGCTTTCGACCCCGGCCGCGATCCACAGCAGGAAGGTGGTGCGCACCGGGAACGCTGCATGGGCGGCTACCAGAAGGCTGCCGTGCAGCAGGATGATCACCAGCAGGGCGGGCCAAAAGCCCTTGCGCGGCGGTCCTCAACAAAACCAAGCAGCAGCAGGCCGAAGATAATGCTGGAGTAGGCTGCCATCTGCAGCTCGGCCGCCTGTTCTGTCCAGATGCGCGTTGAGAGTGCCGAAAACACGCTTGCCAGGGCACAGATCCAGACGCGCTTCTTGATCCTGTTCATGCGTGTCCTCGGGACTATTGGGGAGGAAGTAAGGTGAGCCGCAAGAGCTCACCCATTGCGGTGTCGGACCTGGCTCAGCCGCGTAATCTGGCCAGCAGATCCTGCGGATGTACGGGCTTGGCGAGGATCTCGAACTCGTGCCCCTGGGCGCGGGCTCGGTCGAGCAGGTCGGCCGTCGAGGCCTGGCCGGAGAACAGGAGTATCTTGCAGGTTGGCAGCAGACCTCGAATGCGGATGGCCGCATCGATGCCGTTAAGGTCGGTCATGATGACGTCGGAGATGAGCATGTCAGGAGACAGCGTGCGCGCCGCCTCGACCGCCTTCTCACCGCTGTAAACCGCAGTGGCCTCGAATCCGCTCTGGTTCAGAATGATTGCAAGCGTGTCGGCAATGACGCGTTCGTCATCGGCTACGAGCACCTTGGGCTTTGGGGAAATTTCGGACATTCGCTCCTTCTCTTTTCCTGCCTGGCTTCTTTTTCAAATCGCTTTGCGCAAAATGGATGCGTCGTGGATCCCGGCAGAGCTAACCTTGACTAAACACTCACGCCTCAAATGATACGCTTCTCTCGGGAGATGCTTCCCTGAGCAGGCTCTACTGGGCTCGCGCGGTTTTCACGGCCCCAAGGTAAAAACGTCTACGGTGAGCAGTGATGCTGTCCTCACCGTCCAGCAAACGGTATCTGCTTGATTGCACTCCGGCGGACAAGCAGTCTGTCAGTCGTCTTGGTCCTTGGCTCATTATCGGCCAGCCAACACGGAACTTGATCATTCATGGTCCCGACCTCTTTTCTTGGAGCGATAACTGATGGCAGAACCGATCATTCGCGCCCACCAGGTCGAGAAGTTCTACTCTCAGCCGAGTGAGAACCGCATCCAGGTCATCGCGCCCACCGATCTGTCCATCCTTGCGGGCGAGATCGTTGCCCTGCTCGGTCCTTCCGGCTCCGGGAAGTCGACCCTGCTGCGCATGCTGACCGGCCTCTCCCAGCCTTCAGGCGGTGAAGTTTTCTGGCACGAAAAGCCTCTCACCCGTCAGAAACTGAACGTCTCGATCGTCTTCCAGAGTTTCGCCCTGTTCCCCTGGCTCACCGTACTTGAGAACGTGGAGGCGCCGCTGAAAGCCCGCGGCATCGGACCCGCGGACCGCCGCGAGCGCTCGCTCAAGATACTCGACACGGTCGGCCTGGACGGCTTCCAGAGCGCCTACCCGAAGGAGCTTTCAGGCGGCATGCGGCAGAGAGTCGGCTTCGCGCGCGCGCTCGTCGTCGAGCCCGAAGTACTCTTCATGGACGAGCCGTTCTCTGCGCTCGATGTGCTCACCGCCGAAAACCTGCGCTCGGAACTGCTGGAGCTGTGGGAAAAGAAGACCATCCCTACGCAATCCATCTTTATCGTCACCCACAACATCGAGGAAGCGGTGCTGCTGGCCGACCGCATCATTGTGCTCGGCCGCAATCCCGGGCATGTGCGCACCGACTTCAAAGTGACGCTCACCCACCCGCGCGACCGCAAGGCGCAGCCGTTTACCCAACTTGTCGACTATATTTACAAAGTTTTAACGCGGCCCGATGTTACCCCTGAGGTTCCCAGCCTCAACCCCGCGCGGCCGATCCGCGACCAGCGCCAGATGCATTACGAGATGCTGCCCCATGCGCGTCCGGGCGGCATCGCCGGCCTGCTCGAGCTGATCATGGACATGGCCGGTCCCGATGCCGCAAATCAGGCCGGCCGTACCGACATTTACAAGCTTGCCGACGAACTCGCATTCGAGCTCGACGACCTGCTCCCGATCGTGGATGCGGCGCAACTCCTCGGCTTCCTCAAGGTGGCCGAGGGCGACGTGTTTATGACCCCGGAGGGCGTAGAGTATGCAAACTCAGAGATACAACAGCAGAAGGAGCACTTTCGCAAGGCCGCGCTTGAGCACGTCCTGCTGCTGCGGCAGATTACCCGCGCGCTGAACAACAAGAGCGACCACACCGTTCCGGAAGAGTTCTTTCTCGACATGCTCGACGAGCAATTCTCTGACGAGGAGACCCAGCGCCAGCTGGATACAGCGATCAACTGGGGCCGCTATGCGGAGCTGTTCGACTTCGATGTTCCTCGCCGGCGCTTTGTGCTGCCGGAGAATGAAGAGGCCGAAGCCGCAGCCGGCATGGAGTCCGCTTGAGCTCGCGGATCCCTACTCTCTCCCGTCCCCTGCTCTCGCGTGCCCTGCTCTCCCGCACGCTGGTGGTCGAACGCACCTGGCCGGTGGTGCTGGACCTCGGCGTGGCAGCCGGGCTGCTGGCCGGCTTTTACGGCATCCTGCTGATCGCCAAGTACTGGGCAGGCGGCGCCGTGCCCGAGGTCGGGATTTCGCTCTCTCCCTGGGCGCTGCCCGGCTATGCCTTCTACTCCTGCGTGCGCATCTTCATCGCATATCTGCTGTCGCTCGCCTTCGCCATCGGCTATGGCTACGTGGCCGCCTACAACGCACGCTTTGAGGCCTTGATGATCGCGACCCTCGACATCCTGCAATCGATCCCGGTGCTCAGCTTTCTGCCCGGGGTCATGCTGGCCATGATGTCGCTGATCAAGACGCGCCAGCTCGGTATCGAAATGGGCGCGATCATTCTCATCTTTACCGGCGAAGTATGGAACATGGCGTTCTCTTTCTATGCGTCGCTGAAATCGATTCCGCGTGAGCTGCTCGAGGCGACGAAGATCAACCGCTTTTCTCCTCTGCAGCGGCTCTTTCAGCTCGAGCTGCCATACGGCGCAATCGGCCTGGTGTGGAATTCGATGGTATCGGTCGCGAGCGGCTGGTTCTTCCTCATGGTCTGCGAGATGTTCCCCGTGGGCAGCCGCAACTTCCGGCTGCCCGGGCTGGGCTCTTACCTGCAAACCGCCGCGTCTCAGGGCAACACCCGCGCCATGATCTACGGCATCGCCACCATGATCGCGATCATCGTGGCCGCGGACCAGCTCATCTGGCGCCCGGTAATCGACTGGTCCGACAAGTTCAAATTTGAGAACGTCGAAACGGCGGACCGCTCCCACTCCCCCATCCTCACCCTGCTGCGGCGCTCCAACATGCTGGAGGCGATCCAGCAGCGCACCCTTGTCCCCTTGAGCGAGCGCATCTACCACTCGCTGGCCCGCGGAGACGAGCGCCGCATGGCCGCCATGCGCGATGAGAGTGAAAGAAAAAAGAGCCCGGTCGTTGCCATCGTCCTCAGCATCATGCTCGCGGTAGTGGTCGCAATCGGCGCCTTCAAGGCCAGCCTGCTGCTTCGCGGTATTCCTCTGGGCGAGTTCGCCCTGCTGCTGAAGGGCGCTGCCGCAACCTTTCTGCGTGTCTTCTTTGCCCTGGTGCTGGCCGCTGCATGGACGAT
This sequence comes from uncultured Acidobacteriaceae bacterium, assembly GCA_964252445.1. GTDB lineage: Bacteria > Acidobacteriota > Terriglobia > Terriglobales > Acidobacteriaceae > EB88. Next base: position 7,425 of record CAXUND010000081.1, on the reverse strand, counting down.
TCCGGCCGGAGTCGCGATCGGCTTCAACCCCCGGCTTTCGCGCATCGCCCAGCCGGTTGCCCAGATCGCGGCCTCCTTCCCGGCGACCGCCCTCTTCCCGCTGATCCTGCTAGGCATGGCGCGGATCGGTGCGGGATTGAGCGTAGGCGCAGTCGCGCTGATGATGCTTGGCACCCAGTGGTACATCCTGTTCAATGTGATCGCGGGCGCAATGGCTATACCCTCGGATCTGAAAGAGGTGGCTTCGCTCTTCCACTTCACCCGCATCCAGCGGTGGAAGACGGTGATCCTGCCGGGCATCTTCCCTTTCCTGATTACCGGGCTGATCACGGCCTCAGGCGGAGCCTGGAACGCCTCGATCATCGCCGAGTACTTTCACCTGAAAGACCGCACCCTTGAGACCACCGGACTCGGCGCGCAGATCAGTGCTGCTTCTGATGCGGGAAGCTTTCCGGTGCTGCTGCTCGCGACCATCGTCATGGCAACCATGGTCGTGACCATCAACCGCCTGCTGTGGCGCCCGCTCAATCAGCTGGCTGAGACCAAGTACCGCGTGGATTGAGCTGGCTAAACCATCCCGTAAACAGCCACGCTGCGAAACTGGTGCGGCCATTCCCGCTTTAACTTCTCGGTTACCCGGTCCCGCTGATGGAACAGCCTTCTCGCCCAGCTGCACAGCCTTCTCTGAAAGCTCCATGCGCAAGAGGATCTCTGTCCGCGCTCCCTGGGTCTTCTCTTTCAGCCGCCGCTCCATGCTAGTCATACCCGGCCGGATCAACCGGAGACCCTCTTTCACTCCGGCAAGCCCGACTTTCATCTCGCCCGGCCCAGGTACCCCGGGGTGTCCTGAAAGCTCTTCTTGACCTTGTCGATCGCACCCCTTCCTCTACTTTATAAAATGAACCGTCTGCCCCCGGTAAAGTTCACCCCATGAAGAAGCAACTCCCGCAATCCGTGATCGTGCTCCTGCTGCTGGGCGCGGCTCTCATCGTTGCCTCGAATGCCTGGCTCGCGTTTCGCGCGGAGGAGGCGCTCGCAGACAGCGAATGGTGGGTCTCGCACACCTGGCAGGTCATGAACCATGTGGAGGTCCTGGTCAGCTCGCTGAAAGGCGCCGAGGCCGGAGCTCGCGGTTACGTGCTGACCGCCAATCCGGAGTTTGTCACGCCCTATGAGCAGGCTCTCCAGCAGGTGCCCCGAGAGCTGAACGAGCTGACCCGCCTTACCGCTGACAATCAGCGTGAGCAGAAGCGCCTGGTCACCATGCGATCCGTCACCGGCGCGCGTCTCAAGATACTCGGTCAGATCATCGAGAGCGAGCGCCGCGGAGACTCCGCGGGCGCGCTCGCCCTGGTTAAGGATGGCTCCGGAGCCGCCGACATGGAGCGCATGAAAACCATCGCCGCGGCCATGAGCACAGAGGAGCAGCAACTGCTCGCCTCCCGGCTGCGCGTATCCAGTGAGTCCAGGTTGCAGGCGCGGTCCACGGTGCTGGTCGCCAGCTCGCTCGATGTGCTCTTCATCGTATTGACCTTCTTCTCGCTCCGGTACGAGCGAAAGCTCCGCCAGCTGGCGACAAACAACAGCGAACGGCTGCGAAAGCTGCAGGTCATCAGCGATGTGGGCTTGAGCCAGCTTTCGCTTGCCGAGCTCGCGAGCGAGATGCTGGCTCGGCTGCGCACAGTCGCCGACGCCGACGCGGTGGTCCTCTGCGACTGGCTGCCCGACGCACTCGATGCACAGCCTATGTCCATCGAGATCACCGCCGCCGACGGCACCAGCACCACTGAAGCCGGCCTCATCCGGGTCGAGCCGGGAAGCCCGCTCCACCAGGCTGTGACCCACCAGCGGCTGGTGAAGCTTACCGGGCATCAGCTGGAGTCAATCCCGATCGCGTCGCTGCGCCTGGAGATGGGGACGCTCCTGATTGTGCCGCTGGCAACCTCGGGCGAGGTGTCAGCGCTTCTGATCGCCGGCCGCCGGCGCGCCAACGCCGTATCGGCCGAAGATTAACACCTCTTATCCGTGGTCGCCGCTCGCATCGCCCCCGCGATAGAGCGCGCCCCTATCTACGAGGCCGAACGCGAGGCGCGCCGCCTGGCCGAAATCAGCATGGCCCAGGTGGCCGAGCTGAACGCCGAGCTTGAAGCCCGCGTCCGCGTCCGCACGCTCGAACTCGAGGCCACCAATCGTGAGCTCGAAGCCTTCAGCTACTCGGTCTCGCACGACCTTCGCGCACCGCTGCGCTCCGTCGACGGGTTCTCAGTGGCGCTGGCCGAGGACTACGGGGACGTCATCCCACCCGATGGCCAGCACTATCTGGCGCGCATCCGGGCCGGCGTGCAGCGCATGGGTCAGCTCATCGATGCTCTGCTCCAGCTATCCCGCATCACCAGGGCAGAACTCACCCCGGAGCCGGTCAACCTGAGCGCGCTCGCCCACGAGGCCGCCTCCGAGCTGCGCCACCTCAACCCGGATCGCGAACTCGACTTCCGCATCCAGGAAGATCTGACCGCCCGCGGCGATCCCAAGCTGCTGCGGGTGATCTTCGACAACATGTTCGGCAATGCGGTGAAATTTACCGCCAAGCGCGCCCATGCGGTCATAGAATTCGGTCTGGCCCGTGAGAGCGGCCAGGACGGCGGCGCCTACTTCATCCGCGACAATGGCGCCGGCTTTGACCAGCAGTATGCCGGCAAACTGTTCAACGCCTTCCAGAGACTGCACGGTGAGAAGGACTTTGCCGGCTCGGGAATCGGACTCGCTACCGTTTCACGGGTGGTGCGGCGGCACCAAGGTACCTTGCGCGCCGAGGGCGTCGTCGGAGCAGGTGCGACTTTCTGGTTTACGCTAGGATAAGTGCCTATGAACAAGCGATCGATCCTGCTGGTCGAAGACGACCCGGACCACGAACTGCTCACCATCCGGGCACTGAAGAAATCTGGCATCGTGAACGACATGCGGGTAGCACGGGACGGCGAAGAGGCGCTGGGTCTGCTTTTTTCTGAAATCGCCGGCAACGTGCCGGAGCTGCCGCAGCTGGTGCTGCTTGACCTCAAGCTGCCCAAGGTGGATGGACTTGAGGTGCTGCGCCGCATCCGCCAGAGTGATGCGACCAATATGCTTCCCGTCGTTGTGCTCACCTCCTCCGACGAGGAGAGTGACATCGTGCGCAGCTACAAACTGGGAGTCAACAGCTACATCCGCAAGCCGGTCAACTTCTCTGAGTTCGCAGAAGCGACGCGGCAGCTTGGCCTCTACTGGCTGGTCTTGAACGAATGTCCGCCCACGGTTCTGTAAGCCTGCGGGAAGAGGCTGGGCTGAGGGAAATCCGCGTCCTGCTCATCGAGGACAACGCGGACGATGCTCTGCTGCTCGAGCGCAATCTCCGCAAGGCAGGCTTTCTGCCGCGCATCAGCCGGGTGGAGACCGCGGGCGCCATGCAGGCCGCTCTCGGGTTCACGAGCTCGAGCCCTCACGCGAAAGGCTTGACGCTCGAGACCCCCAATCGGCAGCGCTGGGACATCATCCTGGCCGACTACAACCTGCCGCTGTTCAGCGCTCCGGAAGCACTTGATCTGCTGAAGAGCACGCCTCTCGATATCCCCTTCATCATGATGTCAGGCGCGGTCAATGAGGCGACCGCGGTTGCGGCTATGCGGGCCGGGGCGCACGACTATGTATCGAAGCAGAACCTGGCCCGGCTGGCTCCGGCCATCGAACGGGAGATCAACGAGGCCGCCAGCAGGCGCACCAAGCGCGCCGCCGAGCGGGCTCTGCGTTCGAGCCAGGCGCGCTTCCACCGCCTGGTAGAAGCCATGCCGCTGGCGCTGCTGATCGCTGACCCGGCCGGCTCGGTCACCTACATCAACCAGGGTTTGGAGCGGCTGCTTGGCTTTTCGCAGGAGGACGTCGAGCAGGCCACGCTGACGCTCGATCGCATCTTCCCCAGCCGCACGCAGGCAGTTCTCGCGCGAGGGTCCATCGATCATCGCGAGACCATCGAGACGGAGTGCCTCAAGCGCGACGGCACGCCTCTGCTGGTGCTGCTCGGAGCAGCCGTCCTCAATCCCGAGGCGCCCCCCTCCGAGCACCAGACGGCGGCGTTCCTGGCAGACCTCAGCGAGCAGAAGCGCTCCGAGGAAGTGCTGCGGCGCACCGAAAAACTGGCCGCCGCCGGCAAGCTGTCCGCCTCGATCGCGCATGAAATCAACAACCCGCTCGAAGCAGTGACCAACTGCCTCTACCTGCTTGGCCAGACCGAGATGACTGACCCGCAGCGCAGCTATCTCGCGGTCGCGCAGCGGGAACTCTCACGGGTGGCGCACATCACCACCCAGACGCTGCGCTTCTACCGACAGAGCACGCGCGCGGTCGCGACCGACATCCGTGAATTGTTCGACACCGTCTTGTTTCTCTACGAGGTGCGGATCCGGGATCACGGCATCGTGGTCGAACGCGACTTCCAGGATGTGCCCCCGGTGGTTGCTTACGACGGCGAGATCCGCCAGGTGCTGGCCAACTTTGTCGGCAACGCGCTCGACGCAATCCAGAGCATCCCCAGCCCGGGTAATCCAACGCAATCAGAAGCCGTCGCGGAGACACAGTCCGCGCCCCGCATCCTTCTTCGCTCGCGCCGCGCGCGCGACTGGCGCGACGGTCGCGAAGGCGTGGCGGTTACCGTCGCCGATACCGGCACCGGCATGAGCGCGGCAACGCTGAAGCGCATCTACGAGCCCTTCTTTTCGACCAAGGGCATCACCGGCACCGGCCTCGGCCTCTGGATCTCCGCCGACATCATCTCCAAGCACGGCGGCGTTCTACGGGTACGCTCGCGCCAGCAGCATCCCTCGGGGACTGTCTTTCGGCTCTTTCTCCCCTTTGAACATGTGGAGGTCGCGCGCTCGTCGGCGTCCCTGCCGGTGCTCAGCCGGCAGTAGGTTGCATCCGCAAAGCGCCGCCAACCGATCAACCCTGATCATGAAGAGCGCCTGCGGCCTGTAGCCAATCCGGCTCCCCGGCTTGAGCATAGTGTTCATGAGCGGTCAGGATAAAAAGGCCTTCCCGGCGCTGCGCATCGGTGTGATCGGTGCGGGAAACATCAGCATGCAGTGCGCCCCCTTAGCCGGAAGAGCTATTCAATCCTGAGCCGAAACCACTCACATTGTGATTTCCACCTTGACAGCTCTGCCGCTCAGGCTTACCTTAGCAATCAGGAGGAACGACTGCTAGCAGCTCGTATGTTGTAGTGCCAGCAGCGGTCCCAGGACTTTGCATCAGGCAGTGCGGCGCCTCCAGCGGCACCGCGATCCACACCACCAACGTTCCATTCATTCGTCCAGGAGAAGCACACTATGGCAACTGCCACCGCAGCGACCACCTTTACCCCGCTCCACGATCGCATCCTTCTTCGCCGTGTCGAAGAGGGCGAAACCATCCGCGGCGGGATCATCATTCCCGACTCTGCCAAGGAAAAGCCCCAGGAAGGCGAAGTCATCTCCGTCGGCAAGGGCAAATCGAACGATGAAGGCAAGACCTTCCCCCTCGACGTGAAGGCAGGCGACCGCGTCCTGTTCGGCAAATACTCCGGCACCGAGATCAAGATCGACGGCGAAGAGTTCCTGATCATGCGTGAGGAAGAAGTCCTCGGCATCCTCAAGTCTTAGCTCGGCAAGCTCGTCATCCTGAGCGCAAGCGAAGGATCTGCGGTTGACTCGGAAAGATCGTTTGAAACCGCCGGCGGCTTGAGCCCCGGTGTACCAAGGAGAAAAGCACTATGGCAAAGCAGATTCTGCACGGAGAAGATTCCCGCCAGGCGATCCTGCGCGGCGTCAACACCCTGGCCGATGCGGTCAAGGTGACCCTCGGCCCCAAGGGCCGCAACGTGGTTATTGAAAAGAAGTTTGGCTCCCCGACCATCACCAAGGACGGCGTGACCGTCGCCAAGGAGATCGAGCTCAAGGATTCGCTCGAGAACATGGGCGCCCAGATGGTCCGCGAAGTCGCATCGAAGACCTCGGACGTAGCCGGCGACGGCACCACAACCGCGACCGTGCTCGCGCAGGCCATCTACCGCGAAGGCGTGAAGACCGTGGCCGCCGGCGCGAACCCCATGGCACTCAAGCGCGGCATTGACAAGGCAGTTGAGGCCATCGTCGGCAAGCGCGACGAAGCCGGCGTCGTCACTGGCGGCGCGCTCTCGAAGTTCTCGAAGCCGGTCACCGGCGAGATGATCGCCCAGGTGGGCACCATCTCCGCCAACTCGGACTCCACCATCGGCGTGATCATCGCCGAAGCGATGAAGAAGGTCGGCAAGGACGGCGTCATCACCGTCGAAGAATCAAAGACGCTTGAGACCCAGCTTGAAGTGGTCGAGGGCATGCAGTTTGACCGCGGCTATCTTTCGCCCTACTTCGTCACCGATCCCGACCGCATGGAAGTGGTCCTTGAAGAGCCCTACATCCTGATCCACGAGAAGAAGATCTCCTCGATGAAGGACCTTCTGCCGCTGCTCGAGCAGGTTGCCCGCAACGGCAAGCCGCTCTTGATCATCGCGGAAGACGTGGACGGCGAGGCGCTGGCCACCCTGGTGGTCAACAAGCTGCGCGGAACCCTCAACGTCGCTGCCGTCAAGGCTCCGGGCTTCGGCGATCGTCGTAAGGCCATGCTTGAGGACATCGCGAAGCTGACCGGCGGCAAGGCCATCACCGAAGATCTCGGCATCAAGCTCGAGAACGTCAAGGTCGAGGACCTGGGCCGTGCGAAGCGCCTGACTATCGACAAGGACAACACCACCATCGTCGAGGGTCGCGGCGAGACCTCCGCCATCGAAGGCCGGGTCAAGGAGATCCGCAACCAGATCGACAAAACCACCTCGGACTACGATCGTGAGAAGCTCCAGGAGCGCCTCGCCAAGCTGGTCGGCGGCGTCGCCGTCATCAAGGTCGGTGCGGCTACCGAGACCGAGATGAAGGAAAAGAAGGCTCGCGTCGAGGATGCAATGCATGCGACCCGCGCCGCGGTCGAGGAAGGCATCGTCCCGGGCGGCGGTGTGGCCCTGGTTCGCTGCACTCCTGATGTCGAGGAGCTGATCAAGACCCTTGAAGGCGACGAGAAGATCGGTGCCCAGATCATCCGCCGCGCCATCGAGGAGCCCCTGCGCCAGATCGTCGGCAACGCCGGCGAAGAGGGTGCAGTGGTAGTCGGCAAGATCCACGAGTCGGGCGACAACCACTACGGCTACAACGCCGGCACCAACGTCTTCGAGGACCTGGTTGCGGCCGGCGTCATCGACCCGACCAAGGTGACCCGCACCGCACTCCAGAACGCGGCCTCAATCGCCGGGCTGATGCTGACGACCGAAGCCATGGTCGCCGACATCCCCGAGCCGAAGCAGGCTGCTCCCGCCGGCCATGGCGGCGGCGG
>CAXUND010000080.1:0-15392 GCA_964252445.1 uncultured Acidobacteriaceae bacterium | reverse complement strand
GCTTCGCACTGGTGAAGCGTGGGTCTGAGATCTCAGAGGTAACCTCTGGCAGGGATGTGTAGGACATGGTGGAATTCTTCATCGTGCTTGGGCGGCGCAGGGGTGGCTTGGGACGGCCGCGGCCCGCGCGGTGTGGCGGCGCTTCCCCGGCGCCTGGGAGGTGCGGGTGAGGAAACGGAATTTGGCTGCCGTCCGCTTCTGGCAGCCGGGAGTCGAGAAGTTTGTCGGTGCTCCAGTCGCACCTATTCTCGTCGAGAGCAAGGGAGACCGGTGGCGGCTCTTCTGCTTCGCTTCTGAGACGGCCTGTCGCATTCTAGGCAAAAGCGAGGAAAGTGCTTGAGAGCACTGCGATGGCAGGACGGCCTTTATGCTTTCGCCCTGGCGGTCGTGCTGGCCTTCATTCTCTGGCTGCCGGTCTTTCCCTCAGGCGACGGACCCGCGCATCTTTACTTCGCCGGCGCGCTCGCGAGCCTCATGGATCACGCTGGCAAGCAGGCCCCCTACAACTGCTTCTATGCGGTGCGCCACCTGGTCGCGCCCTATGCCCTGCACTACCTGGCTCTCATCGGATTAGAGCGTCTTGTAACGGCCGATGTCGCGGAAAAACTATTTGTAATTATTGTAGTTACGAACTCAGCACTCGGCTTCCGTTTTCTTGCACGCTGCCTGGCGCGGGCCTCCGGCGCGTCGATCGAGAACGCCTCCGCTGCCTCGCTTTGGATGATCCCGCTGCTGATCACCTGGTCGCTCGGCGCCGGCTTCTTCAACTTCTGCTTCGCTATAGGAACGATGTTCTGGGCGCTCGGCTTCTACACGCTGCTGCCCTCCGCGGCCGCGCTCGCAGCCTTCGTGCTCGCACTGTTTGTACTGGTCTTCTCGCATCCCGTGCCGCTGATGGTGCTGATCCTCTTTCTCGCCGCGGACCTGCTGCTCCTGCTGCCCTCAAAGCCCACGCGCATGGCGTTCAGTTACAAGGCGGCAGCGCTGCTGCTCTCCTGCGCCGCCATGCTCGGGCCCCTGAGCATCGCCGACAAGGGCCACACCGGCGCGAGCGCCATCCTCTCCGACGTGCAGCCGCACTGGGACCTGCTGCTCGCGATCATCACCGGGCAGAACCTCGGACTCATCTCCGGGACGCAGCCCTTGCAGGTTCTCGCCCAGGCCGGTCTGGTGCTCATCGTGCCGGGCGCGGTGTGGCTGGTGACCCGCTCGCTCAGGCCGCTTACATCCGCGGGCCGGCTGATGCTGATCGCGACCGGTTTTCTGTGCTGCTCATGGCTTTTCCCGCGCTCGCTCAACGGGTCGTTCTACTTCCCCCAGCGCATGTGGGACATCGTGTGGCCGATCATTCTTGCCACTGCCGCCGGAGCAGCAATCGCGCCCCGCCTTCGCTCGCGCCTCGCGGCCGGCGCGATCGTGCTTACGGCGGTTACATGGATGGCAACCTTCCCTGTTCTCACGCGCGTCGCGCGCAGGCAGGCACTCTTAGGCGCGGCACCGCTGCCTGAACATGCACAGGGCATCTACATCGAACCCGAGGATGTCGTGAACGACTGGCACACCGGAACGACGTATCCGCTCTACTACTGGGCCGGCGTGCGCGCCTTTGCGCCGCATCATGCGGTCCTGCTCAACAGTCCATGGATGTACCTGACCATCCTGCCCATCAAACAAGTCCACCGCGGGGCGCTCTTCTATGACACGCTGCCGACAGAGGACAGCGAGCACCCGTTCGCATTGTGGCAGGAACTGCGCGGAGCCTCGCGCTACCGCGATGAGGCACTGGCACGAGCCGGCTTTATCCTCTACGCAAACCCTCTGGCAAGAGAGCCGCATCCGCTCGACGAGATGAAACCGCTGCTGCGGGAGCAGGCCTTTCTCTGGAACTGCACTGCGCACGGCTTCTATGCCCTGTGCGTCAAGCGGTAGAGGATACGCGATAGACTGGGCCCGACCCATGCTGAGCGTGATCGTGCCCTGCTACAACGAGGAGGAAGTGCTTGCCGCCTGCCACGCGCGGCTGCAGGCCGTTCTCGCGAGCACCGGCGAAGACTACGAGATCGTCTACGTCAACGATGGCTCGCTCGATCACACCTACTCCATTCTTCAGGCTTTGCATCGCGAAGATCCGCACGTCGTGGCCGCCACGCTGTCGCGCAACTTCGGCCACCAGAAGGCCGTCAGCGCCGGGCTGGCCCTGGCCCGGGGCGGGTGCGCGGTCATCCTCGACGCGGACCTGCAGGACCCTCCTGAAGTGATCCCGGCCATGCTCCATCAATGGCGGGCAGGCTACCAGGTGGTCTACGGAGTGCGTGAGCAGCGCAGTGGCGAGTCCGGCTTCAAGCTCTGGTCGGCGGTGCTCTTCTACCGCATCATCCACCGGCTTTCCAACGTCGACATCCCCGTCGACACGGGTGACTTCCGTCTCGTCGACCGGGCGGTGATCGATGCGCTTCTGGCAATGCCCGAGCGCCATCGATTGCTTCGCGCCATGTGCAGCTGGGTCGGCTTCCGCCAGACCGGCGTTCGCTACCAGAGAGAAGCGCGCTTCGCCGGGCGAACAAAATACTCGCTGGTCAAGATGGTGCAGCTGGCTCTGGACGGCATCTTTTCGTTCTCGATCGTGCCCCTGCACGCACTCACCTTCATGGGACTGGGCGCGGCGGCACTGTCCTTCATCGGCGTGATCTATGCGCTGATCGTACGCATCTTTACCAGCCACTGGGTTGCGGGCTGGGCCACGCTGTTTATCGGCATGCTCTTCCTCAGCGGACTGCAGATGATCTCGCTCGGCATCATGGGCGAGTACCTGGGCCGCATCTACGACGAGGTGAAGCACCGGCCCCTGTACGTGATCAGCTCCGTCCTCGGACGCGACTAACCGACAGTATCAATCCACGTATTTCGTGTTCCGCCGCACCAATGAACCGCTATTCGCCGCTTATTTTGGTGACCGCGGGTAGGGCTACTACCGGCCCAATCCCACTGCGCTCTTCCACGCACTGCACTCGAGCGGCATGATTGCCTACTGCAATCGCATCCCAACGATGTATGAAGCAGTAGCAAAGAGAAAGGGCGACCTCTGCTGTCTACCGGCTTTCTGACCGCGATGTACGACCGGTGAGTGCGTCAGCCTCTTCGATGGTAAGAACTTCCGGTCTTAGCAAATTGCGGTAGACCAGCCGCATCAGCTTTTGAGCCGTTTACGGGCATCCTGTCCGCCGGGGCTTTTCGGATCGACGCGCAGCGCGGCTTCAAACGCTCGCTGAGCGCCGCTCCTGTCCTCGCGTCCGGCGAGGACCTGGCCGTAGTAGTCCAGTGCCGCAGCAGCGAGCGGCGGCGGCAGAACGCCGGAGCGCGAGGCCTGCTCGGCGCGCGGCGCAATGGCCGCGAGATCGCTCTCCGCCTGTGCCTTGCGATGAAAAAAGAAGGGCAGGTGCCAGGTGGTGAGCGCCCGGACGAAGCGGGCCTCAAGGTTGTCCGGCGCAGCTGAGACCGCGGCATCCATCTCCGCCAGACCTTCCTGCGAGAGCATGTGCTTCTTCCACAACGCCCAGGTACGCGCCGCTTCGAGCAGTTCCAGGCTCCCTGAATAGGCACTCACAACCGGATCGTTCGGGTGATCGCGGTGCAGCGCGTTAAACTGCTGGCGCGCCGCCGCATCGGCGTCATGCTCTCCGCCCACATCGCGGAAGTAGGCGCTGCGGGCGGAGGCCAGGCGCTCGGCGTAACTGCTTGTCGATCCAGTATGCGTGTCGGCAGGGCCGCTCGCGCCCAGGCCGAGAGGCGCGGCCGCAAGGGCGCACAGCAAAAGAGGAAGCACACGGGAGGAGCGCGGCATGAAGGAGAAAATGCAATGCACCCGGTTAAGGATGCTTGGCAGGCGAGGGTGCGGGTAAACCTCGCTTTGATCTCAGAAAACAGAGCCCGTCCGCTAGCCGAGGCGATAGGCTCGCTGTTTCCACGTCGTCCGTTTGCCCCCAAGCTTCTGGAACAAGGCATTCCACTGCAGAACCAGCAGAATGGCCACGCCCACCGGGTGCAGCAGGGCACCCAGCAGATTCTGCCGGAAGCGAACGGCGGCGATGAGCCGCGGACCGTAGGAGGCGGCGAGTGCAACCACGCCTAAACTCGAAGGCGCGAGCAGAAACAACGGCAGGGGCAGAACCTGACCGAGCAGCAGCAGCACAGAGAAGGGGAGGATGCGGGACGGAGCAGCCATCCCTTCGGTGGCATTCTTGGTCAGTCCCCGCCACACCTCGCGCGCATTGGTGTACATGCGGCAGCGGGCCAGGCCGGTCAGGTCCGCAAGATCAGTGGCGAAGCCGTGCCGCCGGAAGAGCTGGGGCAGCAGCAACCCGTCATGCATCGTCTGTCGGATGGCAGCATGGCCCCCAGCCGCGCGATAGTCGCTGCGCCGGACCATGAGCACCTGTCCGCAGCCGGCGGCAAAACCCGCCATGCGCGGCGCCCACCGCATGGCGGCAAAGGGCAGGTAGGAGAGCAGCACAAAGTGGATCAGCGGAATCAGCAGCCACTCGAGCGGCGACCCGGTCTCCTCCCGGGGAAAGCCGCTGACCAGGCTCGCGGCGTGGCTGTCCATGAACGCGGCCAGGCGTGCGAGCGCGTCGGGCTCAAGGCGCACATCGGCATCGAGGAAACACAGGGTCGGGTGCGTGGCCAGCGACGCGAGCACGTGGCAGGCGTGCTGCTTGCCGTTCCAGCCGGGCGGCAAGGGCGGAGCCGATGCAAGACGGACCCGCGGGTCGCGAGCGGCAATCGCCTTCACGATCGCCGCGGTGCTATCAGAAGAAGCGTCGTCCAGAACGATGATCTCGATCTCAACGCCGCGCGTCGCCAGGGCATGTTCGACGGCCGCGGCAATCGACGCCTCCTCGTCTCGGGCGGGGATCAGCACCGAGATCGGATCGCCCGTGTACCGAGGGCGCGACGGCGGAGCGCGGTAGAAGAGCTGATTGAATAGAAACAGCAGCGCCGGCCCGAGCGAGCAGGCAACGACGGCGATCAGCAGTGGCGCATGCGGCAACGGCAATGTCACGGTTGGTGGATGCTACCATGCTCCGGCCGGTACGCTTTGCCGGTCAGCGCGGCGCGGCTCCTCTGATAGAGAGAGTAAATACCGCTGACGCCCGCCCGGCCCGCCATCACCGGCTCGAACCGGGCAGGCTCGCGCGTCGCCGCCAGTTCAGCCAGTTCATTCTGGGTGCGGGCCAGCGCGGCCTCGATCTGGGTGCCAGGGCTTGCAGCATCCCCGTTGATGAGCACCGGCTCCCCGCAGTTGGTCAGCAGCTCGGGCAGGCGCTCATCCCAGAAGGTGTACTCGTAGGCAAGCGGCAAGACTGTGACCTGGGAGGCGACCTGGGTCATGCGGCGCAGCAAGGTATCCAGGCCGCTCTTGAAGACCACCGGGCGCGTCCGCACGTCGGTGAAGTGGCCCTGCGGCGTGAGCCAAAGCAGGGAGTTCGGCTCGGCCAGGATGTGCTGCGCTGCGCGCAGGAACTGCACTCCGCCTCGGGGAGTGTTCTGCTCGACCGGGAACAGCCCAAGCTTCCTGAGGATCCCGTACTTGCCCAGCGCCAGCGCGTCGATCGGCGCATAGTGGTCTGCCTGCGGCAGCAGGTGGCGCGAGAGCACGATCGAGGTCAGGGGGTCCCACCAGGAGGCATGATTGATGACGACGATCAGCGGGCGCGCGTCTCGCGGGAACCTCGCCGCATGCGCCAGCCGCAGCGCATGGAAGTGCCTTCGGACGTAGAACGCAAGATAGCCGTCAAAGAAGCGCAGCAGAGCGCGGGACGGCCGCTGTGGAGCTGTCCCGGCTGCATGCTTCATCGAGTCACGGCGAGCAGTTCTTCCGCCTGCCTGCGCGCCGCATCGGCAGAAGCAACTCCGCGATAACGCTGGTCAACCGCGTCGGCTGCGATCCACCCGGACATCATCACCATGGGCATTCCCGGTCCGGGATGAGCCGCGCCCCCGGCCAGAAACAGGCCATCCACCTCGCGGCTGGCGTTCGCCGGCTTGAAGGCGCCGCTCCAGCGGCCATGGCTCGAAAGCCCGTAGATTGCTCCGTTCAGAACCTTGTAGCGATCGTGGATGTCCTGCGGTGTCAACGCTCGCTCAAAAACGATGCGGTCTTCAATATCCGTCAGCCCTGCGGTCCGCTTCAATTTGTCGAGGATCACCTGCCGGTACTGAGGCAGCATCTTCGACCAGTCGTGATGAGGCCGCAGGAACGGTGTATGCACCAGGACGTAGAGCGCATCTCCGCCCGGCGGAGCAGTGGCGGGCTCGGTTCGCGAGGTCGACGCGAGATAGCAGGTCGGGTCGGGCGCAGGCTCGCCGAGATCGTAGATGTGGTGGAACTCCTCATGCGCGTCGCGCGAGAAAACAAAGTCATGATGCGCGAGATGCTCGTAGCGCTTATTGAGCCCCAGGTAAAGCACCACGCCGGAGCAGGCAGGCTCGTACTCCCGCTGCCGGTCGAACTTCTCGCTCACCGCACCGCCCACCAGCTCGCGATAGGTGCGGACCGCGTCCTCGTTTGACACCACGGCATCAAAATTGCAGCGCTCTCCGCCGGTGGTCATCAGACCGGTGACCTTCCCTTGCGTGGTCAAGAGGCGCTCGACTTCTGTTGAGGTCCGGTAGGTCACGCCAAGCTCCCGCCCCAGCTTCACCATCGCCTCGGGCACCGCGCGCGTGCCGCCCATCGGATACCAGATACCTTCTTCCGCCTGCATGTGGCCGATCGAGCAGAGGATCGCGGGCGAGGCGTCCGGAGACGACCCCACATACTGCACATAGTGGTCGAGCATCTGCGCCACGTCCGCGTCATCAATAAAGTCGCGAATGGTTCCGGCGACAGACTGGCCCATGCGCATGCGGGCCACATCCTTCAGCACGGCGATGTCGAAGGCGCCGCCGATCTCAAAGGTGTCCTTGATCGAGCCGACGGACTTCCAGAAGAAGAAGCGGTCGGAGATGCCGTGCAGCTGCTCGGAGAGCTGCATGAACTTGATGTAGTTGTCGCCCATCCCCGGCCGGCGGGCGTTGAGGGCGGCCGCCATCTCGCCGACCTCGTGCTTCAGGTCCATCACCGAGCCGTTGTCAAAAAAGCATCGCCACTGCGGGTCCAGCCGCACCATGGTGATGTAGTCCTCGAGCTTCCGTCCTGCCTCGCAGAAGATGCGCCGCAGCACCGAGGGCTGGATCAGGATGGTCGGACCCATGTCGAAGCGAAAGCCCTGTTCCGAGAGCTGCGCCGCCTTGCCGCCGAGCCACGGATTCTTTTCAAAGACCTCGACCGTATACCCTCGGGCGGCCAGAGTGGCCGCCGCCGCAAGCCCCCCGAGGCCCGACCCAATCACTGCGATACGCATACGTTTGCTCTCCTCTACTGCTTCCCGAATTTCAATGCCGCGCGCAGCAACGCCTTCAAGCCTCGCCAGCGTTGGCGCCAACTACCTGAATGGACCGCCTGAATGTAGGCCGTGAACAGCTCGCCATGCGCATTGGTCGTGGGCTGGTACGGCACGCGCGACCTGCTCTTCTGGTGGATGACCGTCTTTACCGCTGTCATTTCCAGGAGTCCTTCGCGTCCGCGTGTCGAGCCAAAGCCGCTGTGGCCGCGGCCGCCGAAGCTCGCGCGAGGATCCGCCGTCCCCACGATGACATCGTTCACCAGCACCGTCCCGCAGCGCAGCCGCGAGGCCAGCGCCTCGGCTTCTCCAGCCGGCCCGAAGACCGCCGCCGTCAACGCGTAGGGGCACAGTGCATGAGCGGCAACCGCCTCCTCGATCGAATGAAACGTCAGCAGCGAGAGCACGGGCGCGAAGATGTCTGTCTGCGTCACGCGCATGTCCGGCGTGGCATTCGCAATGATGGTCGCGAAGACGCCGCCTTCGTCCCCCAGGCCGTGCAGGCCGTTCAGCAGGATGGTGCCTCCATAAAGAGTGGCCTCGTCGACCAGATCCTGTAGAAGGTCGCGCGTCGCGAGCGGTAGATGGACAAGAGGCATGCTTGAAAGCGCAGCCACCAGCATGGGTGAAAATCTGTCTGCCATCGATGCAGAGACAAAGACGCGTCGCGGCGCCATGCAGGTGGCCGAGCCATTGAAGCGCACGCCGAAGGCGATCGCGTCCGCCGCCCGCGCCAGGTCCGCGTCGTCCAGCACAAAGACCGCGTCACACCCCGAAAGCTCCATCGTGGAAGGCGTGAGCGTGGCCGAGAGATCGCGCATGACGGCTTTCCCGGTGGTGGCTGACCCGGTTAGAAAAACCTTGTCCACCCCTGCTTCAATGGCTGCACGGGCCGCCTCGGGTGAAGGGTCAAGCAGGGTCAGCAACGCGGGATCAAGCCCGACGGCCACCAGCATCAGGCGGATTGCCTGCGCGGCGGACTCCCCTCCGGGCGCAGGCTTCCAGAGCACTGCATTGCCGGCGGCGAGCGCCTGCAGGACCTGCACGCCGGGAAGAAACAGAGGGTAGTTCGCGGGTCCAAGAATGAGCACGACGCCCAAAGGCTCGCGCCGCGTTTCAACACTTATGCCCCCCAGCCAGAGGGGCCGCGCCTGCGTGCTTTCGCGGCGCGGGGCGAGAAGGAAGGCGGCTTCGCGCTCAAGATACCGGCAGGCTTCAATCAGCGGCAGCACCTCGGCAATGAGCGTGTCCGCGCGCCGCCGCTTCAGGCTTCCCGGGCGGCTCGCCGGTACGGAGGCCGACAGACCGAAGGCGCCCGAGGCCATCTCGTGTCGCAGGGCGCGCAGCATGCGCAAGCGGCTGCGGACACTCGCGGCTGCCCAGCCTTGTTGAGCGGCGCGAGCGGCGCCCAGGTGAATGGCGACGGCAGACATGCCATTCATCCTAACTAACCGCTTCGTAGATCGAATCTGCGGGAGGCGTGGCGGGCAGCACCGGATCCGTATTCCACTGCGGCTCTATGTGCATGTCTTCGAGCAGCAGGCGGGCGGTAATGCGCGCCGACTCGAAGATCACCGGCAGCCCGCTGCCCGGGTGGGTGCCGCCGCCGACCAGGTACACCGCGTCCAGATCCTCAAAGCGATTGTGGGGGCGCAGGTGCAGCATCTGGCGCAGAGAGTGCGCCATGCTGAAGGTGGCGCCACGGTAGAGCGAGAAATCCGAAGCCCAGGTGCGCGGGGAGACCAGTTTCTCGACCCGTATGCGGCGCTCGAGATCGGTGATGCCGATCTTTTCAAGCTGGGCGATGGCCAGGTTACGGAAGCGATCCTCCTCCTTCGCCCAGTCAACCTGCTCGCTCTCATGCGTCACCGGCAGCAGCGCGTAGAGCGTGCTCATGCCATGCGGCGCAAGCGTTGGATCGGTCACGCAGGCGTTCTGCACGTAGAAGGATGGATCCTCCGACAGCTGGTGATCGTCCTCGATGTCGCGCAGGTTCTGGCGATAGTTCTTGGCGAGATAGATGGTGTGGTGCGAGACCTCGTCATACTGGCCCTCAATGCCCAGGTAGAGCATGAAGGTCGAGCAGGAGAAGCGCTTCTTCGCAATGCGCTTGTCCGTCCACTTGCGGCGCAGATGGTCGGGGACCATGCGCTGCATCGCCTGGGCGAAGTCGGCATTGATGACGACGGAATCTGCCTGGAGGCGGCGTGCGCCCGTCCGCAGGCCGACCGCGCGGCGGCCCTCAAAGAGGATCTCCTCTACCGGCTCGTCGAGCAGGATCTTGACCCCCAGCGACTCAGCGACACGCGCCATCGCGCGCGTGACCGCGCCGCAGCCACCAATGGGATGAAAGACGCCGTGCTCGTACTCCAGGAAAGAAAGGATCGAGAAGAGGCTGGGGCAGGAAAAAGGTGACATGCCGAGGTACTTCGACTGGAAGCTGAAGCCGAGCCGGATGCGCTCGTCTTTGAAGTACGATCGCAGATCGCTGTCGAGCGAACGCCACGGGCGCAGCAGCGGCAGCAGCTTGAGCATGTCCGGATGCACCAGGTCGCGCCAGGACTCGAATGGCGTCTCCAGAAAGGGGATGAACTTCTCGAGCTTGTTGCGATTGTCGAGAAAGAAGCGATGGAAGCCTTCTGCATCTGCGGGGCAGAGTGCGGCAATGGCTCGCTCCATACGCTCCACGTTCGGGGTCGCGAGCAGCTCGCCGCCGGAGCCGAAGACCAGGCGGTACTGCGGATCCAGTCGCGCCATCGATACCTCAGCTTCAAGGTCGAAGCCGGCGGCAGAAAAAATCTCGCGCAGCACACGGGGGTAAAGAAAGAAGGTGGGACCGGCGTCAAAGCGGAAGCCATCCTGCTCAATGGTTGAGGTGCGCCCGCCGACCACGCCACGCTTTTCTACGATCGTAACCCTCACGCCTGAGCGAGCCAGAAGAATGGCCGCGGCCAGACCACCCGGTCCGGCTCCTACAATGACTACACTTTGCGTCTTGTTCATCTTCCGGTTCGTCCCCAACGCGCCAGTAAGCCCATCTAAACAGATCGGATACCGCTTGTGTAGATACGGGTGCATTCGCCGGCACCGGCGTTTTGCTGCGACCAAAGTAGCTAAATTCCTGGCATTTCTGAAACTTTTCGCCCCTTCAGGCGTTCGTGAGCAATGCCCTGGCTTCTTTGCGCCCTTCGTTGACGAGGTTGGGCAGACCGACTCCATGATAGGCGTTACCGACCAGGCGCAGTCCCGGGAGCGCCCGGAGACGTGCTTCAAGCTCGCGCATGCGAACAACGTGGCCGACAGTGTATTGCGGCAGCGACTCAGGCCAGCGGCGAACGACAGAGAACGAGGGCGTCGGCAGCGGACCCAGCAGTCTTGCAAACTGAGTCCTTGCCGCTTCGACGATCTGCTCATCGGACCATCCAATCATCCGCGGAGCAGCGAGGCCGCCAAAGTAGCCGCGCAGGAATGTGGAGCCCGCAGGAGCGCGGAAGGCAAACTTCTGGTCCATGAAGGTGCCGGCCAGCAGGCTGGGTTCATCTGAAAGCGCCTGTTCCGGTGGCACGAGAAATCCGAAGCCGCCGGGAACGGTCACCGCAGGTTCAAACAGCAGCGCGACCACCACCGCGGAGGTCACCTCCAGCTCGAGAAGCCCAGCCGCAGCGCCATCCAGGGGCGCAAGCAGCTTGCGCGTGACATGCGCGGGAGTAGCCAGCACCACCGCGTCAAACTGATCTGCGTGATCAGACGGACTCGCCCCCGCGTCTGTCTCTATCTGCCATCGCTCACCCTGGAGGGCGATGCCGAGGACGCGCGTATGCAGGCGAACAGAATCCGGCGGCAGGCTTGCGGCGACCCTGTCCACGAGTCTACTCAGCCCCGAACGCAGCGTGGTGAAGATCGGCTGCACTGCGCGAGGTTCGCGCGCGGCCAGAGCCGTGATCAGGCTGCCGTGCTCGAGCTCCATTTTGACGAACGGCGCAAGCGTCGCGCGGGCGCTGAGCCTGTTCACATCGCCGCCGAAAACGCCTGCCAGCAGGGGCCCGGCGATGGTCTCGGTCGCCTCATCGCCGAAGTGTCGCCGCACAAAGCTCGCGACCGACTCGTCCGCGCTCTCGTCGTTCGCGAGCGCCGCTGCTCTCAGCTCTCGGGCACGTTCCGGCTCCCGCAGGTACGCGCGTTTCGCCTCTTCCGTAAACAGCGGAGATGCGAGGACCGGCTCCCAGCGGGTGGGAACCATCATGCGCATGCCGTCCGGCATGGGGATCAGCTCCCCCTGGTCGGCCCCGCCGGCGCGGGCGAGATAGGTGCGGCGTGTGTCATCGTTTGAGTAGATAAGCTGGTCTTCAAGACCCAGCTCGATGGCCAGATCGCGGGCCCAAGGCTTGTCGGAGACCCAGGAGTCCGGGCCGCACTCGATCACGTACTCGCCAAGCTCAGAAGCGTGATGGACGGTCTCGACTGTGCCGCCCAGCCGGTGGCACGCTTCGTAGAGAGTCAGCTCCCAGCCCGGCGTCCTTGCGGCCTCGTAGGCCGCGGCCAGCCCCGCGATGCCTGCGCCAACGACGGCGATCCGCCGGCTCACGCCGGAACAGGCGCAGGAGCCGTCAGCTCGGCATGGCCGTGACGCGTACCTTCAAGCCGGCGCAGGCCGCCGCGCGCCAGGTCAGCGAGCGCCGCAGTGAGCAGCGGTGAATCATTGAGCGATCGCGGGCGCGAGAGATGCATGCCGAGGTTCGCCGCATGCTCCTTGAAGGCAATGTCAATGTCGTAAAGGATCTCGACGTGATCGCACAGGAAGCCGATGGTGTGGAGGACGACCGTCCCCACGCCCTGGGCATGAAGCGCGTCGAGCGTGTTCTCGACCGTGGGGCCGATCCACGGACCCCCGGCCATGCCCTGGCTTTGGAAAGCGAAGAACCACTCGTCTGCGCCGAGGCCGCAGCGCGCCGCCACGGCAGCGGCGGTACGCTTGGCTTCAACCGGGTAGGGGTCAGGCGCGAGCGCCGGGCGCTTGGCCGCGGCTGCGTCAGGATCGGGCGCCGGCGTCTGGATGGTCAGGCAGGGCACGCTGTGCGCGGTGAACAGCACGGCCGGGCGCTCGCCGGTCTCGCCCTGAGCCGCATCAAGCGCCGCGTGCAGCCGCTCCGCGAAGGCGTCCGCAAGCAGCGGATGGTCGGCCCAGCCCTCGACGAAGTCGATCTCAATGGCGCCCGCAGCCTCGGCAAAGACCGCCCGCTTGTAGAGCCCGACGCTGGTGCGCGAGTTCTGCGGAGCGAGGCAGATGGCGACCGCCCGGGTGATGCCGTCTGCCTTCATCTGCCGGACGGTGTCCGCAATGTAGGGCTTCCAGTTGCGCATGCCGGTGTAGACCGGGAGGTCGAGCGCATCCGACAGGAGCCGCGCCTGCTCAAGCGTGAGCGCCGTCAGGGGACTCTTCCCGATCAGTCCGTAACGGTGAGTGATCTCTTCAATGACCGAATCCGGCATGGCGCGGCCGCTGACGACGTTCGAGAGATACTTCGGAACATCGGAGAGCTCGTCAGGAGTGCCGTGCGCCAGCAGGATGATCGCGGTTGCGTGGTCAGACATAGGTGCCTCCGGCTGCAGACTGCGAGAGCCTGCGAACATACGTCACTACCGCCTGTACATTTTCAACCGGCGTTCCCGGCACAATTCCGTGGCCGAGATTGAAAATATGGCCCGGGCGTCCGGCAGCCCCAGCCAGCACCTGGCGTACGCGCTCGTAGAGCAGCTCCTGCGGAGCGAAGAGGGTGATCGGATCGAGATTACCCTGGACCGCGCAGGAGTAGTCAAGTGCACGCCAGGCCGCGCCCAGCGGGGTCCGCCAGTCCAGTCCCAGCACGTCGGCGCCGGTCTCGCGCATCGCGGGCAGCAGGCTCGCGGTGTCCACGCCAAAGTAGATTACCGGTACGCCCATGGCCTGCACCTCACGCACCAGCGTCTTGGTGATGGGCAAGACAAAGTCACGGTAGTCCTCCACCGAGAGCGCGCCCGCCCAGCTGTCGAAGATCTGGATCACGTCCGCCCCGGCCGCGACCTGCTGCTGCGCGTACTCACGCAGAACAATGGCCAGCTTGTCCAGCAGACGGCGCCAGGCGTCCGGGTGGCGGTACATCAGGGTCTTGGTGTGGATGTACTGCTTTGATCCGCCGCCTTCGATCATGTAGCTGGCTAGGGTGAAGGGCGCGCCGATAAAGCCGATGATGCCGAGCGAGTCCTTGAAGTGCGCAACCACCTGGCGGATGGCCTCGCCCACGTAGCCAAGCTCCGCCGCGCGATCTGTCCGCAGCCGCGCTACATCCTCAGCCGTGCGCACGGGCTGGTGAACTACCGGACCTTCGCCCGCCTGAAATTCGAACGGCAGCCCCATGCACTCGAACGGCAAAAGCAGGTCGGCGAAGATGATCGCGGCATCGACGCCCAGCTTTTCCGCGGCGGTGATCGTAACTTCGGCCGCAAGCTTCGGCTGCTTGCAAATCTCGATCAATGTGTGGTGACGCCGAACCGCCTGGTACTCAGCCATGTAGCGGCCGGCCTGGCGCAGAAACCACACCGGCGTCCGGTCGACCGGCTTGCGCAGACACGCGCGCACGAACCGCGAGCCGCCCGAGAGGGCTTCGGCAGGAACGCCGGAGCGGGCGGCAAGATCTGGGGAGAGTGGAGTCATAGGCGCTGTACTTGAGGGTAGCAGGCGGCAAGGCGGCGTCAGCGACGCCGTCCTACTGCATCAAAGCCGTGCCTCGGCGGCAACGTTAGGCACCGCATCGCCTGTGAAGCTAACATCATTGCGCACCGCTGATAAGGAGAATCTTCGACGATGCCGCTCTTCGCTGCTCGCGCTGCTGCCGTGCTCTCGCTCCATGTCCTGGCTACCGCCCTGCTCGCCCAGGTCCCCGCGCCGAAGCTGGTCACAGAGAACGGCCGTCACGCGCTGCTGGTCGACGGCGCCCCCTACCTGGTGCTGGGAGCGCAGATCGGCAACTCCAGCGCCTGGCCTGCGGAGTTGCCGGACGTCTGGCCTGCCCTTGAAGCGCTGCACGTCAACACCGCGGAGGCGCCGGTCTACTGGGAGCAGATCGAGCCGCAGCCGGACAAATTTGACTGGACCAATGTCGATGCCCTGATCGACGGCGCCCGCGCACACCATCTGCACCTGGTGCTCCTGTGGTTTGGCACCTGGAAGAACGGCAACGACCACTACGTGCCGCAGTGGATCAAGCAGGATCCCGGCCACTTCCCGCGCATGATCAACTCCGCCGGCGCGCCGATCGATGACCTCTCTGCCAATGCCCCGGCCAACATGGAGGCCGACCGCAAGGCCTTCACCGCGCTGATGCATCATGTGGCCGAGCGCGATGCGGCTGAGCACACCATCCTCATGATCCAGGTCGAGAACGAGTCTGGCGGTATCGGCGCGGCCCGCGATTACTCCGCTGCGTCCAATCGCGAGTTTGCCGGCCCGGTCCCGGCGGAGCTGGTCAAGGCACTCGGCAAAAAGACCGGTACCTGGAGCGAGGTCTTCCCCGGCAATCCGGACGAGGCCTTCCAGGCCTGGCACCTGGCCCGCTACATCAATGCCGTCGCCCAGGCCGGCAAGCGCGAGTTCAACATCCCCTTCTACTCGAACGTCTGGCTGGCCTACCCGCCGGGCGAGCTCCCGGAGCGCCACATCCCCATCGCCGGCATCGGCTACCCGTCCGGAGGCCCCAACCAGGGCATGCTGCCCATCTGGAAGGTCGCCGCGCCCGCGATCGACATGATCGGGCCGGACATTTACTCGGACTACCCTGGCTTCTACTTCGAGGTCATGGACACCTATGCGAGGCCCGATAATCCGCTCTGGATTCCTGAAACCGGTCAGGGCAACAGCTTTGCTCCGTACCTGTTTGCCGCGCTCGGTAAGGGCGCCATCGGTTTCTCCCCCTT
>CAXUND010000079.1:0-15776 GCA_964252445.1 uncultured Acidobacteriaceae bacterium | reverse complement strand
TGGGCCGCCAGGCGACTGCGCCCATCGAGCTCGGCCCCTATCGCTTCCCGCGCGGAACCTACGTTTTCTTCTCGCAATACATCATGCAGCGGACGCCGGAGATCTTCCCCGATCCGCTGCGTTTCGAGCCCGAACGCTTTACCCCCGAGGCCAAAGCCCGCCGCCACAAGTTCGCCTACTTCCCGTTCGGCGGCGGCAACCGCCAGTGCATCGGTGAGTCCTTCGCCTGGATGGAGGCAGTGCTCTTGACCGCAACCCTCGCCCAGAAGTGGCGCCTGCGCCTGGTGCCCGGGCAAAAGATCGAGGTCCAACCGAAGATCACCCTGCGCTCAAAGTACCCCATCCGCATGGTGCCTGAGCTGCGGGGCTAGCCGTAATTCTGGATCAGCTTTGATTGACCGATCTAAGACCTTCTTTGTTACCTTGAATGCACTAGACGGACCGACGTACATTCGGCATGCGTTGCTACCGGGAACTGCGTTTCTCGGGGCTAAACTGTCGTGAGCGTTTCAGGGGGCAAAGCTGACGACACCGGTTCTGGAACAAGCCGTGCTTCGGGTCGGCATCGATGATGCTGCCCCAGTTCCCATGCAAATGGGCGACCCGGTTCTGGGCACTTTCCGAGGATATGAAGTCGATCTCTTGGAACAACTCGCAGAACGACTGAACTGCCGCATTGAGTACCGTCGCGCGTGGTGGAGCTTACTTACAGAAGAACTGAAATCAGGGAATCTTGATTTGGTCTGTAGCGCTGCGACCGTGACGGAGGAGCGGCGAAGAGAGGTCGCCTTCTCGACACCACATCTCCGTCTAAAGCTTGCTCTCGTACAAAGGCGAGATGCTACGGAAGTCAGAAATTTGGAAGGAGCTCGCTACGGCGTACGGCGGGGCACAACAGCAGAGGAGTTCCTACGTAGCGCAATCGGTCAAGAACCGGAGATGCTGTCGGAGTCTAACGACGAGCTTTACAAGGCGCTCTCAGCCAAGAAGCTCGATGCTGTGATCGACGATTCGCCCATCGCCCTCCATTTTGCTGCTGACATCCCAGGTCTCATGTATGGAGGTGCATACGACGGCACCGACGGGAGTTATGCCATCATGATCGCCAAAAAGCAACGGTGTGCTGTTGTCCAATGTAAACGTTGCCCTCCTCGCACTTGAGAAGGAGGGCTTTTTGTCAGCATCACGGGAACGCTGGTTCGGAACACGTTCGCTTCTGATCGCCTAAGTTCAACCCGAGTCACGACAAGTCGCTTGTCGGAAGTGATCCGGAACCGCGATGGGCCGCCCCTGAGCCGCCCCTGAGCCGGACTGGCCCTAGCTTCCCACCACCGCGTTTGTCGGGAGCAATCTGCGGCGGTTCTTGCCGTGTAGCTTTATTACTTTTTACTCTATGTTTCGCTAGTGAATTCTCTTGCTTTACACTGACCGAGTGTTACAAGAAAGGACCGTGCTCATGGCGCATCTATCCCAAGCACTGCTGTATTTCGCGGTTCTGTTCGCTGGCATAATTGGCGGCCTACTCTTTGGTACGGCGATTGAGCAGCAGCAACTTTCCGCCCTAGACGCGCAAGGCTGGGTTACAGCACGTCACAGTATCGACGCTGTATTCAGCAAACTCCTGCCTTGGGTGTGGAACATCACACTCATCTTACTGTTTGCCTCTGCGTATCTGATGCACGGAATGAATCGCGCATTGTTCGTGGTTTCCGGCCTTCTTCTCCTTGTGGGCATTGTCGTTACACTGATTTTCGAAGTGCCAATCAACAAGCAAATCGCAGTATGGACACCTTCGACAATGCCGCCTTACTGGACCAGCCTGCGAGACCGCTGGGTACGATTTCATTGGCTGCGCACTGTAGCAGGCATAGCAGCGTTCGTGTGCGCGTTGATTCCGTTGGTGCACTAGTAACGATATGTCGCATTCTAGTCAGTAACCCAGCAAGAATTTTTCCTTCAGGTTCGTAACTTCTGATTCCGCTCGCGCTGTTCTCCGGCAGCCCAAAGCCTCAAACCGCCTCCTCGCGCCGGAGTCCCGTCTCGACTTGCGAGTTTGCAATGTGTACAAAAGAGTGTGTCCATGGTTCGCTCTCTCTGTGTGTTGCTCGCCATCCTTTGCACATCCACGCTCGGCGCGTCTCCTGCAGGCTCTCAGGTCCTCCCCTTGATGCCGCTTCCCTCACACGCGACTCCCGGCGCAGGCGAGCTGCCGGTGTCTGGCAGCTTCTCGGTCACGCTCACCGGCTACAAGGACGCGCGGCTCGAGCGGGCGAAACAGCGCTTCCTGGAAACTCTTGCTCGTAAGACCGGAATGTCTCTCACCCAACCTGCGTCGACGCCGACGCTCACGGTGACGACCACCGCCTCCGGCGCGCCCATCCAGCAGCTGGGCGAGGACGAGAGCTACCGCCTCGAGGTCACGCCGGAGCGGGCAACGCTCACCGCGCCCACGCCCCTCGGCGCTATGCATGGGCTGCAAACCTTTTTGCAGCTGGTCCGCATGACGCCCAAAGGATTTTCTGTCGCGGCGATCACCATCGACGACCAGCCGCGCTTTCCCTGGCGCGGGCTCATGCTCGACGCCGGCCGCCACTTCATGCCGCTGCCCGTGGTCCTCCAAACCCTCGACGCGATGGAAGTGGTCAAACTGAACGTCTTCCACTGGCACCTGTCTGAAGACCAGGGCTTCCGCGTCGAGAGCAAGCGCTACCCGCTGCTCACGGAGAAAGGCTCGGACGGGCTCTTCTACACGCAGCAGCAGGTGCGCGAGGTGGTCGCCTATGCGCGCGACCGCGGCATCCGCGTGGTGCCGGAGTTCGACAGCCCCGCGCATACGCAGGCCTGGTTCGCCGGCTACCCGGAGCTGGCGGCCGCGCCCGGGCCCTATGACATCGCGCGGACCTGGGGCGTCTTCGACCCGGTCATGGACCCGACGAAAGAGAGCACGTACGTCTTTCTCGACGTGCTCATCCGCGAGATGGCCGAGCTCTTCCCCGACGCCTACTTCCACATCGGCGGAGACGAGTGCAACGGCAAGCAGTGGGACGCCAATCCGGCGATCCAGAAGTACATGAAAGACCACGGCCTCAAGGACAATGCCGCGCTGCAGGCGTACTTCACCAGGCGCGTGCAGCAGCTGGTCGCAAAGCACGGTAAGATCGCCGAAGGCTGGGACGAAGTCCTACAGCCCGACACCCCGAAGGACGTGGTCATCCAGTCCTGGCGTGGGCAGGAGTCGCTTGCCGAAGCTGCGCGGCGCGGCTACCGCGGGCTGCTCTCGAATGGCTACTACATCGACCTGAACCAGTCCGCGGAGCAGCATTACCTGTCGGACCCGATCGACCCCAGGGCCAACCTCACCCCTGACCAGCAGGCCCGCATCCTGGGCGGCGAAGCCACCATGTGGAGCGAATATGTCTCCCCCGAAAATGTGAACAGCCGCATCTGGCCGCGCACCGCGGCCATCGCCGAGCGCCTCTGGTCGCCTGCCGGGGTGCGCGACGTTGACTCGATGTACGCGCGACTGCCGGGCATACTCGACCGTCTGCGCTGGGTCGGGGTAGACAACGCCGCGCTGGAGCAACGCATGCTCGAACGGATCGCCGGCGGGAACGACGCTGCCGCGCTCCGCGTCCTCGCAGACATCGTCCAGCCGCCCGAAGGCTACCTGCGCGGCCAGCTTCGTGCCTACACCAGCGCAACCCCTCTCAATCATCTGGTGGATGCGGTTCCTCCCGAGAGCACGACCGGGCGCGAGTTCAGCCGCACTGTCGACCACATCCTCGCGCACTCAGCGACCGCACAAGAAGCCGCCCAAGCGCGAGCCCTGCTCATCCAGTGGCGGGGCAACGATGCGTCTCTCCAGCCGCTGACCACCCGCTCAGAGCTCGCCTCGGAGCTGGCGCCCGTCTCGGCAATGTTGAGCCAGGTTGCGGCCATCGGTCTTGAGGCCCTGGACCACGTAGAGAAGCAGCAGCCTCTGCCCGCAGATCGTGTGCAGCAGATGCAGGCTACGTTGAAGCAGGCTGCCTACCCGACCGCCGCCCTGGTAAACACCGCGGTTGCTCCAGTCGGGCGGCTGGTGCAGGCCGCTGCCAAATAAGCGCATACTGATGCGGGAGTCTTGATCCATGCCATTTGGAACCAGACGGGAGTTTCTTGAAGGCGCGGCCTGGGCCGCCGGGGCGCTCTTGCTGCCCGGCCCGCTGCGCGCGATGAAGCCGAGCGACAAGCTGACGGTAGCCGTGATCGGGGTCGGCTCGCAGGGCATGCGCGTGATGATGGACCTGCTGCGACTCCCCGACGTGCAAATTGTCGCAGTCTGTGATGTGAATCGCGGCAGCACCGATTACCTCGACTGGAGCTCCCCCGACAAACCGAACACCGAACTCCGCAACAAAGTACGTCTGCTGTTACAGGATCCCGGCTGGGGCGCAACTCTGCCCGGTCCGGCGGCCGGACGCGATGTCGCCCAGCAGATCGCCAACACCTTCTACGCGCGGCAGGCAGGCAAGCCCGGCTACTCCGGCTGCGCGTGCTACGAAGACTTTCGCGAGCTGCTGGCGAAGGAACACGACCTCGACGCCGTCGCCGTCTGCACCCCCGACCACTGGCACGCACCCATCGCCATTGCAGCCATGCGCGCCGGCAAGCATGTCTACAGCCAGAAGCCGATGGCCCACTCCGTGTGGGAAGCCCGCGAGATGGCCAAGGTCGCCTCCGAGACCGGCCGGGCCACGCAGGTCGCAGTCTTTAACGCGCAGACCGCAGAATCGCGGCGCGTCATTGATCTCCTGCATGGCGGAGCAGTCGGTCGCGTGCACCGCGTCGATATCTGGACCCGGCGCGCCGCCGCATTCTGGAAGCAGGGCCTGCCGACACCAACAACCGCTGATCCCGTCCCCGCAGGGCTGAACTGGGACCTCTGGCTGGGACCCGCGACGCTGCGGCCCTACAACCATGCCTACCTTCCGTTCGTCTGGCGCGCCTGGTACGACTACGGCTGCGGCGCCATCGGCGACATGGGCGAGTACGGGCTGGACACCGTGGTGCGCTCGCTCGATCTCGGCCCCGCGACGCGCGTCGAGGCCAGCTCCACTGAACTGTTCCCCGACTGCTACCCGGTGGCGTCGACGCTCCACTATCGCTTCCCCGCGCAAGCAGATTCGATCGACGTCCACTGGTACGACGGAGGCATGCGGCCCGAGCGGCCCGCCGCCCTCGCAGTCGACACCCAGATGAGCGTCGACGGAGAAGGCGTGATCTACACCGGCGATCATGGCCGCCTGTTGACCGGCTTCATGGCGCAGGCTCCGCGCGTGCTTTCGCTTGATGGCGTGCTCGCGGCTCCTTTGCCGGCACTGACCAACTCACAGGAACCCTTCGACTCCACCCGTCCTGAACTCGGAGGCACGGCGACCTCAGCCTCCGCCGAGCACTACCTCGAATGGATTCGTGCCTGTCGCGGCGGCGCGCCGGCAAGCGCCAACTATGCCTATGAAGCGCCCATCGTCGAAAGCCTCATGCTGGGCAACGTGGCCATCCGCACCCAGGAGCTGCTCGAGTGGGATTCGTCCGAGTTCCGGCTGACCCGCGGTTCCGCCCGCGCCACGGCCTTGCTCACCCCACAGTACCGCTCCCCGTGGAACAGCATCGTTTGACTACCCAGCGCTGAACCATCGCGATCTCGAGACCCAGAAGCAGATCTGCTTCTCGGCCTGCGGCGCTACGGAGTGGTGCTGTGCGCGTCTACTGCAACCAACCCAGCCTGTGTAGAACGGGGAGCAAGCGCTACATGTCGATACCGTGGATCAAACCCGAGCCTGCGAGCAACATCGAGAATAGGCTCGAAGGCCAGGCTCACCGTCGCCCCCGCCTTCTGCGTGACCTCATCTTCGACCGGTAGATCAAAGTCATCCGCGCCGTAAGCCAGCCCCTCCAGCGCGCGCTCATTCTGCGTCAACACCGACGTCCGGATCCGCGGGATGTTGTCGAGGTAAATGCGACAGAGAGCCAGATGCCTCAAGTACTCGCCCGTGCTGATTTCGATCCCGCCTATCTGCGTAAAGTAGGGCTTGTAGGTCCAGCACAGAAAGCTCGCGAGGCCTCCTGTCTCATCCTGGAACGCGCGGGTGCGCTCCAGGTGTTCAAGCCGCTCCTCCAGCGTTTCGTCAAAGCCGATCACCATGGTAGCCGTGGTCTTCAGCCCGGCTGCAACGATCGCCCGCTGGGCCTCGAAGTATTCGGCCACCGTGTACTTGAACTTGCTGTGGCGCTTGCGGAATCCCTCCGTAAGTATCTCGGAGCCTCCACCCGTGATCCACCGCACGCCGGCATCGCGGAAGCGGACCGCTGTCTCCGCATACGTAAGACGCGCGTGGTCGGCAAGGTACATAAACTCGGCGATGGTCAGCGCGTAAAACTCGAGCGTCTCTCCGTAGCGGGCGCGAATGCTTTGGAACAGGTCGCAGTAGTAGGCGAGCGGCAGGTGCGGATTAAATCCCCCGTTAAATGCCGCCAGGTCGCCGCCCAGTTCCAGCAGCTCGTCCAGCTTGCGGAATACCTCATCCTGGCTGAGCACATATCCCCCGACTTGTCCCGGCAGACGATAGAACGCACAGTAGTCGCATTGCGCCACGCACACGTTCGTATAGTTGATGATCCGCATGATCATGTACGTGCAGCTGTGCGGCTCAACAAAGCGGTTGCGCACCTGCATCGCCAAGGCCCGCAGCTCTGCATCTGAGGCGTTCGTCCACAGCCGGCGAGCCTGCTCCCTGCTGATGCGGGCGCCGGCCCGAACCGCCTCTCCTATCTCCTCCACACCCGCGGACTTCAAGCTCATCTCCTCATTGTAGAGAATGCCTGACCCGGGCAGTAGACACATCATCCATCGCTGATTGCACGACACACTGATCCGGTCGCCGCGTTCGGATGAGGTACAGTTCTTTCACAGGTTCACGAGGTCCGCCTTGAAGAGATTCGCCAGACCGCACCGGCTGCTTGCCCTCTGCATCATGCTCTGCTCCCTTTCGCTCGCAGCGCAGGCTACTTTCGATAACGGCTACGCACGAGATCAACAGCAAAAGGTGGACGAGGATTACACCCGGCTGATCGCCAAGTACACGACCGACCCGTCCTTCAACTCGCCTCTCACAGATTACCTTCCCGCTTCGGAGAGCGTTCCGACTCCTGCCCGGCTTCTCGGCGATATCGCCGGCGCCCCCGGCATCCTCCCCTATGCCGAAGATGTGTACAAGTACTTCCGCATGCTCGAAGCAAGCACCAGGCGGGTCAAGGTCGTCTCAATCGGGCGCACCGAGGAAGGCCGGGAGATGATCGCCGTCGCCATCGGCGATGAAACCCTCATCGCCCACATGGAGGAGAATCGCGCGCGCCTGGCGCAGCTTGCCGATCCACGGCTGATCCACCAGGACGATGAGAAGGCCAGGGCGCTCATCTCCCAGTCGTATCCCGTGTACTACATCACCGGCACCATACATTCGACCGAGACCGGCGCGCCGACCGCACTGATGGAGTTAGCCTACCGGATTGCCGTCGATGACGCGCCTTACATCCAGTACATCCGCACCCACACCCTGACCCTGATTACCCCGGTCGTCGAAGTCGACGGCCGTGACCGCATGGTGGACCTCTATAAGTGGCACCTCGCTCACCCCGGTCAGAATTGGCCCCGCTTGCTCTACTGGGGTCACTATGTCGCGCACGATAACAATCGTGACGCGATGGCCATGACTCTCAAGCTGACCAACAACATCCTGGGCGAGTACTTAACCGAACATGCGCAGGTTCTCCATGATCTGCATGAATCGGTTCCCTTCCTGTACGACAACACGGTCGGCGACGGACCCTACAATGCCTGGATCGATCCCCTGCTCGCGGACGAGTGGGCCATGCTGGGATGGAACAACGTTGCTCAGATGCAAAGCTTCGGCATGCCCGGGGTCTTCACCCATGGAGACTTCGACACCTGGAGTCCCGGCTACCTGATGTTTCTCGCAGGCATGCACAATGGCATCAGCCGCTTGTATGAGACCTTCGGCAATGGTGGAGCAGACACCGAGAAGCGCATCCTTGACCAGGACGAGTACTCACGCACCTGGTTCCGGCAGAACCCTCCGCTTCCTGTGGTCCTGTGGTCGCAGCGCGATAACAACAACTATGAACAAACCGCCCTTCTCACCACCCTCGACTTCTTTTCGCATAACAGCCGCCATTTTCTCGAAAATTACTACTTGAAATCAAAGCGATCCATAGCCAAGCCGGCCGAAGAAGGTCCCGCGGCCTACATTCTTCCCGCCGATGAAGGCTCTGCCAATCGCCAGGCGCAGTTACTCCGCGTTCTACTGGCACAGCATGTCGAGCTGAGCCGCCTCTCCGAGCCGTATCACCTTGCGGAAGTAAAAGCATCGCCACCCAAGCCGGAAGTCAAGGCACAGACCTTCCCTGCCGGCAGCTACGTTGTCAGGCTGGATCAGCCCTTCTCGCGCGTCGCCGACGCCTTGCTCGACCGTCAGTACTGGTCCCCGGACGATCCTCAGCGTCACCCCTACGACGACACCGGCTGGTCGTTCGGCGACCTGTTCCAGAGCCGCGCCGTCAGAGTCGTTGATCCCTCCATTCTCAAGGCCAGGATGGAGCCCGCAACCGAGGTCGGCGGCGGCAAAGCCGACGGATCAGGTTCTCTCTACGCCGTACCCAACACCGGGCAGATCACCCTGTTATCCCTTCGGTTTGCTCTCAAAGACGCGCAGATTTCGATCAGTGAGGCAGGCTTTACCGACAGCGGCCGCGACTATCCTCCAGGCTCGCTCATCCTGGCCAAAGTCGATCCCTCCAGGTTGACCGACGCACTCCGGCATCTCGACCTCGAAGCTCACGCGCTACACTCGCTGCCCTCCGTGCACACGCATCCCGCGGCCTTCCCCAGAATCGCGTTCATGCATACCTGGCTTTCTACCCAAAGCGAAGGATGGTGGCGGGTCGCTTTTGACAAGCTTGCCATTCCCTTCGACTACATAAGCACGCAAACGGCGGCAAAGGAAGCAGACCTGCGTACCCGGTATGACGTCATCATCTTTGTCGGGACCGGGAGCGACGCAGAGATCATCAACGGTCTCCCGTTTTCGCCAAACCCACTGCCGTGGCAGACCACAAGCCTGACTCCCAACCTGGGCACACTCGACTCCACTCCGGATATGCGGCCAGGTCTAAGCTATGCAGGTGTCGCCCATCTGCAGGCATTTATTGAGGCCGGCGGGCTGCTCATCGGCTCCGGCGACTCGGCGCGCTTCGCCGTCGATACCGGCATGGCTCCCGGCGTCTTTCTAGCTCCTCCAAAAGATCTGAAGGTAGTCGGAAGCGTGCTTCATCTCATGCCCGTCGATAAAGAGAATCCGGCAGCTTATGGAATGAATGCGGATTTCGCGGCACTCAGTCCCACAGGCATGGCGTTCACCATCAGCAATCTTACTGTCGCCGGACGCGATGGGGAGCGAGATAAAGAGCCGCGGCGCGTCACCGGCCGCGGAGGCGCCGATGAACAGGATACCCCGGAAGGCCGCGTCGCGGTCGAGCCGGAAATCCTGCCCACTCCAAAACCGTGGGAGGCGGCCCCGCTCAATGAAGAGCAGCAGCGCAACAACCCTCGTGTGCTCCCCCCGGCTCTGCGGCCCGCGGTGATCGCCCGCTTCTCCGACACCAAGAGCCTGCTCATCTCGGGCCTGCTTGAAAATGGCGGTGCGATCGCGGAACACCCGGCCGTAGTCGACGCACATCTCGGAGACGGAAACGTCTTATTATTTGCCATTAACCCCGTGTATCGGGGCGAGACGATCGGTACCTACCCGATCGTCTTAAACGCAATCTTGAACTTCGACCATCTTGGCAACGTACCGGCCCCGCCCTCTGCGGGAGCAAAGTAAGCCGCTCCGCGCGCTGTTACCATAATGGTGCCGCGTAGCCCATGCCCGGATGGTGAAATCGGCAGACACAGCGGACTTAAAATCCGCAGGCCGCAAGGCCATGGGGGTTCAAGTCCCCCTCCGGGCACCATTATGGCTGTAAGTGTCCATCGTAAGCTGATCACTTGTGTGATGCTCCCCTGACCCGGGTGCCGAGTTGGTGTCTCAGCTTCTCTACATCGCCGTGTAGCTTGCCGATTACCGCGAGCAATCGGTTGTCACTCGACACAATCATCCGGCGCCCCGTAAGATTTTTTGCAGTCAGGGAGCACAAAGGCAATTGGTATGTCTTCAGTTTGTGGCTAGGGACAAACGCTGCGACTAGGTGCGAACCTAGTCCTACGAAGCTGCACGGTGTTCGAACGCCGCATGGCGGCTATCGGCATTCTCACCTCGGATCTGCGGCTCGGCCAACCGCGCCACAAGGAAGATACGTGAGGCCTAACCGTGCGCAGCTGGAGTGGATGTTGAGTCGCGGGAAGAGATAGAACTCGACCAGGAGATAGGTCAGATGCTCAAGGCATCGAGATAGTCGTCACGTGCGATCAACTCTCAGCGGATAGTTGGCCACACTAATCCATTCTTCTGTTCCCTTTGCTCTTATATCTAAGAACAGATCGTAAATTCCATGCTCCAGTAGAGGAAAGGCAGGCAAGAATGAAATCACGCGCTGAAGGTAACTTCCTGTTTCGACCGTAAATTCTGAAACGTTGTTAAGAAACCCTGGGTTTTCGATGAATCGCAGTCTCTGCTCGAAGGTTTTCCCAACCTCATCGTTCAACGTAAGCCACTGCACGAATATATACCAGCGCATCGGAACCATAGGATTTGGCGGGATATCGCCTTGAGGAGTTCCGATAATCGCTCCAGACATTATGGTGATTAATGACGGAGAATCTCCACCGTCCTTGTTTATTAGGACGTTGTCACACGGAGCGAATATAAGGAGTTTAGGCATGACTTAGTAGGGGCAACCGGTAAGATTCCATCCCGGAATTTCTGCAATGTTGGCATAGATCGGACTACCGGTGTTTGAGCTTGGCCGCGGTACCGAATAATCAAGCCCTGCGCGATCGAGCTGGTTCCATGCGCTCCATGCGATCAACGGGTAATGAGGATCCTCCCGGTCCAACCAAAGGCCACCTTTAGCAAGCCATTCATCGCGAAGAACACGGTGTGTCTTGGTCACATCTTCATACCCAAAGTGTGTTCCACAGCACGCGCATATAGCGTGATCGAGGGGTGGTTCGTCCATATAGGCGAAACCACAAACCGGGCACTCATATGTGGTGTCAGTGTTGAGCCAGACACTCGCGTCGAAAATAGTCCAGATTGGATGCAAGGCCGTGTACTGATACTTGGGGCCTGAAGTAAGTCCGAATGTGCCCATCATGAGACTCAATCCCGAACTCTTCTGTTTCCCGATCATACCGGACCCTCGATCCTGTCGTCCTGAGACACTCTTCCATGTCGGAAGTATGAGGCTTTGTGAGAAACAATGATGCCATCAGCTCGTACTCATCGCATGTAGATGCCCCCATGGCATTTTGATGATCCGCGCAATGCTGACGCTTCTTCGTCTGATCACGAAATTTCACGGGACTATGATGGTACACGAGACGCCAGAAGGTAAGCCATAGCCATACGGCGCCCATGGCTTCATTGTCCGAGCAACGGTACAATCAGGCGCAAAAAGCCTTGGAGCCGAAGCCCAGGGCACGTCTCCCAAATTTATCGAGCTTAGGCCGCTGCCTTGGTCGTGGAACTGCCGGCCTTCTCGAAACCTAGGTGGGAGATTTGGAGACAATGAGGATAGAGTTCCGCGCTTCCGGTAGACTCAGTGGACGCTTCGATTCAGTAAGTAGAACAAACCAATGTGCGGTAACACACCGTGGACCAGATGCTGCCAACTTAAATCAGCAGGCCGCAAGGCCATGGGGGTTCAAGTCCCCCTCCGGGCACCACCTCAATAACTCAGGTGCCGTATCGAACGGAGCACTGCGAAAGCAGGCGCGCAGTACACGATGGCCCGCCCGCTCGACAGCCCCTAACCCTGCTCCACCCATGGGAGCCTCCAGGTAAAGAGGCACACGATTTCCCACACGTCCCTTCCGCCGGCTTCCCCCTCTTTTCATGATGATCGATCTTCGGACAGGCGAAACCAACCTCGCAAAGGCTATACTTTTCTGCGCTGGGACAATCAGGCGCTAACGCATGGCTCAAGCCCACTACGATCTCTGTCTGCGATGCGGCCGCCCCGTTCCGCCTCGCTGCGATCTCTGCGAAAGCTGCGGAGATGCAGTGCTCGTGGATGGAGCAGCGTGGAGGCGCCCATCCTCTCACCGCAGGCGGCTTGCTCTTGCGGGAAGTGTCCGCCCAAGAAGAACTCTGCACTACTTGACCTATATCCCCTGCTCGATCCTCGCCATCGGCATGTTGCTGGCAGTGATCAGGTTTCTGTCATCCGAGCCTGCTCAGGCCGGGCAGGTTGCTCCACAGCTGACCGTCTCTGCACCACAGGAGGTTACGGAGACCGTGGCAAAGGCCACGCCGCAAACCTTGACCCGTGCCATTCCTGAGCACCTCTTCGTCAACGCCTACGTCAAAGCCAACCACAACGACCCCGATCTCGATGGCTACACCGCCGCAGAGATAGCGGAGCTGGCAGGCATCGAGTTCAGGATGCGGTTGCGAACCTGCGGGCCAACCATCATCTGCGGACTCAACACCGTCAGCATGAGCAGCCGCGGCATGCGCGCCATGCGTTTGATCGAAGCTACTGCCGGCAGTCTTCAAGCCACTCCCGCACCGCCTCAGGATCGCCGCTAGCCAATAGGTCCGGCCGCTGCATGCTTGAGACCTGGGGCGACCGCGCAAAAAGCGCTCCCAAACATCAGCAGATGAGCGAATCGCCTGATTATCGCGGCGTCGGCTCGCCCGCGTCCGCCAGCGCGTAGGCGGTTACCGCCATCACTGCGGCGTTCTCAGCCAGGTTCAGCGGGTTTACCTTGTCGAAGGTGTCCGCCGGCGTGTGGTGATAGTTGAAGTAGAAGCGGCTGTCCTGGGTCGGCGTAAAGCCGGGCACGCCCTGCGAAACAATTGCAGCCACATCTTCCCCCGCATCCTGCCCGCCGTGCAGAGTGCTCGCCCCGATCGGATCGAGCGTATGCGCGACCGGCCGCAGCCAGTCTTCAAGCTCGGGTTTGCCGGCAAAGGTGATGCCCGAAGGATGGTCGCAGCCGAGATCGCTTTCAAGCGCGCCCACGTGGTTCGCGATCTCGCCCTTGTGGTCCTCGGCGTAGGTGGCCGCGCCCTCCGAGCCCGATTCCTCGTCCATCCACGCGATGAAGCGGATCGTCCGCTTCGGCTTGATGCCCAGCTTCTGCATCAGGTGAATGGTCTGCATCGACACCGCAACGCCCGCCCCGTCATCGATCGCGCCTGTACCCAGGTCCCAGGAGTCGAGGTGCCCGGAGACAATCACAATCTGCTCCGGGTGCTCCGAGCCTTTCCAGTCCGCGATCACGTTGTAGCTCTGGACTTGCGGCAGTGTTTCCGGGGTCAGCGTCAGGTGCATCGTGACCTGGCCCTGCTTCGCCAGGTTGGCGATCAGGTCGGCGTCCTCCGCGGTCACCGCGCCCGCCGGCAGCTTTTTGGTATTCGGCGCATAGACGGTCGCTCCGGTGTGCGGAATGCGGTAGTCCGCTCCACCCACCGACCGCACCAGCACTGCCTCCGCGCCCACCGATGCACCCACCGTCGGCCCAAGCGCGCGATAGACTACTCCGCCTCCATACGCCTGACCGCCTTCGCCGACCGCCGCCAGGCGCTTGTCAAAGGGATGATTGAAGAGCAGTATCTTGCCTTTGGCGGCGTCCTTCGGCAGCGCCTTCAGTTCGTCAAAGTTTGAGACCACAATCACCGGCGCGGTGATGCCGTTCTTCGGCGTCGCCACGCTGCCGCCGAGCGCCGTCAGCACGATCTTCTGCGTCGTTCCCGGCGCCATGCCTGTCCAGGCGGTCAGCTGCGCTGTCTCCTCCCCGCGCACCCAGTGCGGCACCATCGTCTTCTCGAGCGTGACCTCGGCCCCGAGCCCGCGCATCTCGCCCGCTACCCAGTCGACCGCCTGCTGTGCCTGCGGCGAGCCGCTCAGCCGCGGACCGATGTTGTCGGTCAGGTGATGGAGCTCGGAGTACGCGTAGTCGTCCGCCATCGCCGCCTCGCGAATGCGGCCCATGGTCGCAAGCTGCGCGGGCGTCCATGCACCATTGCCGTTTCCGAGCAGCCGGTCGATCCGCGCCTGCCGCGCAGTGGTTTGAGGCGTGGGCGCCTGGGCCGAGGCGATGGCAGCGGGGAGCAGCGTGGCAGCGAGCAGCTGGCGGAGTCTCATGCGAGCATCGTAGCAAACAAGCTGCCCGTACCCTGATCAGTAACGATTGCAGTTACAGATGCAGCGTGTGGTCCGCCCCGTAGACCAGCCCCAGCGTCACCAGCGCGATCACCAGTTCTCCGATCGCGCCCACCAGGAAAGGCCGGGCGCCTTGCTTCGCCAGCTCGCGCAGGTTGGTGCGCAACCCGACCCCCGCAAAGGTGAGCAGAAACGCCCAGCGCGAAAGGTTCCCCACCGCGGTGAGCTGCGGCTTGGTAAAGAAGGCGAGCGATGCCAGCGTGGAGATGAGCAGGAAGCCGAGGACGAACTTAGGAAACTTCTGCCACAGGAACCGTGCTTTGTTTTCAACTCGCGCCGCCTGCCCCTTCGATGCCCAGTAGATCGCGTAGCCAAGCACCACGAAGCCGATCATCGCATTGCGGCAGGTCTTGGTCAGCACCGCGATCTTGCCTGCGGCGTCCGAGTAGAGCGCGCCCGCAGCCGTCGCCTCGGCAGTATTGTCAACCGCCAGGCCGGTCCACAAGCCGTAAGCGCGGTCGCTCAGGTGCAGCGCGTGGCCCACAACTGGAAACACAAAGAGCGAGAGCGCGCCGAGCGCAAGGATCGCGGCAATGGCGTAGGCCGTGTCGCGCTCGTCCGCATCAATCGCCCCTTCGGTGGCGATAATCGCCGAGACGCCGCAAACCGAGGAGCCTACCGCAAGCAGCGTGACCAGCTTCGGCGACAGCCTGAAGCCGCGCCCCAGCCAGGTCATAAAGGCGAGCGAGAAGACTATCTCGACCACCACCAGGGTGAGCGACACACCGCCCAAGCGCAGCACATCGCCCACCAGGAAGCGCGCGCCCAGGAGCACGATGCCGACCTTGAGCCAGAATTCATAAGTCGCCACGCCCGCGCGAAAAACGGCTGGCACGCCGACCGTGTTCGAGATGACCAGGCCAAAGAGGATCGCCCACAGAACGTACTCGATGTTCGGCAGGATCAGGTCGTGGCCCTTGCCGTAGCGCGCGATGAACTGCTCGACAAACTTGCCCGCATAGCCGACCGCGGCCAGCAGGACAATGCCGGGGATCAGCGCGATCAGCCTTGCCACGGCCGATTGCGACTGTGCGGGAGCCGGCGCTGGAGTCGGGTCCGGTCGGTACGCAACAGCGGGGCTTACCACGGGACCACCTTGACCACACCCGAACGAACCAGCAGTGCTGCAGCAACGGCAAGCAGAACCGCCCAGGTATCGAGCGAAAGACGAAAACGAGAAGAGACCGGCATAGGTCGGAACTCCAGAGCGCGAAAGCGCTCAGCTATAAGTTGGCAGATAGGAAAACTTAGAGGCGAGTCGAACTAGCGACAGCGACAACAGGCGTTGTCGGAACAGAGCGCGAGATGGAAGGTGCGCGTCATGC
>CAXUND010000078.1:0-15981 GCA_964252445.1 uncultured Acidobacteriaceae bacterium | reverse complement strand
CCAAGACACGTCAGCGTCTGAATCGAACTTTCGGTTCCGTTGCTACCGGACCCCCATGCCATAGCCTTCCTTGTGTCAGCCGCTGACGCTGTGCCTCTGCGCCGATCGCTGAGGCTCAGGCCTGACTGATGAACTCGTCCAGCGCGCGGATCAGCTTGGCGCGAGACTCTTCGTCATCCAGGCGCGCAACCGGACGGCCAAGCCGATCCGCCGGGAGGGTAGCCAGGTTGAAGAGGTCCAGCACCACGTCGGTATTCTGCACGGTGAACCGCGGCGCGAGATAGTGCTCCGTGATCCTCGCTGCGTCGGCTCGCACCAGGGGTGCCACGAAGCCGGTGCCCGCTCGATCGAACCGCCCGTTCTAAAGCACGACGACGTAGGGGATCACCGCGGCCTGGCGGCCCGGGTTGGTGAAGACGTCGAACTGGGGCACGGCTCAGAGGGACGAGAATTCGTCGCTGAGCAGGCCATGCTCCCGGTGGAAGGCGCCGAACTCGTCCATTACCCGGTCAAGGGCGCGGTCTTCGTCGCGGCGGCGGGCGCGCTCACGCTCGACGAAGTCGCCCAGCAGGTCCTCGAGGATGCCACTGAGATTGCGCGTGTATTGCCGGGCCTGCCGCACCAGGTCGTCGTTCAGGCTGACGTTGATGGGTCGCTTCGGCGCGAGACGATCGTAGCCTACAGGACGCTCCATGTGCATGCATGCACATTAGCATGTACGAGGCGCGAGGTCTTCATCTCGACGCCAGCGAGGATGGACTCTCCTGACGGTACGAGTGGGAGCTGTGGAGCTACCTAGGAAGGCCTGGCTCGTCGAGCTGGTGGAGGACGATCGCGCCACCATCCTCCGCGTGCTGTTCATCGGCATCGAGCGAGGGCTTCGAAACCCCACTTTCCTAGCGCTTCTTCGCCTGGCGGACGTCCTGAAGGTGTTGGCCAGCCCTTTGATTGAGCCTGATGAACCGAAATGACAGCCCGTCAGTAGAGTCCGCTATCGATGCTCTGGATCTGAGCATCGGTCCGACGCATGGCTGCAGACCGAATTGGCCTCGATATATTCACAAGCTATGCGACGCGCAGCTTGACGGCCAAGATGCCGCGCCAGCGCCTTCAAGGCTTGAGTCGCTTGTAGGGTCTCGTTGGCAGGCCTGCTGACCCAGACCCTGCGTTCCATCGGAGAGTGTGGACTCTACCGACCAGAGACACGTTTCCGAACCGGAGGGGGAGACGGTTTCAGGATGAGACCCGTGTCCGTCATCTCGACCTGGGCGTCGCGGTAGACGGCCATTGCCAGATCAAGTGCTTCGCGGAACGCCGGCTTGAAGTGTTTGCGAAGCTTGATTCCAGCAGAAAATTGCCCGGCGAGAGCCGCCCAGGTGATTGTTCTCTCCATTGTGAGAGAGTGCAGCCGGTAGGCGAGCCAGCAATAGACATCGAGGGCCATTGACGAATTGCGGATATGCCTGATTGCGGCTTCGTCCAGCGGGACTGCGTGTTGCCGCAGCTGCTCGAAGAATCCCTCCCCAAGTCGGGCCACTTCGACGAACAGGTTACCCTGCCCTTCCTCGCCGTTTGGATCCACGAACATGGCGACGTCGACGATGTTCTGGCTGACCATCAGGCTGGTGCCTTGCCTCGCGGCATGGAAGGTCAGACGACAACGACTGATTCGCTCTGCCTGTTCGAGTACCAGTTTGGTGGTCTTGCCACCAACCGAGATACCCAGACGTCCAAGAAAGGTTCGAAGACTTCCTCCAAGTTCGACCTCTCGGCTGCCTGTCCTCAATGCCTCTGATTGAAGATAGATCAGGATGAGCCGAGCGATCGCACCGAACGGAACGCCCACATGCACAGGTTCGCCGTGCTGCATACGAACACCAGGCTCGACAAGCAGTGTCGTGGTGCCGTTATCCAGCTTCCAGATTTCGGCATTGTTGGCGGGCCGCTTGTGCGGCAATGCCGTCTGGCACCAGCCGGAATATATATAGCCTGTTCCGATGTCTTCGTCGCACGCCCAGCCAGACGCTGCTTCGACGATGCGTGGGCCTCGTCTGCCATCGATCAATGCTCGCGCTTCGCGATAACCGCGCTCCTCAAGCAGATCGTGGACGTCCCCCACCAGCACCGTCTCCTTCAATGCCTCATGGTGCCCATAGCCCCGCTCGATTGTCGCCGTGGACTCTGCCGACCGAGCTATTTGGAAGACTATTAGGATTCTAACTATTAGATTAGCCGCCAGAGTCCACGGGATAACTTGTGCAACTCGTTGATTCTAGGTGGGTGATGGTCGGCAGAGTCCACACCCAGCGTCGGCAGAGTCCACGGCCTGGGTGTGGGCAACTCGATCTGCCGCCGTTCGCGACTCGGCGGTCGGCAGAGTCCACACCCCTACCCTGTCACCGCTCGCCAAAGGGATGCTTGCCGTTCTCGCGAAACCAGAGGTCAAGGGCCTCACCTAGGATGGCCTGAACGGTGGTGTCTCGCTGCGTTGCCTCGATGTTCACAGCTCGGACAAGCTCAGGGCTGAAGTAGCCTGCCAACGCGCGCTTGCCGAGTCGCGCCTTTGCGCGGCTGCTGGGGCCAGCCACGGCGACCACCGCCCGCTCCGGCTCTGACGGCATCGGCCGGGGAGCTGGTGGTTGGCGCTCTGCCTTCAGCGCATCCCTTAGCCCGGAAAGGCGGCCGCTCACGCTGACACCTTGGGCAACGTGTGGACACGTCGACGCGCTTTCATGTCGACCTTTTGACTTATCCACTGCCAAGCATCAGCGACTTCCTCGGCCGCCTTCCCCGTGGGCTCAAGCTCCTGTGCCGATTTGCCGCTTCCCGTCGCGTGCCGGAAGGCCGCTCGTTCCGACACCCGGATCGGGGCGACCTGCATTCCCATCTCGGTCACGAGCTCTGCTGTCTCACCATACAGCCGCGAGGCCGCCACTGGTCCGGCGTTGAACACCACAAAGGCAGGTTTGCCGGCGAAACTGACCATGTCGGCTGTCAGCTTGATCGCATGGAGATCGAAAGCATTCGGGCGGCAGGGCACGAGAACCAGGTCGGCGACCCGCATGGCCGCTCTGGCTTCGGCTTCCGCGAGCGGCGGCGTGTCGATTACGGCCAGCGCGGCGCCGTGCGCAGCGGCCTTTTCGAGTGTCTTGGCGAGCGTGGGGGCCTTGGCAGGGATAACGACAGGTGGGACCT
The DNA here is from genome assembly GCA_964252445.1 of uncultured Acidobacteriaceae bacterium. Classification (GTDB taxonomy): domain Bacteria; phylum Acidobacteriota; class Terriglobia; order Terriglobales; family Acidobacteriaceae; genus EB88. The sequence goes on along the minus strand of CAXUND010000078.1, from coordinate 12,786 downwards.
CCCTCCGCCACTCCGACCACGCTTCGGCCGTTCCCTGGGGGTCCATATCGACGAGGACAGTGCTGTAGCCCGCCTGCTCCGCGGCAACCGCGACGTGGAGAGCAAGCGTGGTTTTGCCTGCCCCGCCCTTCTGACTGATTACGGCAATGGTCCGCATGTGGACGCGCCCTTACGTTGACACACCCACTTGCTGACACATCGACATACCGACACGCAAGCACGTCAGCGTACCTTCGTGTCCACACGTCGATGTGTCCGCGTTGATTGAGGGAGAAGCGGATGAGACGCTCCAAGCGTTCCATACGTAATGACGTCAGCGTTACGCCTCGCTATGCTGCCTAGAAGAGGGGTCCTCATGGCAAGCCCAAAGACGACGCCACGGCGCGAGCCGCTCAATCTCCGCATCAAGCCCGAGGAACGTGGACTGATCGATCGCGCAGCGACGCTGACCGGTAAGACGCGAACGGACTTCGTGCTTGACGCTGCCCGGCATGCGGCCGAGGAAGTGCTGCGCGACCGGGCGATCTTCTCCGTTAGCTCAGAGGCCTATGCGCAGTTCCTGACGCGGCTCGATGAGCCACCGAAGCCAAATGCTCGCCTGCGGCGCACCATGCAGACAGTGCCACCCTGGGAGTAGCTTGTGCCACTGACGCGGCCTGAGCCGCTTAGTGGCAGCCATGACCTCAGCACCTTCATCTCGGGTGTCGATGTGCTTGATGACTGGCTACGGCGTCGGGCACGCGCCAACCAGGTGAGCGGCGCCTCGAGGACTTTCGTCGTCGCGAAAGAGGGCAGGGTGGTAGGCTATTACGCACTCGCCTCAGGCGCGATCGCCGTCGCCGAAAGCGTTGGCTGTTTCCGCCGCAACATGCCCGACCCGATCCACGTCGCGGTGCTTGGCCGGCTTGCAGTCGATCAAGGGCAGCAGGGCAGGGAACTCGGTCGGGCGCTGTTCCGGGACTGCGCTCTGCGCGTTGCCCATGCAGCAGATACGCTCGGTATCCGCGGCATCATCGTCCACGCCATCTCCGAGCAGGCCAAGGCCTTCTACTTGGCCGTCGGCTTTGATCCCTCTCCAGCTGATCCGATGACGCTGATGGTGGCGTTGAGCGACATACGGGAGGCGTCGTGAGCTCGCCCATCCTTTCTTGGTGAAGGGGCGGTGCGGGTTCGGGCCGTTCGAACAGCGGCTCGGACGCGAGCCATGTCTGCGTCTCACCGAGCTCAGACTCTGATCCGCTCCACCTCATCAAGGCTGATGTCGTCCCGCCTGCGATCGTAGAGCTGCGTGGTTCGCGTGCTGACGTGGTTCGCCATGGCGGCCGCGTTCTCGAGCGTTCCGCCGTTCTTCAGGTAGGCGGTAATCCCGGTCGCCCGGAAGCTGTGGTTGCCGATCCGCGTGCCGATGCCGGCGGCAAGCGCCCGTCGCTGCACCATGGCGTAGGCATTGGCCTGGGGCAGGGGAGTTAGGCTGAGCTGCCCGGTGCCGCGGCCAATCGTCCGGAAGAGCCAGCCCTTCGGATCCACGCCGATCCCGGTCTCGTCCAGATAGGTGTGCAGGTAGGCCTCGAGCGTGTGATGACAGGGCATCTCGTGCCGCTTGCCGCCTTTCTCGCGCAGCCGCACCCAGAGGCGCCGGTTCTGCACAAAGACGTCCTCGACCCGCATGGCGAGTGCCGCCCCGATCCGCGCGAAGCTGAAGACCATGAGCCCGATCAGCGCCCGGTCGCGCAGCCCGATCGGCGTGCCGACGTCGATGCTGTCGAGCAGCAGGCGGGCTTCGGCCGGATCGAGTACGGGTGTCTTCCCCTTACGCACGCTGTGGGCGGGGCCACGGACCGAGGCGGCCGGATTGACCGGCACGACCTGGCCGGTGACGAGCCAGTCGAACAGATGGCGCAGCGCGGCCAGGCGCTGCTTGGCCGTGGGCGCCGCATGCTCGCGCGTCTGCAACTCGATCCAAGCCGCGACGTGCAGTGGCTGCACGTTGACGATCGAGGGGACGCCCTGGTCGGCGCACCAGGCGAGGAAATCCGTCACCGCGCGGCCATAGGCGCGTCGCGTGTGCGGGTTACGTATCGTCGACGCGAAGAACTCGAGGAAGCGGAGGCCGGCCCGGTCACCAGCCATGGTGACGATCGCTGGGACGCGCGCGAGTGCGACAGGAACGGGCTCGCTCATACCCAAACTGGCATGTCGATGCGACAAGTGTGCAGCATGATCAGGCTCGGTTTCATGTCGCGCTTGAGCCGGGAGCTACCAGCTCCCATCCAAGGCCTCGGATTTCGGCGAGCACCTGCTCGTCGACGAAATCTTCGCCGCCGGAGCAATACCAATCCATGTAGTTCCCCTCAGCCCGCAGCGTCGCCACGATGTCCCCGGAGAACCGCCAGCTACAGGACCACTCGACATCGGTTCCAACATGTCGCCAGGTCGTGTTGCAGAGCGCGCCGTAGAGCAGCATCGCGAAGAGATCGCTGCGAACCATGGCCCGAATGCGCTCCGAGGCGTTCAGATCACGCTCCAGGTTCGGGTCTTTCGGCCTGGATGGAGCATCATCGGCGGCGGATACGTCCGCGGAAGGCTCATCGACGAACCGCAGTGCGACACCAGGCTCGATCGCCAGACGACCTCGCCGGCGTAGGGGCGTTTCCGCCAGCCGCCGCATCCACACTCGTTGGCCGTCCAACTCTCCAACCAAGCCTGGCAACAGGCATTCGGCCTCTGTCGTCGTGCCGTCGGGCAGGATGCAGCCTCTCGCCCGCATCGGGCGCTCATCGTGGAGCGTCAGCTCGCCGGCACCGTGATGTTCCGTGCGGGTATGCGACGCTTGGCAAGCCCAGAGATCGATGAGCTATCCAGCCGCGGAAGTGGGCAGGGCAGGCGACGCCTGCATCAGAACCGACGAAATTCGGCGAGCGGAAGGTCGTGGCGCTCGACCCAGTCGTTGAAGGACGCGATCGCGTCCCGGTTCTCTTCAAGCCACTGCTTTCGCCGAGCGGTGCGCTGCACATCCCGCCGTGTCGATGGCGAGCCGCTTTCCGCAACCGACTGCGTGGGAGCCGACCGCCGCTCCGCATTGTAGGCCGCGAGCCCCGCGTCGATATCGGCGTCGGTCAGCCCGCCACTGCGTGCCTCGCGCTTAGCGTCGGCAATAGCCTGCGCCAGGTCGCTCGGCCCGCGCTGCGGGTGCAGCACACGGCTGACGAGCCGTCCCATGGCGGCGCGGGTGCGGGCATCGGTGAGCGCGGACGCGGCGGCTTCGTCCACTTCGAGGGTCACGGCGACCGTGTCGGGCATGGCGGTGCTCCTTGGCAGAGGCTACAGGCGGACGGGGCAATCCGCCAGATCCAGGATCCGGCTGGTGCCGGAGCGGGTGCCACCCTCAGCTCATCGACTCGAATACAGCTTGGTCCACGTCGTGAAGGATCTTGGGTGGTCGGCTTCGACGTGCTCGGATTGCTGAGGTGGCGAACCACTCCACCTCGGGCGGCACGTCGACGCCCCGGTGGACTCGGCCGCACTTAACCTATAGCTAGGTCTTGCTGTCAACACGCAAGGGCGGTAGCGTGTATGCGCCTACACGGGGTTCGTATGCCGCTCAATATTCGCAGCGAAGAGGTCAATCGGCTCGCTGAAAAGCTGGCAGCTCGCAAGCACATCAACAAAACCGACGCTGTGAAGCAGGCGCTGGAAAACGAGCTGCGCCGCTTGGACCAGGCGCTGCCACTTCGAGAGCGGCTGCGTTCTCTGCAGGATCGGGTGATGGCTCGGCCGGCAACCGGGTTGGAGGCCGACAAGGCCTTCTACGATGACTTGAGCGAGGAGCAGTGATGTTCGTCGATGCGTCCGCCATCGTCGCTATCCTCACGCGTGAGGCCGACGCCGACGAATTGGCAAACGCGCTAGACACCGCCCGCTCGCCCATCACGTCGGCGATCGCCGTATTCGAGGCAACTCTCGGGGTGTGCCGCAAGCGACATTCTAGTGTGGCGGAGGCTCAGGCGGACGTGTCGGAGTTTCTTGGGACCGCCGGCGTTCGCACGATACCGATTACCAGCAAGGAGGCGGAAGCCGCTCTTGATGCTTTCTCCCGGTATGGCAAGGGCCGGGGTCATCCAGCGCAGCTCAATCTGGGAGATTGTTTTGCCTATGCAGCCGCAAAAACCTACGGGACAGAGTTACTGTTTAAAGGCGAGGACTTCAACAAGACCGACATTGCCACGGCTATGCAAACGCGTGATCTGTAATCTACGCGGAGCGGGATAGAGACATCGCACGGCCAAGCGAGCTTGGCTGTAGATGGTCGCTCCTCGTCGACTTTCGAGCGCCTAACAAGCAGGAACGGGGAAAGTAGCATGTCGGGCAGGCTGGTGTTCCGGGTGGGTGTGAGCATCGAGGAGATCGATCGCGAGATCGCCGCCAATGTCGAAGCGGCTGCGGCCGCGGTCGACAAGGAGGAAGGCTTCGAGGCCAAGCGCACGGTCAGCTTCGAGAACTGGAAGGCGTTCTTTCGCAGCATGACGCCGAGCCGGATTGCAATCCTCGAGCATGACGCCGCGCACAATGGGGTGGCGAGCACGCGTGCTCTCTCGATCGCATTGGAGCGAGACTACTCTGGTGTTCATGCCGACGTGGCGGAGCTGGTCAAACTCCAGTTGCTGGAGCGCGATGGTAACGCGCTCCGCTGCGAGATTGCACCGGACGCTGCCGAGCTGGTTGCGAAGTAGCCGGTCACTTCTGACGCACTTAGTTAGCCCGCCTTGGAAGCGGACCTCTTGGCTTGCCGCACGTCCGTTACGGCCTCGTCCACCAGAGCCTCGACCGCGTCGGGCGGCAGATCGGCAAAGCCACTCCTGGCCTCGGCCATGGGTTTGGTCGAACACACGCCACTTCACAGCGTCCTCGATGAACTTGGAGAGGTCGCCCTTCTTCATGCCGCGTTGAGCCAGTGTCTCGAGACACTGAGACGGTCCAGCGAGTGGTGTCATAGGACGCTCCATCTGATCGTCTGATAGCCGTGTAGTCTCCATCCTTCGAACGACCGCGCGGCCATAAGCACATTGCGTGTGCGGATTGCGGATCGTCGACGCGAAGAACTCCAGGAAGCGGATGCCGGCGCGTCCGCCCGCCATGGCGACGACTGTCGGAACGCCCGCCAGCGCGACAGGGATGAGTTCGCTCATTCGCGGCTGGATCAGCATCTTGGTTCGAGGTGCCTAAGCCGTTTTGCGGGGGCGTCCCCCTTTGGAACCATTTGACCGTGCCGCGGCGGCCTTGGCTGCAGATGTCGCACGTCCACCCTGCCGCGCCATATAGGCGCGCGTTCCAAATAGGCCGGCGAGAAGCCCGGGGACCGAAAGATCCGCGTCGAGCACTTCCCAGTGCAGACCATGCCCTGCGCCAAGAATTTCAACCTGAGCAAGCTGCTCGTCGGTTGCGCCGTCGAGCCCTTCAGCGAGCTGAGGCGGAAAGGCGAAGACACATCCGTTGGCAAGCTCGACAATCACGCGCTCCGCAGAGCGATCATAGCGACAACTCACGGCGCGAGGCTCAGTCGACCGGCTCGCGCGGCCTCGCTCAAGAGCGGCATCGATCTCGGCGTCAGTCAGGTCGACCATGAATCTCCTCCCATCGCTGCAGCAGGGTCGCATGATGCTCAACCACAAGGCGCATGGCATAACGCACCTCGCTCCGGGTCGAATCTGCGGCCCAGATCAGTTCGGGTTTGTCGTTCAGCCCAAGTAGATTGATCTTCACCTCGCCGTCTCCGAACACATGGACATGCGCCGGCAGGTGGTCGTTCAGGTAGATGACGAGCCGCAGGCCGTCGGCACGTAGCACAGTGACCACGGTTCGGGAATAACCCAGCCGTATGGGTTGTCGAGTTCGGCCCCGCCCACCAAAATACGATAAAGGACATTATCATATAAAGAAGTCGAGTTGTCGTCACTCCTCTCCAGAGCTGCGCAGCCGGACGCAAACCTCACCTTTATCGTCAAAGGTAAAGACAACCCCTCCCGCTACAAGCGTTCGCTGGATTGCCGCCAAATTCTGAGCGACTGGCTGACTGGAGCCTCGCTCGAATGTCCTGACCGTCGTGATGCCCACCTCCGCTTCCTGAGCCAACCGATCTTGAGTCCAGTCCAACAAAGCGCGCGACGCGCGACACGTGGCCGGAGTGAGGAGCGCCTTCATGGCTGCCATACTACGTGGTTTTCCAACGAGGCCAACTTTTTCCTTGACCCGTCTTAAATAGACGGGCACGTTGTTTTTAGACGTGGAAGGGCTTCACGGCTCAGCCGGATCGCAGCTATTGGCCACAAGGGGGTTTGAATGGACAACGAGTACAGGTTCGCAGCCATTCGTGGGATGCAGGCTGGACGGGCCTTTTACGTTGCCATGATCCCATTCGTCATGGTGGAGCGCCTGTTTCGCTACGAACAAAGCGGCTTGTCCCCCGAGCATCGAGCCCAACGTGAACTGAACAAGACCCGCGTTCCTCCGCTTGCTCGATACATCACTGAGAACGCAAACAATTACGTACTCTCGCCACTAGCAGCTTCGATCAGCGGCGCGTTTAGTTTCGAACCCGCCGCTGGCGAGCGCTCGGTTGGAACCCTCGCGATTGATATGAGTGCGACGCTGCTCCTCAATGATGGCCAACACCGACGGGCCGGCATCGTAGAGAGTTTGCGGCAACGACCGCATCTCGGACGCGACACAATCGCCGTGACGCTGTTTCCGGATGAAGGGCTGGAGCGCAGCCAGCAAATGTTTGTCGATCTGAATCAGCATGGCGTAAAACCCGCGCGATCACTACGTCTCTTCTACGATCATCGCAGCGCCGGCGCTAAACTGAGCCGATCAGTCATCCAATCGACTCCCCTCCTCCTCAGTCTTGTCGACTTTACTCGATCCAGTATAGCAGCCGGGTCGGCAAAGCTATTTGCATTCAGCAATATGCATACTGCCACGATGACGCTTGTAAACTCGGCTGGCATTCAGGCAACGCCGGAGGATCCGGCGTTGATCGTCGAGTTCTGGCAGCACATTATCAACAACATGCCCGACTGGTTGGCCGCAGCTCGGGGCGAGGTATGCCCGTCCAAGCTCCGCCGGGAGATGGTGCATGCGCACGGAGTCGCTTTAGAGGCGATCGCGATCGCGGGCGCACGCGCCATCAACGAAGCCCCGTCCACATGGCGCGACCTGCTGTGCGGATTACAGCAGATAGACTGGTCGCGGACAAATACTAGCCTGTGGGAAGGACGAGCTCTAGTGGGCGGACGGGTGAACCGTTCTCGAACAAGCATCTTGCTCACGGCCGATCTGCTTTCTCGCAGGCTGTTGCCCTCGGCAGCTGACGCGGTTCGAGGCTTGCACTAGAATGTCGACTCGTAAGGGGACGATAATGCCTAAACTCGACGAGAGTAGGGGGACTGTAAGCCTCGCTCATATTTATCAAAATGTACGAGAGATTTACCTTGCAGACTCGCGGCCTTGGGTGGTTGGTTACTCTGGCGGCAAGGACTCTACGACTGCGCTTCAGCTGATCTGGGCAGCCCTCTCAGCGCTGCCCGCGGAGCAACGCACGAAGAAGGTGTATGTGATCAGCTCCGATACCCTTGTTGAGACGCCGGTGGTGTCGCGCTACATCGACGTCTCTCTCGAACGTATCGCCCGTGCTGCAGAGCAGCAATGCCTGCCGATCGTGACACACAAGGTTGTTCCGGAGGTAGATAGAAGTTTTTGGGTCAACCTGATTGGGCGAGGTTATCCAGCCCCCTCACGTCGCTTCCGCTGGTGCACGGAACGCCTCAAGATAGAGCCTGCGAACGATTTCATCAAAAGCCGCGTCACCGAGTTTGGCGAGGTTGTCATGGTTTTGGGTGTTCGCTCTCAGGAGTCGGCGACACGCGCACAGGTGATGTCGCTGCACCGCATCGAGGGATCACGCCTTTCCCGGCACTCCTCGCTTCTCAATGCGTTTGTCTATGCGCCGATTTCAGACTTTTCCACGGACGACGTCTGGACCTATCTCCTTCAAAACCCGTCTCCTTGGGGTAATGACAATCGCGACCTTGTCGCGATGTACCGCAACGCAGCTTCAGGCGAATGCCCGCTAGTTGTGGATACGACCACGCCTTCCTGCGGTAACTCACGGTTTGGTTGCTGGGTCTGCACTGTGGTCCAGCGCGACAAAGCTATGGAAGCGATGATCGACGCCGGCGAGGAGTGGCTGACACCGCTGCTCGAATATCGAGACATGTTGGCGGAAACCCAAGACCCTGCTCGGAAGCTCGAATTTCGTGATCATCGTCGCCGGACGGGAAAAGTGTCCTTCATCGGCGACAGCGACCGTCCCGCCCCTGGGCCATATACACTAGACTTCTGCCGCAAGCTGCTGCGCCAGCTCCTCGAGACACAGCGTCAAGTCGCTAGCCAAGCACCGCCAGGTGAGGCGCCTGTCCTCATTCACGAAGCCGAGTTGCATGAGATCCGACGGCTGTGGCGAACCGAGCGCGGTGACTGGCCCGATTCAGTGCCGTGCATTGCTCGAGAGACGCTCGGAACTCAGAAGGATTGGGTGGAACCGGCATGGGTCTCAGAGGATGCAGTTGCCTTTACAGCGGCGGACGGCGAGCTGCTCGACGCGATCTGTGCGGCGAACAACGTCCCTACCGAGCTCGTCATGCGCTTGCTCGACATCGAGCGTGCGTCGCACGGGCTAAAGCGGCGGCACGCTGTTCACACACGGATCGAAGAAGCGTTTCGACTTGAGTGGCGCGATCTAGACACTGTGATAAAGGAGCGGCGCGCTGAGCTTCTGGTCGAAGTCAGGCCGGCTCATGCAGTTCACCAACTTGAAGACGAGCCGGAGCTAATGTTCGACGCGGAGGAGGAAGGGCAGTGATCCTCCGATCCATCGAAATCGACAGCTTCGGCCTGTATCGTGGCCGACAGCTTCTTGATCTCATTCCCCGGCGCACACCCGGACGCGAGACTCCGGTGATCCTATTCGGCGGCAACAACGGTGCCGGAAAAACCACTCTGTTGGAGGCTGTCCGCCTCGCCCTGTACGGGCGTCGTTCTCTCGGACATCGTGTTGCTCAGGCAGAGTATGAAGATTATCTGCTGTCCCGAATGCACGTCGGCCCGGATAGCCGTTGTGTAGGAGCTTCATCCGTTGGGCTGGAGTTTGATTACGCTGAAGCTGGTCAGATACACCGCTATCGTGTGACGCGGCGCTGGACCCGTAAGGGCACGAAACCAGTGGAAACCCTAGCTTTGGAGAAGGATGGGAGGCCAATCACCTCGGTTCCGCCAGACGAGTGGCACCATTTTCTCCAAGAGCTCATCCCTCCGGGCGTGTCGCAGTTGTTCTTCTTTGATGGCGAGAAGATAGCCGACATTGCTCGGGACGACATCGACGAGGGGCTTGCAGATGCTGTCCGTGGGCTGCTTGGCATCGAGCTAGTCGGCCGCTTGAGGACGGACTTGGGTCTGTTTCTAGCTCGCCGCAGCAATCGCGAAGATGGCGAGACTGCAAGCCGGCTGGAACACGTCGTGCGCTTGGAAGCTGAACTCGACGGACGCACTGCCGACATGACGGAGCAAGTTGCGGAACTAACGTCCCGACGAGCTGGTCAAGCTCGAGTCGCTGCGAACCTTCGACAGCGCTTCTCTGCCGAGGGCGGCGATGCCGCGAGCAAGCGGGGCTCACTCGAAGCTACCCGAGACGAGCTGCGTCAGCAAATCGCTCGCCGGGAAGCCGAGCTGCGCGATTTGGCGGGAGGGCTTCTTCCGTTTGCGACGGCGCCCAGACTCGTCTCGAAGCTAATAGAGGCCTTGTCGCGTCCGACCTCCTCCCAGGCGCGCGAGGCCGCCTCTCTCCGCCAACGCATCTTAGCTTGGCGTGCGGATGGTATTCCGCCGCGCAAAGCAAGTTGGAAGGAGACACACTGGCGCGATCTTGAGGTGTTCCTCTCGACTGCCCTCGAGACCGAAAGGAAAGATCAGCCGCTTGGTGAACTGGAACTGGGGGAGCGCAGTACACTGCTCGACCGTCTGCGTCAGGTTCAGGATTCAGTCAGGGCTCGTGCAGGTCTCCTCGCTTCGGAACTGGATCAGGTAGGCCGGCGGCTCCGGGCAGTCGAGGTCGAGCTCGTTCGGGCATCAGGTGAAGGCTCTGGTGTGGTTCTGGACGAGCTGATCTTGGCCGAGCAGCGGGTTGGTGCGATGGAGGCGGAGCTCCGCGCCCGTGAGGAGGAGTTACGCGGTCTAGAATTCCAGCGTGCAGCGACTAAGCGAGAACGGGAGCGTCTGCTTGGAGCTCAGGAGGAAGCTGAGGCAGCCGAGGGGCGGGCGGCGCTCGCCGGCCGGATCGGCCGCGTCCTCCAGCAATATGAAGAACGGCTACTCGAGACGAAGCTGGCTCAACTCCAACGTGAATTCGTCCGCCGGTTCAATCATCTCGCGCGCAAAGGAGGTTTCGTTGCTGATGTGCGGGTCGACCGAATAACGTTTGCCACCACACTGGTCGACAGCAATGGTCGCGAGATCCCAAAAGCGGAGCTGTCGGCCGGCGAAAAGCAGGTCTACGCAATTGCCATGCTTTGGGCGCTCGCGCGCACAAGTGGCAGAGCACTCCCCATGATCATCGATACGCCGCTCGCTCGCCTCGACTCAGAGCATCGAGCTGCGCTTGTGGAGCGCTATTTCCCCGAAGCAAGCCATCAGGTCATCGTCCTCTCGACAGATACGGAAGTCGACGACGCACTGTTAGGGCGGCTGTCCCCAGCAATCAGCCATATGTATCGATTGGATTACGATCCGAAGACACGTTCGACTACCGCACGTTCTGGCTATTTCGGTGAGGAGCAAGCGTGGCATGCGGTTCAATAAGCTTAAGATCTCAGCTGATGCGTCGAGCCGCCTCCGCTCGCTGCGTCAGCGAACTGGGCTCACGCCCAATCTACTCTGTCGCGTCGCAATTATGCTCAGCCTTGAAGAGGGTGCAATTGGGCATCCGGCAGTGATCGACGACGGTGGGCAGGAGTTCAACGCATATACGCTCACCGGCGATTATAACGGCCTAATGGCGGCCATGCTACGCTTCGTTGAGGAGAATGGCGGTGAGCAGCTCGATAACGACGAGCTAATCCTCAGATTACGCGCTCACATACAACGTGGCGTCGCGATCCTCTCGGTCCGTGCCAAAGGACCAGCGGACGTCGCGCGCCTGGCTGCAGCAGCATGATGACCGAGCGTTCTGAACCGATCTACCTCGACCACAATGCGACCACACCGGTCGATCGTCGGGTTCTGGACGCTATGCTGCCTTACTTCACCGAAGTATTTGGCAACGCGTCGAGCGTCGAGCATATTCATGGTAATCGGGCACAGCAGGCAGTCGCTAGGGCGCGTGAGCAAGTGGCTTCGGCACTCGGTGCGCGCGAGAACGAGATTGTCTTTACCGGCAGCTGCACTGAGGCAAGCAATATCGCCATCCTTGGCGCGGCACGCGCGCGGCCGGATCGGAGGCACCTGATTACCACGGCGATTGAGCATCCAGCCGTTCTCGAGCCGTTCCGTCAGCTCAAGCGTGAAGGATTTGAGCTCACCCTACTCCCGGTTGACGGCTACGCCCGTGTCGATCCAGCCATGCTTGAAGAGGCCATGCGGGATGATACCGGCCTCGTCTCAGTCATGGCTGCAAACAACGAGGTCGGTACGACGCAAAGATTGTCTGAGCTCGGCGCAATTGTGGAACGACACGGCGCGCTCTTCCATACGGACCTTGCCCAACTCTTGGCGCACCGCAAGGTGGACGTACTGGCTGAGCACATTCATCTCGCCTCCGTGTCCGGCCACAAGGCGTACGGGCCGAAGGGCGTCGGCGCTCTCTACGCCCGGTCCCGATCACCCCGTGCTAAGCTGGAGCAGACGATCTGGGGAGGTGGCCAGGAACATGGCCGTCGGTCGGGGACTCTCGCGGTACCACTCATCGTTGGGCTAGGCGAGGCGCTCGAGATCGCAGGGCGCGAGGGGCGTCACGAGGGCGAGCGGCTCCACGCGATGTGCGCCGGCTTCATGGCGCGATTGACCAAGCTGGTCGACGGCGTCCTTCTGAACGGTCATCCTACGGAGCGCATCCCAGGAAACGTCTCACTGTCTATCGCCGGCATTGAGCCGCTTGCCCTCATCCATCGGCTTAATCAGGTTGCCAGTTTTTCCGCATCTAGCGCCTGCGCAACCGACAAGGTGCAGACCAGCCATGCGCTCATTGCGATGTTTGGCGACATAGCCCGAGCGAGGCAGGCCTTTCGGGTCTCTCCCGGACGATCCACCACCGAGAGCGAGCTCTCCACGTTTGCCGACGCCATGGTTGACGCTGTGACCGAACTCCGGCGGTTTGCTGCCTAGAGACGGCGTCCGCATGGCGTCGGACGGTAAGGTGCTCCGCTCGCGCTATTACCGCGAGTAGGTAGCTTACTCCTACGGCGACGGCTACACGTACTCGCTCGTCTACGGCTTCACGTCGCTTATAAAAGTCACCGGTCACGGCGCATCGTGGGTCGCGGATCCTGACGAATCCATCAAGAAGAAGACGACTATGAGCGTTCTACGCGATGATCGCCGACGTGCAGTTTGACCCGGCAAAGGTCCGCAAGTCGGACGGGGCATCTGTTCGGCGACGCGGCTCGAGAGACAGGCGTTTCGAACAGGGGGGTCCGGTAGCAACGGAACCGAAAGTTCGATTCAGCTCTCGTCTCCGATGTT
>CAXUND010000077.1:15150-16215 GCA_964252445.1 uncultured Acidobacteriaceae bacterium | reverse complement strand
CCAAAGCCTCCTGACATGATGGCCATGCCGTCGAAGAGCATCTCCGCGAGGGCACCGCCCGCATCCTTGGTAACTTTTTGCAATCGCGATGTCCTTCCGCCGTCTAACGATTAGATGCTATAGATAGCATAAACGAAGCGAGTCTTTTCGCGAAGCCGATGGAGCGATAAGGCTGAGACCTGCAGGTTGTCTAGGCTCTAGGAGGCGCGAGTGCGGGCGCTTCCCACATGTTATCTTCCTTTTCAATATCGCTAAGTCCTTTGCCCGCGGATGCGGCAGCGGCGACCAACGCATCTCTATCGGTCTGAGCTACCATTCATTGATGCTAATGATAGCAAAACAGCAAAGAATTGTTGAGTCTTACGCTGCCCAGGTGTCGCGGATTGTTGAGTTGTTGCAGGGAAAGTGGACAATCCAGATTCTCTGTGCCATGCGCGAGCATCCTGTACGCCTCAGTGAGCTCAAGCGCGCGATCCCATCTGCGTCGAAGAAGGCGCTCACGGCGAGCTTACGCTCTCTCGAAGCGTCCCGCGTTGTCTTGCGGCGAGACTGAGCAGTTCCGTACTACATGTCGAATATGAACTCGCAGAGCCCATGCGAGAACCGCTTGTCATGCTGCTAGATCATCTTGCCCAATGGGGGACCTCTACAAGTCAGAAGATCGGTCTACGCAGTTCACCCATCGAAAGGGGAGCTAGGTTGATTAGATTGCGCGATCTATTCCCGGCCTGCGGGAATGCGAAGTCGAGAGTTAAATCGATCCCAAGGATTCCCTAGCAAGTCATCCCCTCAACAACTTCCATTGATCCTAAACCGCTTAGCATACTTGGAAGACGGCTTGTCGGCTACTCTACTGCTCTGCTTTGCTGTCTGCCAAAGCGCCTGTACCGGCCTCGCGTTTTGCCGGAACGACCGTGCAGGGCGAGGTTGCGAGAGCCTTCTCTATGCGCGATGCTTGGAACTTGCAGAATCCTCAGGCGGATTACGCCTGGTGACGAGCGGGCCACGGCGGCAGGAGACAGGCCCGGGCAGGGCCGCCGGGGGGGGTTAAGTGCCGTGGGCGGG
>CAXUND010000077.1:0-15140 GCA_964252445.1 uncultured Acidobacteriaceae bacterium | reverse complement strand
CCCCCCCCCGCGGGCCGCGGCGGGCGCGCGCGGCCGCCCCCCCGCCCCGCGCCCGCCCCCCCCCCCCCCCCCGCCGTGGCGGTTACTGTCCCTTGAGCGAGATGCCCATCACCGAGTAGGGGGGGATGGTTACGGTTGTGGTGTAGCCGCTTCCCGACGGCGTCAACGAGAGCGATGAAGCTTCTATCGAGTCCCCGTCGACAATCTGGTACAGGGTAGCCTGCGGCGAGTTCAGGCCCGTGTTCAGGAGCGTGACCGGCAGCTGCCAATAGCTTGCCGACGTAGGATTGGTGATCATGATTGCATCCTGCGTAGCGTTATAGAAGGCAAGCACCACCGGCCCACCGCCGCCGGTCGGAGGAGTGATGGTCTTCGCCAGATAGCCTCCCGCAGACAAGCCGAGGTAGTTGCTCGATGCAAGCAGCTGGTAGGTGTAGTACTGCGGGTACGGCTGCGGCGTACTGCCGCGGGAATACTCGCAGTCCATGTTCTGGTCCGGGATCCCGATCAGACAGAACCACGGGTACGCGGAGCCCGCAAAGTACACCAGCTTTGAGGGGGCGGGTATGCCGCTGTAGGCGCTGTTGATCATATCGGTGACATAGAGCGCGTTCCATAGGGGAGCGTAGGTTGGATCGTTGCGGCAGCAGTCCTGCGCAAAGGAGAAGTTGGTGTTGAACTCCGTCACATAGATGGGCGTCTGCGTGGGCGAGGGCTGTTTGCCCGCGGCGACGGCGGCGTACACCTTGCTGTAGATCTCCTGTGCGCCAACGCTCGGGTCGGTCGTCTCCTGGTAGAGCGAGGGAGCACCGTTGTACGTGTTCCATTCCACTTGCCGCTGATTGCCGCCGAAGAGGTAGTTGTGGTAGCTGATGAAGTCGACGTAGGGATATGTCGACGCGGTGGTGAGCAGGGTGTTGATCCATGTGGCAGAGAAGCCAGAGAGCACCGGTCCGCCCACGCGGATGGTGACACCGTCCATGGCGGCCTGCTGCTTCATGGCCGGCGCCGCGGCAGCATAGAGGGCCATGTAGGCGTTCAGGTTGTTGCTTGAACACATGCCGGTCGCGTTCGGCTCATTCCATATCTCATAGTCTGTGACCACTCCAGGGAAGTTAGCATCCATGTGCGCCACGTACGCCTTGGCAATTGCGGCCCACTGCGAGTTGTTGGTAGGAGCGGCGGCCGAATTGTTCGCGCAGGCGCCACTGGTCGGCTGGAGGAACGGGGGCGACAGCGACAGCTGGAGCATCACCTGCTGTCCTGCGGTCTGAACGGATCGGATCAAGGGATCGACCTTGGTCCAGTCGGGCGTATTGAGGCCGTTGGCGTAGACGAGTGGGATCTGTGCGTAGAGCCGCGAAACCGTGATTCCAGCATTGGTCAGCAGGCTGCGGTCCTCCGTAGTCTGGATCGACTCGCCGCGACCTGCGCCGAAGAGGTTGGCCTTGATGGGATAGCCGGTGTTCGGGCGCGAGCCGAAATCTGCCGAGATGGCGGAAAACACCGTCACCACCGCGCCCGTGGTCTTGTTGATGGAAGGATCAGTGACCTTGACGGTATGCTTGCCGGCGGTTGCAGGTGCGGTGTAGACGCCTGAGCTGCTCACCGTGCCGACCGCGGCATTGCCCCCGGCGATGCCGTCCACGGTATAGGTAACCGGCAGCGTGTCCGGCACGGTGCAGGTCTGCGGCTGGAAGGTCTGCTGACCGCCGGGCGGCAGAGACGAGGTGTAGGGGTAGATCTCAAACAGCGGAGACGTGGTGATGGTCAGCGTGGTGGTGCCTGAAGCCGCCGTGGGCGTGCCCGTAGTCACGGCCGTGATCGTGTGCGTGCCGGTGGACGACGGGGCAGTGTACAGGCCGGAAGAGGTGATGGTTCCCTGGGTGGAGTTGCCGTTGAGCACGCCGTTGACATACCACTTGACGGACGCGCTGCCTGGATCGTAGGTGGTCACGCTGAACTGCTGCGTACCCGATGGAGGCACACACGGCCCTGCCGGCTCTACGATGACACTGGGCCCCAGGTCGCCCGAGATACCCGAGCCGGTCAGCGGCACGGTGAGTGGGTTCTTATCGAAGCTCTCTGAGATCGAGAGTGTGCCGGGGCGACTTCCCGTCGCCTGCGGATCAAAGGAGACGTACACCACGCAGGAGGCCTGCGGCGCCAGCGTACCTGTGCCGTTTGCGCCGACGCAACCACTCGTAAATGGGTAGTCTGTACTCGAGCTGATGGAATTGATGGTTAACGTGGTCGACAGATTGTTGTTGATGGTCACGGTCTGCGAGGTGCTTGACGTTTTCACGATCTGGCTGTAGTACCCCAGGCCGCCCGAGGCGGGAGTCAATGCGACTGCGGGCACCGCGTTGCCGGCAATCGCCACAGTTTGCGGTGAGTTCGACGCGCTGTCGGTGATGGTCAGCGTTGCGCTCGAATAGCCCACGGCGGTCGGCGAGTAGGTCACGTTGATCGTGCAGGACAAGCCGGCGCCTAAGGAAGCGCCGCAGCCATTTGTCTGCGCGAACGGCGCTGCGATCTGGATGCTCGAGATGCTCAGCGCGGTGGACAGGCCATTCGTGAGGGTGATGGCAACCGGCGCGCTGGTGGTGCCCACGGCCTGATTCTGGTGGCCCGCCGCACTCGAGAAACTATAGCTCTTGGGCGAGACTGAGACTTGGGCGCCGGCAAAGGCACAAAGCCACAGCAGGGGCAGCAGGGAAGCCAACCGGCGGATCAAGCGGGATGAAGTGCGCGGCTCTTGGGCATACGGCATAGACGGGGAACTCCTTCAAAATGCCTTGATGATCTTAGGTCAATCTATGTGCCAGAAGGGACGATGAGAGCTGCGCTTATCACCTTTAAGCTGCACATATTCCACTCACTCAGCAGTAAGCGATCGACCCGGGTCTCTTCGGCTTACCAACCAGGCGTGAGCGTAATGTGGCAGGCCTTTGAATCATCCCAAGGGGACGATAGGCGCTTCAGGTCGCTCTCTATCTTTGCCTCTCGTGCATAGCCCCGCGTGCGCTACGAAAGCCGCGGATTATTAGTCAAGTATAAGATGTTTTTCTCGAAAGATTATTGTTTGCTTCATATTAGGGCAAACTGAATCACGGCTGGTGTAATTCATTCCTGGTAAGACGCAATACTTCCCGGCAAGTAGGTCAGGAGTGCAAGTCTGCTGAATGATCGATGGCGAGATCGGGTTACAGCGAATGGCGGGTGAGATCGAAATGACTCTGCCTTGGCCAGACTCACAGTCATGCATCAGAAGGCCTCCCCTTCGCTGCTCGGCACAACTGCGAGAAGACTTGTCGTCACTGGACGGTGTAAGGTCATGTGGCGCTACTGTTCGATTGCTGGAGGGTAGATGAAAGCAGTTTCACGCCGGGACATGCTGAAGGCTGGATTGATTGCACCTGCGCTGGCGGCTGCGGCCCATGGCATGGGTCCGCTCAGCGCGGCCGCGGTGCACGCGAGTGAGTCTGACGAGGAGCCACTGCCGGCGGAGCAGGCTGCCAGCTCGGCGAGCCAGGCTGCCGGGCGCGAACGGCTGCTGCTCGATTTTGGATGGCGCTTTCACTTTGGCCACGCTGCCGAAGCGGCCAAAGATTTTGGCTTCGGGGGCGGGCGATCGGGCAACTTCCAGAAGACCGGCAACTTCATCACTGCCAGCTCGCCTGCCTTTGATGACAGCGACTGGCGGGAGATCGATCTGCCGCACGACTGGGCGATCGAGCTGCCCTTCGTCAACGATCCTGCGCTCGCAAGCAAGGGCTTCTATCCCCTGGGACGCAGCTATCCGGAGACCAGCGTGGGCTGGTACCGGCGCGTCTTCGAGCTTCCGGCCGCGGATGCAGGCAAACGTATCACCCTCGAGTTCGACGGCGCCTACCGGGAGACGATGGTGGTCTTCAACGGCTTTTATATCGGGGTGCATAGCGGAGGGTACGATCCTTTCTCGTTCGACGTGACCGACTTCGCGTTCCCCGGACAAAAGAACGTCCTGCTGGTGCGCGTGGACGCAACCCTGAGCGACGGCTGGTTTTATGAAGGCGCGGGGATTTATCGCCACGTGTGGCTGGTGAAGACCAACCCCGTGCATGTCAGGCGGTGGGGGACCTTCGTGTCCTCTAAGGTTGCAGGCGGGGATGCGACCGTTTTGATCCGAACCGCGGTGAGGAACCAGGGCAAGGAGACGCAGAACGTGCGGATCGCCTCGCTCCTGCTCGACCCGGCAGGCAAGCCGGTGGGCAGAACGGTCTCGTCTCCCATGCCGGTGGCTGCTCGAGGCGAGCAGACCTACGAGCAGACGGCGGTGATCCGGCGCGCGCAGTTGTGGTCTCTGGAGGAAAGAAATCTCTACAAGCTCGTCACCGAGGTGAGCGCGGGCAGCGCGATCGTTGATCGCTATGAGACGCCCTTCGGCGTTCGCACTGTGGAGTTTGACCCGCAGAAGGGGTTCTTTTTGAATGGCAAGCCGGTAAAGGTGAAAGGAACCTGCAATCACCAGGACCATGCCGGTCTGGGTGTGGCGCTGCCGGATGCGGTGCAGGCGCTGCGCGTGCGCAAGCTGCAGGAGATGGGCTCAAATGCGATCCGCACTTCGCACAATCCGCCGACGCCGGAGCTGCTGACAGCCTGCGACGAGCTGGGCATGCTGGTTTTTGACGAGACTCGCATGATGTCATCGAACCCCGAGGGGCTGGCACAATTCGGCGACCTCGTCCGCCGCGACCGCAATCATCCGAGCGTCTTCATGTGGTCGATGGGGAATGAAGAGGGCCAGGCGAATACGGAGACAGGCCTGCACATCCTCACCGCGATGAAGGCGGTAGCGGGCGAGCAGGACGGCACGCGCCCGGTGTCGATCGCGCCGATACGGGCGATCGGCGTGGGCGGGCTGGTCGAGTGCGATGTAATGGGCTACAACTACCAGGATCCCGAAGCCGCCGCGTATCACAAGACTCATCCTGAGAAGCCGGTCATCGGTACGGAGACGGTGAGCGCGGTAGGGACGCGCGGAATTTACATCACCGACTTTGAGAAGGGCTATGTCGGCTCCTACGACCCCTACACCACGACCGGACGCGCGTCGGCCGAGGGATGGTGGAGCTTCTGCGACGCGCAGGAGTGGCTGGCGGGCGGGTTCGTGTGGACGGGCTTTGACTATCGCGGCGAGCCTTCGCCGAACGGCTGGCCCAACATCAGCTCGCAGTACGGGATCATCGATACCTGCGGCTTTCCCAAGGACTCGTTTTTCTACTACCAGTCCTGGTGGACCCAGCAGCCGGTGCTGCATCTGTTTCCGCATTGGAACTGGGAGGGCATGGAGGGCAAGGAAATTGCCGTCTGGGTCTACTCAAATCTCGACAGCGTGGAGCTGTTTCTGAACGGCAGGAGCCTGGGCTCGAAGGACGTGAAGAAAGATTCGCACGTGGCCTGGGTGGTGCCCTACGCGCCGGGCGCGCTTGAAGCTCGCGGGTCCAAAGGCGGGAAGGTGGCCATGACCGCCAAGCGGGAGACTGTGGGCGCAGGGGCGAAACTGGTCATGACCGCCGATCGGCAGCAGCTTTCGGCTGATGGAGAGGATGTGGCGTCGCTCTCGGTCGAGGTGCAGGACGCGCAAGGCCGCGTGTTGCCGATCACGGACCACGTGGTCAGGTTTCGCGTCTCGGGAGCTGGAAAGCTGATCGGCGTCGGCAACGGGGACCCGACCGACCACGAGTCAGATAAAGGCGCCGTGCGCAAGGCATTCAGCGGCTGTTGCCTGGCACTGGTGCAGTCGGCGAAGCAAGCAGGAAGCATCACGATCGAGGCCGAGTCTCCGGGGCTCACCTCCGCCAGCGTCACCCTCGCGGCGAACCAGGCAGTGCTGCGTCCGCAGGTGGCGCCCTGGAAACGCGAGGTGCCGGCAGGGCCGGGGCTTTCCGGTTTGTGGAGGCCGATTGCGACGTCCGCGGGTGACAGCCCGATGGTGTTTACGCTCCATCAGGACGGAGCCACGCTGACCGGCTCCATGGAGGGTAGCGCAGGGGGATTTTTCGGGGGAAGCGACGCGGCGATCCCGATCACGGACGGCAAAGTGGATGGACAGGCAATCTACTTCAAGGCTGGAAACAACACCTACTCAGGCACCATGGCCGGCGATCAGCTTCAGCTGCAGCGCACGGTTGCAGCCGGCTTCAACCCCCCGCATCCCGAGGCCCCAACCGGCTCGCGCCCGGCTGTGGGGCCGCCGCCGAACGGATCGGACCCATCAAGGAACCCCAACACGCGCACTCCGACCAGCATCCCGGTGGTGCTGCGCCGCGTAGAGCAGTAGAAGATCACTCCTGAGTTGGAGGGAGGGTTCGTCTGCATCGCAGCAGAGCCAAACTCCGGATAGCCGGTTCAAGAGAACAGCAGGCAGGAAGCTGTTGCGCGGCGGCTGGAATGTCTCTTGGTCCCGGCACAGTTCCGCTCAGGGCGAGGGGAGAAAGGCTACAGCGTGGAGGCTTGTTTTGGCGGGCTGCGGCAAGCGCCTCCCGTTGCGGGCTGATGCCGCAGGCATGATGGCCAGTCCTTTTCGTGGATGGTCGGGTGAGGCAGCCAGCCGTATACATTGGTCGGGCGCAAGCGGTCGCGAGAAGAAGTAGCCCTGGCCGTAGAGGCAGCCCATGGCTGTCAATCGCTGTGCCTGCTCGGTGGTCTCAATACCTTCGGCGAGCACCTCCATCTTCAATGCATTGCCGAGCGCGATGACGGTCCGAGCGATGGCCGCGCTGTCTTCTTCCTCCGTCAGGCAGTTGACAAAGGACCGGTCGAGTTTCAGGGCATCAAACGGAAGATGGTGCAGGTAGCTCAAGGAGGAGTAGCCCATGCCGAAGTCGTCGAGCTCAAGTCCGATGCCGAGAGCCTTCAGCTCTTGAAGGGTCGAGAGAGCGGCCGAGGTGTCGTCGATAAGCACCCGCTCCGTAACCTCGAGCTCCAGACAGCGGGCAGGCAGCTGCTCCGCGGTAAGGATTTCGCGAATCGTCTCCACCAGACTTGTGTCTCCAAACTGCCGCGCCGAGAGGTTCACAGCTACCGTGGTCATGGAGGTCACTTCACCAGCGCGACGCCATTGGGACAGCTGTCGCACCGCCTCCTTCAGCGTCCACCGTCCCAGGCTCAGGATCAGGTCACTCTCTTCGGCGACGGGGATGAACTCATCCGGCGGAACCATGCCGCGTGTCGGGTGATTCCAGCGGACCAGCGCTTCAAACCCGGTGATCGCCCCGGTAGAAAGCAGCACCTTGGGCTGGTAGACCATGAAGAGCTCACGAGCGTCCTGCCGCTCCACGGCGCGCCGCAGATCCACCTCAACCCGCATCCGCGCGCGTACCGCATCCTTCATGCTTGAGGAGAAGAAGCAGCTTTGCGCTTTGCCGCCGGCTTTGGCCCGGTACATGGCGACATCAGCATCCTGTAGCAGGTCTTCTGCTTTCCGGTAGCCGCTCAGGCCCATGGCGATGCCCACGCTGGCGCTCAGGATGAGGTCCTGGTCACCGCAGCGGACCGGCGCCTCCAGCAGTCGGTGCAGGCGACCCGCATAGGCCGAGGCGTCCTCCTGTTCTGCGTTGTCCAGCAGGACAACAAATTCATCCCCCCCGAGTCGCGCCGCAAGGCTGGTGGAGGCAGCGGAGTTTAACTCTGCTCCCGGAGTTCTGGGACGGGCCTCGAGTGACTTCTCAATCCGACGTGCTAATTCGACCAGCACCCGATCCCCATGCCAGTGGCCGAAATTATCGTTGATGCGTTTGAACGCGTCGAAGTCGACGAACAGAACGGCAAAGGAATGCTTGTTCTGCTGCGATTGCTCAAGCCGCTTCTCAAGTTCCTCCAACAGGGAAAAACGGTTGTGGAGCCCGGTTAAAGGGTCGGTCAACCGTCGCACGGTCACGTCGGTAATCGTACCCACCGCACGCAGCAGCCTGTTGGTCGCCGGTTCCTTCACCGTGCTCAGGCGTACTTTGATCCAGCGCCAGGAACCATCAGCATGCTGAAGTCTGTACTCGTTTTCGTAAGAGCCCGCAGGCTGCTCATGATGGCTCTGCATATCTGCGCGGAAGCGATCCACGTCCTTCGGGTGCATGCGCTCAGTCCAGTGCTCCAGACCGCCGACGTGTTCTTCCTCCGGGAAGCCGAGAATGCCTTGCCATCGTGCGGAGAAGTACATCTGCTCGCTGTAGGCGCTGTAATCCCATAGGCCGTCGCTGGTCGCCCTCGTCGCCAGGACGAAGCGCTCCTTGAGCTCTTCAAAGGCTGCTCGCACATCCTCTTCGCGGCCAAAGGGATGCACTAGGGCGAGCGGGTGAATCGCTTTCGAAGCGACGTACTCAGCACGCACTCTCGGTACGACCTCCGGCGCCCGGTCAGGCAAGTCAGCTGCGCTATTTGCCTCGACACTCAACGGCAGACCTCGATCGGCCGGCGCCGCCGGCAGACATAATCTACGGCTGGGCATGAGGCGGCTCCGGGGATTCCAGGCGACCCGGATGGAAGTCCCTTCTTGCTGGCGTTCTTTGTTGCCGACACTTCCGCCCCGCTTACCCGTTGGGTCATTGAAAACCTGGGTTGAAGATTCTTCAGTCAGGGACTTCATCGGCCATTCCCATTCCTTCTCTATCCTTAAGCTCAACAAATCTCGACTTTTCCAGGGAGGCTGACGCGGATGGGGGAGGCACTTCGGTACCAGAACGCCGGCGCGCCGTGGGTGGAGGATGGCTTGCCTAGAGTTCGACCGGCGCACTCTGGCGGTTCTGCTTTATAGTCTGTGTGTGCGCAGGCAGGCGCCCGCGTCCGTTCATCCTCGGCATCCGGTTGTCGCCGTAATCAGAATGGCTTACTCCAGCGCAGGAGGCTTACTGTGTGTCGATGTTCCGAGGCAAACGTCGAAGAGCGGTCGCTGTTTGATCGATGTTGGTGGCTTTACGCAGTCTGTCGCGAGCATCTATTCACCGACCACACGGAACAGATCGCACGGGCATTTCGTGCGGTCATTGGTGATCCATCCGCCACCTCCTTCGGCCTTTCCCCTCGACGCCACCTGCTGGAGGTGGGTTGTGGGCCGGGCTTCTACTCGCGCCGCTTCGCCGAGTTGTTCCCGCACCTGGAAGTGACGGGCATCGACACCTGTGAACAGCTGCTCGTCCGCGCCCGTACCCTGGCGGCTCGCGCGCGGCTTAGAAACTGCCGCTTTCTCAAGGCCGACGCACTCTCGCTGGCCGAGTTTCCAGACGAGGTTGATGCCATTCTCGCGTCGCGCTTATTCCTGATCCTCGCCAACCGCGACCTTGCGCTGGGCGCCATGTTCCGCACGCTGCGTCCGGGCGGCATCTGCTTCGTCGCCGAGCCGACCTCGGTTACCCGCGCCCAGCTGCCGCTCTGGGCCATGCGGCAGGTGGCGGCTCTCGGCGGCACAAAGGTTCCGGGACCCACCCGCTGCGAGGTGCTTTCCGGCCTCCAATTTCAACATTTCATCGGGACGCAACCCTGGCGCGAGGTGCGGCTCTGGCAGGACAGGAGTTATCAATACGCTCTGTGTGAGAAGGCCGCTTGAGGGCTTCAGAAGCGGAGCCTGGACACCCCTACCGCATCCTTGATCCGCACAGGTATCCAGGCAAATACCAGGACCGGCCCAGCGATGAGTTCCGCGGCGTATGTGCTTTCGCGGTGATGGCCAAGGCGCCGGCGCCGGGACGAGTGAAGACCAGGCTGTGTCCGCCGCTTACGCCTGAGGAGTGCGCGGAGATCAACCGGTGCTTCCTGCGGGATACGGTCGAAAACCTGCGCCTCGCGACGCTCGAATCGCCCGGGCAGCTGGTCATCTCGTACACGCCCCTGGGCGAGGAGCGTGCCTTTACAGGCATTTTGCCGCCCGGCACGCTGCTCGTGCCCCAGCGTGGCGACGGCTTTGGGGAGCGGCTGCTGTTCACTGCCGAGGACCTGTTCGCCTGCGGCTTCAGTGCCGTCTGCCTGATTGACTCGGACAGTCCAACTGTACCCACGGCCGAGTTCGTGAAGGCCGCGCAAGCGCTGGTTTTGCCTGAAGAACAGGAACGCCCGCAGATGGCGAAGGAATGGGTGCTGGGCTGCTCTGAAGACGGAGGCTACTACCTGATCGGCATGAGGGCTGCGCACCGGGAGCTGTTTGACCGCATTGCCTGGAGCACTGCCTCGGTTGCAGCCGAGACTCTGGAGCGCGCGAGAGATGCGGGACTCGCCTGCACTCTGCTTGAATCCTGGTACGACGTGGATGATGCTGCCTCGCTGGAGATCTTGAGGGAGGAACTCGCCGGTCGGAGAAAGCCTGGCTATGAGGCGCCCCACACCCGCGCCTACCTCGCGGTGGGTGCGGCCGAGCTGGAGGCTCGCGTGGCCGGGGCCGGGCGTTGAGCCTGGGGCGCGCCGGGCACCCGGTGGCGACTAACGCGGCGCTGCTGCTCTTCGGCTTGCTGCTGGTGATGCTCGCCCGCGCGGGGGTCGTCGAGTACCACCACTACGTTCACGGCATCGGCGAAGACATCTTCGGCCAGATCGTCCTGTACCTCGGCGCCATCGCGCTCATTGAACGCTGCGGAACCAATCGCTGGACCCTCGGGATCATCTTCGGCGTCGCCCTTGCTGTGCGCATGGTTTGTGTCTTCGGACCGGCCTTCCTTTCCACCGACGTATACCGCTACGTCTGGGACGGAAAAGTCCAGGCGGCCGGCATTAATCCCTACCGCTACATTCCCGCCGCGCCGGAGCTCGCGTTCCTGCGCGACGACGACATCTACCCCAACATCAACCGCAAGGAGTATGCGCACACCATCTACCCTCCGGTCGCGCAGATGGTCTTCCTGGCGGTGACCCGGATCAGCGCCAGCGAGACCTTCATGAAGCTCTCGATGGTCGGCTTTGAGGCGGTGATGTGCGTTTTCCTGCTGCGACTGCTGACCATGCTGGACCTGCCGCGCGAGCGCATCCTGCTTTATGCCTGGCACCCCATCGGGTTCTGGGAGATTGCCAGCTCCGGTCACCTGGACGCGGTGGCCATGTGCTTCATCACGCTTGCGATTTACGCTCGGCTTCGACAAAAGACCGGAGCAACTGCGGGCTGGCTGGCGGCGGCCGTGCTGACCAAGCTTTACCCGCTGGCTCTGCTGCCGGCGCTGGCGGAGCATGGGCGCAGGCAGCTCTTGAAGACGCTCGGGATCATGGCCGGAATTTCGGCGCTCGCCTATCTTCCGTACCTTGGGGTCGGCAAGGGTGTACTTGGTTTCCTGCCCTCCTACGCCCAGGAAGAGGGGATTAATACCGGAACGCGCTTCTTTCTGCTGGCCTTCACCAACCGAGTGCTGCATCTGTCGCTGCCTCCCGCCATTTACCTGGGCGGCTGCACTGTTGCCCTGGCTGCGCTGAGCTGGTGGGCCTGGCAAAGGGGAGATTTTAACCTGCATCAGTCCAGCCCGGCCGGCGCTCGCCGGCTGGTCTTTTCCACCCTGGTGCTTGCTGCGGGGACCAATCTCTGCTTCTCGCCACACTACCCGTGGTATTTTTTGTGGCTGCTCCCGATGCTGACCCTGGTGCCATGGCGGCCGGCATTTTACCTGGTGATGGCGCCCACCTTCATGCTGGCCACGCGGCTCGGCATGCCCGGCGAGGGGATCTACCAGATGAATGTGCTGCTCTACGGCGGTTTTGCCGCGTTGGTCGTGTACGGATGGTTGGAGTCCCGGCTGCAGGCTCTTTCGATTGCTCGTATCGAGAGAAGCAGAGTAAAGAGAGCCGCCGAGCAGCTGGAGCCGGCTCGCTAACACCTAGTTGTCGAGGAACTCTCGCAACTTGATCCAGTCAATGTGCCCGAGGCTACCTGCCAGCTCTTCCGAACCCTCGGCTGCGATTTCCGCCAGGGCATGATCCTTGTACACAAAAATCGCGTCTTTCGGGGGGTCGATGACGAAGATGTTCAGGATGCCCATCCGAGCGAAGTCTGCAAGCTTGACCATCATCCGGCTGATTCTGTCCTCGGGAGAGAGGACCTCGAACACCGCGATCGGGGGATGGGTGAGGATCTGCTCAATGGGACGTGCGCGATCAAAGACGGTCACATCGGGCACCCGGTAACGCGTCGGGCTTACCTGGACGCGCAGCTCGGCACGAACACGGATGTTCCAATCTCCTTCGTGCAGCATGAACCACTTCTGGATTGCATACTGCCAGGTCGCATGATCGTATTCACCCATCGGCCGCTCCTCGACCACGCCATCGACATACTCCGCGTCCGGCTCGTAGTCTGACCGGAGATACACCTCAACCGGAACCAACTTTGTCGCTGTCGTGGCTGCCATCGTAAGCCTCCGCTGCTGCTAAGCTTAGCATCGGAAGCAGCGCCTCCCAGACACCCGAGGGAACCATGAGCACCGCACTCCCGCCTACCACCCAGCAGATGCGCCGTTACTTTGAGCGCCCGGAAGAGCAGCTCACCGTCCTGGTCGAGCACGAGCCCGTCTGCCTGTATCTTGAGGTCACCAACCGCTGCAATCTGCTCTGCACCACCTGCCCGCGCACCTTCGCCGAGCTGGAGCCCGAGAAGGATATGCCCTGGGACCTGTTCGTGCGCATCGTCGACCAGGTGCCGAACCTCAAGCGCGCCGTCCTCCACGGCGTGGGCGAGCCCATGCTGGTCAAGAACCTGCCGCAGATGGTCCGCTACCTGAAAGAGCGCAACGTCTACGTCCTCTTCAACACCAACGGCACGCTGTTGACCGAGGCGAACGGGCAGGCGCTGATTGATGCCGGTCTGGACGAGCTGCGCGTCTCGCTCGATGCCGCTGAACCTTCGGTCTTCCAGATGGTGCGCGGCAAAGACATGTTCGACCGCATCGTCACCAACGTGCGCCGCTTCCGCGCCATGCAGCGCGAGCAGGGCGGCGCCGGCCCGCGCGTGTCACTATGGCTTACCGGCTTGAAAGAGACGCTCGACCAGCTCGAGAACTTCGTTCGCATCGCCGACTCGGTGGACGTGCGCGAAGTCTACCTGCAGCGGCTGGTCTTCTTTACCGAGAACAGCATCGGTCTGGCCCGCGCCGAGAGCGCGCTGTTCGAGTCCGGTGTCGAGGAAACAGAAGCGGTGATCGCCCGCGCGGTCGCGCTTGCCGAGTCGCTCGGCATCCTGTTCAACGCTTCCGGCGCGACTGAGCCTGAGACCAGCATCCACAAGCGCCGCGACGACAATCCCTGGTCGCTCTGCCGGCGGCCCTGGTCGCTGATGTACTTCACCGCGAACGGCCGGTCGATCCCCTGCTGCATCGCTCCCTTCTCGATGCATAACTACGACAGTTACACACTTGGCGACGCCACCCAGCAGACACTGCGCGAGATCTGGAACGGCGAGGCCTACCAGCACTTTCGCGAGCAGCTGATGAGCTCTGAGCCGCCGCGCGCCTGCGCCAGCTGCGGCCTGCGCTGGAGTCTGTGACCAATTCGCGCGTCAGCATCATCATCCCCGCGCTCAACGAAGAACAGGCGATCGCTGCGGTCATCCGCGACGCGCTTGCGCAGGGCGTCCGCGAAGTCATTGTGGTCGACAACGGCAGCACGGATGCAACCGCCGCGGTGGCTTCCGGAGCCGGCGCTCGCGTCATCTCTGAGCCGATGCGAGGCTATGGCCGTGCGTGCTCTAGTGGCTGGCAGGCTGCCGACCCGGCTTCCGATGTGCTCGTCTTCCTCGACGGTGACGGCTCCGACGTGCTGGCAGAGCTTGACGGGATCGCCGGACCCGTCCTCGCCGGGGACTACGATTTCGTGATCGGCTCCCGCATGAGCGGCACGCGCGAGCCCGGCAGCATGCTTCTTTCTCAGCTTTTCGCGGGCTGGATGGCCGGCATCCTGCTACGCCGCCTCTACAAGGTTCGCTACACCGACATGGGGCCGTTCCGTGCGATTTCAAGGCCGGTTCTCACAGGGTTACAGATGTCCGAAATGACCTACGGCTGGAACCTCGAGATGCAGATGAAAGCCGCCAGCCGAGGATTGCGCATCCTGGAAGTCCCGGTCAGCTACCGCAACCGCCAGGGCGGCGTGTCCAAGGTAGCCGGCTCGCTCAGCGGATCGTTCAAGGCCGCTGTCCGCATTATCGAAGTGTTTCTCCGCCTCGCGCGCCGAGGCTGACCATAAGCTGGTTGCCAGCTGAAACGAAGTAGCTGACGTTGCTTGCCCAGCACCGGCTACTCAGCCCATGCTGTAGAAGTGAACCTTCTGTCGCGCTCCCTTGCCGTCTTCCTGCTGCTTGCCACCTTCCTGCCTGCACGCCCGCAAGAGCCGCAGCGCCCCACCAGCACCCCCTACTCGGGCGATCTCTCTATCTTTGAGTACCCGGACCGCGACAAGAGACTGCAAATCGATCGCGTCATGACCCTGCTTCACATTGAGCCGGGTCGGAACGTCGCCGATTTGGGCGCGGGCTCCGGTTGGTTTACCGTGCGTGCCGCGCGCCGTGTCGCTCCAGGGGGTACGATCTATGCCGAAGACATCAACCCTGAAGCGATCAAGTACATCAAGGACCGCGCCGGCAAGGAGAAGCTCCCGAACATCCAGACCATCCTTGGCACACCCGACGACCCTAAACTGCCGCCTGACTCGGTGGACGCGGTGCTGATGCTGAAGGTTTACCACGAGGTTGCGCATCCTGGGGCCTTACTCGCCGCCCTGAAGCCGGCGCTGCGGCCCGGCGCACGCATTGGCATCATCGACCGCAACGGCAACGGTGCAGACCACGGGCTGGATCGCGCGATTGTGGAGAAAGAAATGGCGCAGGCCGGCTTTCGTGTCGAGGCCAGGTACGACTTCACCAAGGCCGACGGGCAGGATTATTTCCTCATCTTCACTGCTCGCTAGCGTGCAGAAGACCGGCCGCACATGGAGGCAGCACTGATCGTGCGCACGAAGCCTGCGCTTGCCCGCTCTGCTACGCGGCTTACGTGGTAAGAGAGGATGCAGGTGACGCGGCGTTCTCCGCATGGAGATAATGGCAGCATGCCTGCTCGCCGCCGTTCCATATACCTCGTTGCTTTCTTCATCTTTGGTGCTGCCGCCCTGGTTGCGCAGACAGCGCCCGCCAGGTCCGCCGCCAA
>CAXUND010000076.1:3756-17005 GCA_964252445.1 uncultured Acidobacteriaceae bacterium | reverse complement strand
TATGTGGCGGTCTTCCCTCGTGCCTGATCGCTTTCTTGAAGAACGCCTTTACTGCGGCTACGTCGCGGGGCTCTGGTGCAAATAGCTAAGGCTGTGAAGTACACGGGAACTCATAAGGAAAGCTGAGGACTGCTTGGTGAGCAAGCTGAGCAGCCCTGAAAGTTGTTGGCGGAGCGTCACTCTGACCAAGACGTGATCATCCTGGGGGTGCGCGGATACCTGCGGCACAAACTCAGCTTTCCAGATCTGTCGAAATGATGGCCGAGCGCGTTATGCGCCAGAACCCCGTTGGTTTTGTCGTTTCGTCGACGTATCCTCTTCTGGTCCCACGAAAGCATAGCCGAGATAGTTGATGGTCCTCAGATAGGTCGGATTGGACGGATCGTCTTCTATCTTTTTTCTAAGTTGCATGATGAAAGTGCGAAGGTATTCTTTTTCGTCCCCGTACTCTGGTCCCCAGACCGTACTGAGTAGCTTTGCGTGCATGATCGGGTGACCTTCATGACTCATGAGGAGGGCCAGCAGGTTGAACTCAGTAGGGGTCAACCGGATTTCGTGACCATGCTTCTTGAGTGATCGCGCGCCGGGATGCAGCTCGAAGGCGCCGATTCGGACGACCTCTTCGGCCGCCCGGGGAGGCGTCCGGGTTCGTCTGAGCACTGCTCTCATGCGGGCTGTGAGTTCACCAAATCGGAATGGTTTGGTGATGTAATCGTCAGCGCCTGCGTCCAGTGCTTCGACCTTGTCCTCTTCTCTATCGCGCACGGTCACCACGAGGATGCACATTTGCGGGAACTCACGCCGGACGCGACGGCATGCCTCGACACCGCCCATTCCGGGCATATTCAAGTCCATCAAGACGAGGTCGTACTCAGTGGTTCGGAGGCGCTGTATTGCATCTTCTCCGCTTGTGGCTTCACCAACCTCAAACTGTAGGGCCGTTAAGGTGGCTCTTAGCCCCCGTCTGATTGCAGTGTCGTCTTCGACTACTAAGACGGTTACCTGACCATCAGCCATGTTTTCCTGTTTCCTGGCGTTGTACTGTGAAAATGAACCGCGTGTCGTCCCCCGCACATTCAACCCAGGCGCGGCCACCATGAGCCTGCGCAATCTTTCTGACGATCGAGAGGCCCAAGCCTGTCCCGGCGGGCCCGGACCTGGCGCCGGGCGCCCGATAAAACCTCTCGAAAATCCTGGTTCGCTCTCCCTCAGGGATGAGTTGACCGGGGATGGCTTTGTTCTCGACTACGATGAACGTCTCCGTGTCCATCTGAGCAATGCGGATGTTGATCGGAGTTCCAACAGCAGAGTACTTGGCTGCGTTGTCAAGAAGCTGCTGCAGCGATAATTCGATCAAGGACGGATCCATGCGATCGCTACATTGATCATCCAAGGCTTCTGCGCTGATTCTTGATCTCACCGTTTGATCCTGATTCTCTGTAACATTCTGAAGCAGGTGATTCCAGCAGACGCTACTGCGGCGTACACGCATCTCCTTCGCCTCTAGTGTTGCGGTCTGCAGCAGCCGCGTTGTAAGCAGGCTCAGCATAGTGGCCCGGTCGTCGATGATAGAGACCAGTTCCGCCTGGGTCTCGTTCAGCCGGTTAAGAGTGATCAGCCCAGAACTGGCCATCTTGATAGCTGTAAGCGGCGTTTTGAAACCATGCGCGAGACTGTCGAGCACAGCAGTGCGGAGTCTTTCTGCGTCTCGTTCCAACTCAGCACGAGCTTCGCGTTGACTCGCCCGGGCGCGCTCCAGGGCGATCGCACAAAGGGATGCGACGGCATCAGCGGTCAGCGAGTCGACTTCCCAACCATGCATGCTGATGTCTCCGAGAGTATTTCCACCGAGGCGGATGAGGCGGCGCGATACCCGCGCGCCGTAGTCGTCCCTTTCTACGATGTGCCTGCCTGACGCTTGTGCTGATGGCCCCTCGCGGCTTCGTGGCTCATACTCGGTCCCATCGCTCCGGACGTGGAAACAGACCTCGTCGACGGAGAAGATTCCGCGGATCAAGGCCGAGAGTTGCTGAGGGAGCGGGTCGCGCTGCTCAATGAGCAAGATTGCGCGGCTCAAGTCGTAAAGCTTTACGGCCCTAACTCGCTGATGCTCCACCCGATCTGCATGGAGTCGGACCTGAGTAGAAAGGCCACTTACCAGAAGTGCGGTAGCTTCAAAAGTAAACAGCGACACCCAGTTTTGCGGGTCGACTACTGCGAAGGTGAATACAGGCTCTGTGAAAAAGAAGTTCAAGCATAAGAATGCCGCGAAGGAGACCACGCTCGCATTCAGAAAGCCCAGTCGCAAGGCAACAATGAGTACGAGAAGAAGCTCGACTGATCCGGCAGTCGATAAGTTGACGTGGAGAAGAAAAGAGACCGCGGCAAGCGCGACTGCCGCTATCGCCAGCAGCAGCGCGAGAGAGAGGCGCTTTGCGCTGGAAGCCTCGCGTTGAACGAGATATCTGCGAAAGGGCGACCTAGAATCGTCCTCCACTGCTCCTCCAGGGTGCCGCTTACCTGCTTCAGACTCACTATTCCCGCGCAAACCGCAATCTTCCGATGGTACTCCGTCAAGGCATCAAAATTCCGTAAATGCCATGCTTAAGACCATGAGGCAAGCTTAAGGAGCACGGGACCAAAGAACACGCAGATTCTAGATGCCTTCCTTACGCGGGCAGCGTTCGAATGTGGTGAGGAAGCGCGCGAACGCAAGCAGGTGAGTCGCGCCTGGCATCCCGTCAGAAATGGAAGTCGCCTACGAGATCTTTGGTCGCATGCGGACTCCCGTCAATGTGCTTTATGGTGGGCCTGAGGTAACCGAAGTCTATGCCATCTACGAAAGCAGCACCTCTTAGGAAATATGTTGTTCCAGTCACGGTCATGCTGTCGTTCGTCTCCTTCTGGAGGGCTTCGGCCATCGTTCTGTGTGATCTCGGGTCCTCAGCCTACTATGTGGGAGGCATCGCTGAGCAGGCGATCGGCAAGTCAGCGCCGTGGTTCATCCTGGCGATCATGCTGTTCTCCTACGCGGTTCGCGCTATTTATATCGAGAGCTGCAGCATGTTCGTTCGGGGCGGAGTCTACCGCGTGGTTCGAGAAGCCATGGGGGCGACTGCCGCAAAGTTCTCTGTCGCGGCGCTGATGTTTGACTACGTGCTTACTGGGCCGATCAGCGGGGTAAGTGCCGGGCTTTATTTCGCCGCACTTCTGAATGAGATCGGGCAGCATTTCCGCCTGGGCTGGATGCATGTTCCGGCGCCCTGGTTTGCGGCGGCTTTTGCAGCTCTGGTCACGATGTATTTCTGGTACACCAATCTCATCGGCGTACCGTTCTCCAGTACCCGAGCGCTGCGGATCATGCAGGCCACCACCGTGATGGTGGTGATGCTGATCCTTTGGAGCGTCTTTACTCTCGTGACGCAGGGATATCATGCGGTGCCTGCGCCGACTCCGGCGAACTACCACTTCAACGATTCCTCTTTAGGCTGGCTCAAAGGAACCGTACTTCCGAGCTTTACCGTCATAGCTGTACTTATCGGCCTGGGGCATTCTGTCCTGGCGCTTAGCGGAGAAGAGACGCTGGCGCAGGTGAATCGCGAGATCGCCGCACCCAAGCAGAAGAACCTCGAGAAAGCCGGCTTCATTATTTTCGTCTACAGCCTGTTGTTCACCTCGCTGGTCTCCTTCTTCGCGGTGATGATTATCCCTGATGATCAGCGGGCCAGGTATCTCGATAATCTGATAGGCGGCTTATCGATGTTTCTGGCCGGTCCGTATGTACTCCGCCTCGCCTTTCACTGCTTTGTAGTCCTTATCGGCGTGTTCATGCTTGCCGGGGCGGTGAACACCGCGATCATCGGCTCGAACGGTGTCCTAAGCCGGGTTGCGGAAGACGGCGTTCTTCCGCCCTGGTTTCGCGAGCCGCACGCAAAGCACGGCACTACCCACCGCATTATTGGCCTGATTGTAGGACTACAGCTGCTGACTATTGCGCTGAGCCACGGAGACGTCAACATGCTGGGAGAAGCGTACGCCTTTGGAGTAGTGTGGAGTTTTGCGATGAAGGGACTTGCGGTTGTTGTTCTACGCTTCAGTCACCCGGACGCGCCGAGGTGGCGTTTTCCTCTCAACATCCGGCTGGGCAAGCGAGAGCTGCCGATTGGTCTGGTGTCGACAACTGCGATTTTGTTCGCAATGGCCATGATCAATCTCTTCACCAAAAAGGTTGCAACGGTAACGGGCGTGATCTTCACAATCATCTTCTTCGCGCTGTTTACCTGGTCGGAACGGAAGTATGCGCTCCAGCAGAAATCGTCAGAGATAGGTGGAAATCCGCATCCTGACGATCCGTTTCAAGAGCGTTCGCGTGAGCGCTTCCGCCTTGAAGAGGGTGGGAGCCTATCGCCGGCATCTCTGGGCATCGGTGCTTCCTGCGTAATTGCCGGTGTTGAGAAGGCGGCTGACCTGCGTGCCGTCGATCATGTGCTCGAAGGAGATTTGGCTGCCTGCCAGGATGTCGTGGTCGTTTGCGCCCATCCCGGGCTGAAGACTGACGAGGAGCAGTCCGTTTCCTCAGAAAAGCTGGTCGGTGATCGCGAGACAGACATTTTCAGCGTGGTGGTATTCGCGGCTGAGAAGCAAGGCAAACCGGTAAAGCTTCTGGCTCTGCCTGGAGAGGACTCGCTTGCAGCGTACCTATATGCCGCGGTAGAGCTAAAAGCTACGCAGCTTTTTTTCAGCTCGTCTGCTGCGGAACTCGCGGAAGAGGACAAGAGCCGCTTGCAGGCGTTGTGGGAGCGAACCAGCGATCGAGCCACGTCCCTCGAGGTAACGATTCTTGGACCGGCTGATGCGTCATCAAGGCGTTTTTGCCTGGAGCCTGCGAGGCGCAACTGAGTGCAGGAGATGTCCCTCCGCTTTGCTTTGGCATGAGCCACTGATCTTTATGTGTTTTTGATTTGCCTGCGCGTAGTCTGAAAAACGGTCTGGATGTTCGCGCGCTTTGATGGGGAGTTTGGCTGGATGTTGCTTTTCGACGTGCTAATTGGCAAGCCGCTTGCCACAACGGAGGAGCGCGGAGAGCACATCGATTGGATGAACGGGATACCAGTGTTTGGGCTTGATGCGCTGAGCTCGGCAGCGTACGGTCCCGAGGCTGCTTTGACTCTGCTCATCCCGCTTGGCATGGCTGGTGTCGCGCATATCGTCCCGATCAGCCTCGCCATCATCAGCCTGCTGGGAATCGTCTTCTTCTCCTACCTGCAGACTATCGACGCCTATCCCCATGGCGGCGGAAGTTACACCGTCGCCTCCGAAAACCTTGGAGAGACCGCAGGGCTGCTAGCCGCATCGGCGCTGATGATTGACTACATTCTGAACGCCGCTGTCGGGATCTCCGCCGGAGTCGGTGCTCTAGTTTCTGCCTTCCCCAGCTTGCAGCCCCATACCCTGGCACTTTGCCTTGCGATCCTGCTTCTGCTGACCCTGATCAATATGCGCGGCGTCAAGGATACGGGAGCCACCTTCCTGCTCCCCACCTACCTCTTTTTGGGAACCATCCTTCTTGTCCTGGCTGTTGGTTTGTTTCGGACGATTGCTGCGCACGGTCATCCGCTAGCCATCGTCGCGCCTCCGAGACTGCCGCCGGGAACCTCGCTTCTCTCGTTCTGGCTGCTGCTGAAAGTTTTTGCCAGCGGATGCACCGCGATGACCGGAGTTGAGGCGGTGTCGAACGGCGTAAACGCCTTTCGAACACCTGCACAGCGAAATGCCAAACGCACTCTGACGATCATCATTACCCTGCTGATGACATTTCTGGCCGGGATTGCGCTGCTGTGCCGCGCCTACGGGATCGGCGCTACCGATCCATCTGCTTCCGGCTATCAAAGCGTGCTTTCGCAACTTATCTCCGCAGTCATGGGACGCGGTTCATTCTACTTTGTGGCGATTGGATCGATCCTGGCTGTGCTTGCTCTTTCGGCGAATACGTCGTACGCCGATTTTCCACGTCTTACCCGCGCGATCGCACAGCAGGATTATCTCCCGCATGCCTTCAAGATTCGCGGGCGCCGGCTTCTCTACTCTCACGGAATCTACGCACTTGTAGGTTTCACCGCATTTCTTTTGGTCGTGTTTGATGGAGTTACCGATCGTCTCATACCTCTCTTCGCAATCGGCGCATTCCTGGCGTTTACTCTCTCGCAAGCCGGTATGGTTGTGCATTGGAAACGAGAGAATGGGCCCGGCGCCACCCGGCGGATGATTGTAAATGGCGTAGGAGCCATAGCCACCGGCATCACCCTTGTGGTCGTCCTGGTCGCGAAGTTTACTGAGGGCGCGTGGATCACCGCAGTGCTGGTCCCGGGATTGATGATTCTGATGACCAGCGTCAAACGCCACTACGAGCGGGTTGCAAGCGAGGTTGCGATCCAGCATCCCATGAATGTAGAGAACCTGATTGAACCCATGGTGATCGTTCCGCTTGATCGCTGGACCAGGATCAGCGAGAAGGGCCTCCGCTTTGCGATGAAGCTGAGCGACAAGGTACAGGCCGTGCATGTCGATGCCGAAGAGCAGTGCGATGGAGTGCGGCGCAGTTGGCGCGAGAACGTGGAAGCTCCGCTGCAGGCGGCCGGCAGGGAAGTCCCCGAGTTAGTTTTGTTGCCATCTCCGTTCCGCTTTGTCATTATGCCTTTGGTCGAGTATGTCCTCAAAGTTGAGCGTGATCATCCCGATCGGCAGATCGCCGTGCTGGTACCCGAACTTGTGGTACGTTACTTCTGGCAAGCTCCCTTGCACAACCAGCGCGCCCAGCTCTTAAAGCTGCTACTGCTTTTCCGGGGAAATCAGCGCATTATTGTTATCAATATACCGTGGTACCTGTAGTTCTTTGTGGACCGACGGGAGCACGCCAGGACGATGCGTCTTCGCCATGCCAGATGCGCTAAGGAGTTCCTGCACGCAGTGTGTCGTGGCTTCCTGAAGTGCATGGCGATTGCTGGAAGCATCCAGCTTGCCGGGATCGTAGGTCTCTCTCAGGCTGCATCGCATCGCACAGCGCCGAATGCTGTCGCAATCGAGAACACGAACGCCGCCCTTGCTCCCACGGATGAGACGATCCCGCAGGCGAATCCGGCCCGCCCTACGGTTACAATCCCTGCGCGCATTCCCCCGACCGGTTACCTGCAGTTTGAACAGGGGTTCGTTCACGCGGACTCTTCACCTGGCGGTACGTTGAGCCAGACTGCCCTGAGTCAGACGACCAAAATCGCTCTCACCACTCGATTGATGGCGCAGTTTATAACCGAACCCTTCGCAAGAAGTTCGGTAGCGGCGGCCGGGCCGGGGACATTGAGCGATGATCCCGGCGACCTTGACTTAGGTGTGCAAGTCCTGGCTCTCAAGTCTGCGGGAGTGATTCCGGCAGTGTCTGTCGGCTACATTCGCAGGGTACGCAGCGGCACCTCAGCCAATCTCGATGTCGGCGATTCGTCCCAGTCTGTGCTGCTGCTCCTGGGTGGTGATCTTGGCGGAGGTTTCCACTACGATTCGAACATTCTCTTCAACGAGCAGAATGCGGGCTTGGAGCGACGCGCTCAGTTTGGTCAAACGCTGGCCATCTCTCGGCCCATCTTAGGAGCAACCTTCCAGCAGCGCCTGGGCGCCATCGCGGAGCTGTCACACTTCACCCAGCCCTTTCCGACGCAGGGCTCAGATGGATCCCGTCCTGACCGGGCCAACGCTGTTGACTTGCTCTTCGTCGCGACGTACTCGTTTCGGCCAAACATCATCTTCGATGTGTCGGTAGATCACGGGCTCACCTCGACGTCGACACAGTGGCAGGGAGGTTTCGGCTTTACCTACCTCCTGCCGCATCGGCTCTGGCCCGATCGGCATCCGGTCGCGATCCCGGTCCGGCCGTTCTGATTCTTTGCACATCAGCGGTTCGGAGAGCGCAGGTTCGAACAGCGCCTGTAGAGTACGCGTAAACAGGGATGCGCAGGAGAAGCGCGCAGGGAAGGCGAGCATCCTTATGCGTTCCTTACACCGGGTAGCTCATCATGACTCTACCGGCTCAGAGCATTTTCTGCTTCGCGATGCGGCTGATCTGCCCGCGGACCGGACAATGCTCCGCTCCTAAGCAGACGATGCGGCCGCCCTGAGTTGCTCGAGCAGATATGCCCAATTCGACATCGACGCAACCCCGCCACAATGTCAATCTCTGGATCGTCCCGCTAAAGATTTCTCTTGCGGCTGTTCTCCTTTTCGGTCTGACGCTTACACCAGATATTCTTGCGGCAAACCACATCATTCAGTTTCCTGCCTGGTTTACCATGGGCGGCATTGACGACGCCCGGGCTATCCTCGGGGCGATGCTCGGATGTGTAAGCACGGTGCTTGCTCTCATCTTTTCTGTGGCGCTTCTTGTGCTATCGATGGTGGCAAGCCTGTTTGGGCCGCGTCTGCTGTATCGATTTGTCCAGGATTGGGTCACGCAGGTGTGTATCGGCCTGTTCATGGGCGCTTTCATCTATGTCTTCCTAGTGTTTCTTGTAACCCACCAAGACCAGAACGGCTCCTTCATTCCTCAGTTGTCGCTTATTACAAGCTGGTTCGTTGTGCTTGGAGCGTTCTCATTTCTGGTCTTCTACAGCCATCGCATTGCTATGCTGATTCAAAACCCGGACGCGATTGGCCGCATTGTTGATGATTTGCGGGTTGTAGCAAACCTGGTTCCGGCGTCCTTTGGTATTCCGCAAGCAGAGAGCGACAATCTATTACACCTCGCCAGGCATACACAAGACCGCAGACCCATTGCGAGCCGACGCAGTGGATACCTGCAGCAGATTGAACATGCCCAACTGCTGGATGCGGCGTCGAAAGCAGACGCTCTCATTGATATCCCTTTCCGTCCTGGGCAATTTATTCTGCAAGGAGAAACGATCGCCTATGTTTCGCCCGGACGCGCTGCAACTGGCCTTAAAGAGCAGGTTCATCGTTCGATGAAGCTGGGCCGGCACAGAGTGCTTTACCAAGATATCGAGTTCGGGATCGCGCAGATCGTTGAGATTGGCATTCGTGCACTTAGCCCCGCGATTAACGACACTTTTACTGGAATCGCCTGCGTTGATCTGCTGGGCGAATCGCTGACGATCCTGGCTCTATCTGCCAAGAATCGCGAGCAACTTTACGACGGAAAAGGCCTGCTCCGCGTACAGGTCCGTCCGCTTCGAATATCGCGCCTAATCAAGCAGGCATTTGATCAGATACGGCAGGCTGCTAGTGATAATCCTGCTGTCCTGATACGCCTGCTTTCGACGATTGGTCGACTGGGAGAGAGGATGCAGCAGGAAGAGCAAGTGCAGGCCCTCCGTGAACAAGCTTTGGCTGTGTGGGAGCAGGCACATTTAAAGTCACTGGTCACCATGGACCTCAACGACATGGAAGCGGCCTGGAAGACCACGGAGGCATTGCTGGTGGCGGCCGAGCAAGTAGCACGCACCTGTGCGACCCACACTGTTCATTCGGAACGACAACAGGCTAGCTTAAGTGAACTTCGGTCTATGCCGGGATGAGATGATGTGCGCTTTCACCTCGATCGAAGCGCCTCACGTACTTGTTCGACAACGTTCATCCAATCTCCCGGCTCTGGTTGTCTAAAAATCCGAATGGACGGGTACCACGGACTGTCTTTCCGTCCGATCAGCCATCTCCAGTCTGCGTGCTGTTTCAACATAAGCCAGGTGGGCACGCCAAGCGCACCTGCAAGGTGGGCCGCCAGCGTGTCTACCGTCAGAACTAAGTCCAGGTTTGCGATTGTTGCGGCGAGTACTACCAGCCCACCCCTGGCAAGATCTTGGGTAGTTCGCAGGGACGGATGCTTGAGGCCGGTCGAGACTACTCCTCCTTGCAGGTTCCACCATTCGAATCGATTATCTTCCAAGAGGGGCCGAAGCAAGCTCGGTTCAATCCACCGGTCGCGATCCCAGTCCCCTCCTGACCATACGATCCCGATGCGCTCTTTCCTAGAACCGCCCATACATGCACGTTGCCTGAGTGCGATGCGGGGCGGGAGCGACAAGTACTTGACCTCTAAAGGAAGTTGCTGGACTCGGGTGCGAAAGAAGTAAGGCAGCTCCATCAACTCGATCTCCAGGGTTCGTCCGTTCGCTCGGCTAAGTGAAGCAGCGCCTCGCGTAGCTGCATCCCCTGTCCCTGCGAAGTAGGGTAAGAGAGGCTCGAGTGGTGGCATATCGAACGATATGACGAGACCCAGACTTCGAAGTGCGGGCACATACCGTAGCATCTGCACGGCATCTCCAAGGCCATGCAAGGACCGCAGGTTTGCGATTGTCGCCAGGCTGGGCCTGCCATCCCAGAGGCGGTGAGCCGATGGCCAGTGGCTTCCTCTGCGATCATTGAGCTGCCATGCCTGCTCAAAGCAGCCATGCGACGTAAGTCGCACCCAATGCTCAAAAGCCTTTGAGTCTGGTTCTTTGCTGACTGACTTGGCCGGCCTTCCGCAGGCTCTATCGATTGTTGAGATCGCGACTTGAGGGTTTCGCGCTGGCTCTTGCAGTATTTTCATCCTTCACAGCCTGGTGACCACCTGTTGCTGACGAGCTACATGGTCATGATCGCAACCGTATAATCAGTGAGGCATGAGGTCATCTGATTACCCGACGATGCAGCATAGTCCCTCTACCAACAGATAAGTTGCCAGGCCGCAGGTTAGGGCTGCGATCGAGGTCTTGCAGGCTCTGGTGCAAATAGTCAGAGTGGCCCGTGGATGGGCTAGTCCAGTTCCGCAGTTAAGCAGCCAGCACTGCGTTCCAAATGGCAGGCACAGCCTGGTTGTTGAGCCGCAAGGGATCTAAAGCAAACTGATCCTTGTGAATGCGCCGGAGAAGTTCTATGCCAGCGAGGGCGGATTCGAAGTTCTTGAAGCCCAGCATAGATCGGGTTCAGCTCTTGATTCCGCGATGGTCCTGCTCGATGATATTGTTCAGGTACTTTGAGGATCGCAGCTTCGTTCGCCTGGGCAGCAGACCATCCGTGCGCATCTCGCGGACCGCTCGATGCGAGGCTGCATAGCCGTCGAGGGTAATCGTATGTGGCGGTCTTCCCTCGTGCCTGATCGCTTTCTTGAAGAACGCCTTTACTGCCGCTACGTCGCGGGTCCTGCTTAGCCTGAAGTCGATTGTCTGGCGGTTTCGTAAACGCCCGGCTTGCCGACTACAATGGAAGCATGGCCAGAGGATTTGAGAGCAAAGCGGTAGAAGAGCAGCAGACACAGCATCGCACCGGTCATGACACGGAATCGGCGGCAGCCTCGGGCGCGCTGAAGGCGAAGACGG
Organism: uncultured Acidobacteriaceae bacterium; assembly: GCA_964252445.1. Lineage (GTDB taxonomy): Bacteria > Acidobacteriota > Terriglobia > Terriglobales > Acidobacteriaceae > EB88. The sequence continues at coordinate 5,645 of CAXUND010000076.1, read as the reverse complement.
CAGCGCACGGCGTCAAGGAGCGGGAGCGACAGTCGCTGGAGCTGCAAAAGGAGCGCATCCTCGATGAGCGGACCTCCAGCCCGCATCGCCGCGCCGCCCTTGAAGCCGCGCTTAAGGAGATCGAGGGCCGCATCCAGTTGCTGTAAGCAGCTGGACGCTCCAAGGGCTAGCTCTTGCGATGGAAGAGCAGAGAGTTGGCCTGGTCGATCGATGTGAGCAGGATGCGCGCGATGTTCACGTTTGCCGGGCGGGAAGTCGCCCAGACGATGGCGTCGGCGATATCGGCGGCCGTCAGCGGCCGCATACCGGCGTAGACCTTGGCCGCGCGCTCCTTGTCATCGCGGAAGCGTACCAAGCTGAATTCGGTCTCGACCGCGCCCGGGTCGATGGTGGTCACGCGCAAGGAAGTCCCGAGCAGATCCTGACGCAGGCCGTCGTTGATGGCGTGCTCGGCGGCCTTAGTCGCACAGTAAACAGCGCCGCCAGGGTAGGTCACCTCGCCTGCCGTCGAGCCGAGATTGACGACGTGCCCGGAGTCGCGCTCGACCATCCCCGGCACCACTGCGCGCGTCACGTACAGCAGGCCCTTGACGTTGGTGTCGATCATCTCATCCCAGTCCTCGGGGACAGCTTCGTAGACTTTCTCTGTTCCGCGACTCATGCCCGCGTTGTTGACGAGAATGTCGATCGCCTGCCAGGCAGACGGCAGGGCGGCAAAAGCCTTCTGGACGGCGGCATTGTGACGAACGTCAAGCGCGAGGGAGTAAACATCGGTCGCCCCGGCTTCCAGCAGCTTCGGCTTGTCTGCGTTCAGGCGGTCCAGCCGGCGGGCGGCGAGCAGAAGTCGTGCACCTTCTGCGGCGAAAGCGGAGGCGGTGGCAGCGCCGATGCCGGAGCTGGCGCCGGTGATCAATACAGTCTTTCCCTGTAACGATGGCATGCAGCTATTGTCGCTCTATTTCAGGGCGGCTTCAGACTGGCTTCTGCGAACGACCTGCGCGTAGTAGCCGGCCGCCCAATCCTCTTTGCCATGGCCGGAGTGGACGGCCTGGTCAAGATCTGCCTGCAGCATGTCTGCCAGTGGCGTCGGCGTCCCGCCGGCGCTCTCACGAAAGAGGCGCATGTCCTTTTGGCCTAGCTCGATGGTGGCTGCGGGAGGATGGGGAGGGCTCAGCATCACCTTCGAGTAGGCTGCGTAAAAGGGTGACTGGAAGAGGGCATTGTTCACGGCTTCAAGAAACATGGCCGCGTCGATTCCATGGCTCCCGGCATAGGTCGCCGCTTCGCTCAAGGCAGCGATCATGGCGGTGATAAGGAAGTTGCCGCCCAGCTTCAAGGCATGGGCCGAGGACGGATCCTCGCCGACGACCGTGATGCCGCGCGAGAACTGCTCCAGCAGTGGCCGGACGGCCGCAATCGCCATTCGCGAGCCGCCGACGATCACCCAAAGCTTGCCCTCAGCCGCAACCGCAGGGCGACCGAACACCGGCGAGCCGATGTAGTGCCGACCATGGGCAGAGTGTTCCTGCTCAAGCCGCTTTGCGAGTTCGACGCTGATGGTGCTAAGCCCGACGTGGACAGAGCCCCTCGGCATCGCTTGGATGATCCCGCTGCTCAGCAGCGTGCTTTCTACTGCCTCATCTCCGAAGAGCATCGAGAAGACCGCTTCTGCATCGCGCACCGCTTCGGACGCACTTGCCGCGGCGGTCGCGCCCTCAAGCGTCTTGGGCGTGCGGTTCCACACGGTGACCGCGTGGCCCTGCTTCACGAGCAATGCGGCAATGCCGGAGCCCATCTGGCCCAGGCCAAGAAACGCAATACGCATTTGATTCCTCGCTTACGAACCGAGCCCGACCTGCAAAGCGCAGGCCGGGCCCCATGAGCCTACG
>CAXUND010000076.1:0-3746 GCA_964252445.1 uncultured Acidobacteriaceae bacterium | reverse complement strand
CCCCCCCGCTCACCCCCCCCCCCCCGCCCCCACCCCGCGCCCCCCGGGCCCATGAGCCTACGTGTCTAGTGCTGACCTACTGCTGGGGAGCATCTCCGCCGCCGGCAGCCGACTTCTCGACCCCGATCGCGCTGCCCGAGACGACCAGGTTCACGCGCCGGTTCTGAGCGCGGCCCTGCGGCGTGGAGTTATCCGCCACTGGATGGTTCAGCCCAAAGCCGGTCGCCGTGACATTTGAGCTGGAGACACCCTGCGAAATAAGGTAGTCGCCCACTGTCTGCGCACGCTGCTCGGAGAGTTTCTGGTTATATTCCTCGCCGCCGACGTTGTCAGTGTAGCCTTCAACCTGCACCGCGAGGCCGGGATAGGCGAGCAGGATGCCCGACACCTTGGCCAGCTTTTCCCGCGCATCCGGTTTGAGGGTGTATTTGCCTGTGTCAAAGAGCACGTCGGACAGGTTAACGATCAGGCCGCGAGCGGTCTCCTGCGTGTTCAAGACCTGGTTGAGCTGGGCTTTCAGGCGCTCGCGCATCTGTTCAGTCTGATCGACGGCCTGCTTCTGCTGCTGCTGAGCCTGCTGCGCCGCGAGTTCTGCCTGTGCTGCGCGCGCATCCGCCTGGGCGCGCTCGGCAGCCTGGCGCTCTGCCGCCAGCTGCGCCTGCTGCGCTTGCATCTGCGCCTGCTGTGCCTGTAGCTGTGCCTGCTGCGCCGCCTGCTCCGCTGCTTCCTTGTCGCTCTGCTGGCGTGCTTCGTCTTCCGCCTTCTGCTTGCGGATGGCGATGATGCGGGAGTCTTCCGCCGCTTGCACCGCCTCGCGAGCGTAGGTGATCTCCTGCTTGCGCTCGCTCTTCTTTTCGTCCATCGCCTCGGCGTTCTGGAGGTCGGTCATCGCCGTCGCGAAGGTATCCTTCGCGTACTTCTCGGCGCCCTGCGCCCGCGCGATTTGGGTCGCATTGATCGCCTCGTAGAGCTCGAGCGGTGACCGATCATTCCGCGTGATGGGGTTCATCACCGTGTGCTGGCCGGCGGTTTGCGTGTAGGCTCCGCGCGGCAGCAGGGATGTGTGCGCGTTGACCTGCTCAATCACGCCCTGCGTCCTGTCTTCGACGCGGTTCTGCAGGATCACCAGATCGCTGGGCATGCTGACTGCGAAATAGGGCTCTGCGGTGACAATCAGCGCGAAGGACTGGAGGTTGGTGGTGACCTTGATGTCGTTCTTGGTGCCCTGCGGCAAAATCTCGCCAAGGGGCTGCGGGCGGCCCTCCGGGGTGATGGCCCAGAGCACGTAGGTCAGGTATTCGACCCCGAAGCTGTTAGCGGGGCGCAGGCCTTCAAAGTGGGCATCGATCGAGATCTGTCCGCGATTGCTCTCGACCGTTGCGTGACCCTTGGCTTCGGACAGCAGCGGTGTGCCATCGAAGGCGATCTTGGTAGACCCGCTGCGGTGGAAGTAGTTGATTGCCGGGATGTCGCGGCCAACCACTTGCACCTTGTAGACAGGAACGCCGTTTTCGACGGTGATCTGATTGTTCTGCTGCGGAAAGCGCTGAGTGGCGGTTGGATTCATCTCCTGCGCGCCGGCGGCTGTCAGGGCCAGAGTTGCGACTGTGGTCAAAGCTAGAGTGCTTCGCATCATGTGTGAGGTCTTTCTCCTGGAATTTGGGAGCAGGGCACGGCAAGGTAGACGCGCGCGTCCCTGCAAACGTTTGGTTACTAACAGTTACTATGATGCGGCGCGCGGCCCGCAGGCATCCATCTGCGCTCGCTCAGTCGCTTGGTATCCGTAAGTGGTACAAACTGCTTCGTCCTTGCCGAAACGGGAACTTCAGCCGATAGCTTCGACGACCGCTTCCGCGAAAGCTGTGGTCCCAGAGGCGCCGCCCACATCGCGCGTCAATGTTTTTGCCTCTGTGTACACCTGCTCGATACCGGCTTGCACCGCGTCAGCAGTGGCCGGCTCATCGATGTGGCGCAGCATGAGCACGGCAGATTGCAGCAGAGCCGTAGGATTGGCCTTGTCCTGCCCCGCGATATCAGGCGCGGACCCGTGGACGGCCTCAAAGATAGCCGCCTGCTCACCAAAGTTGGCGCCCGGTACCAGGCCGAGCCCACCCACAAACCCGGAGCACAAATCGCTCAGGATGTCGCCGTAAAGGTTCTCCATCACCAACACGTCATACTGGTAGGGATTGGTGACCAGCTGCATGCAGGCGTTGTCGACGATGTGCTCCGCGTAGGCGATCTCCGGATGCTGTTCGGCGATCTTTTTTGAGCACTTGAGAAACAGCCCGTCGGTCAGCTTCATGATGTTCGCTTTATGGACCGCGTGTACCTTTTTACGGCCGTGCTTGGCCGCATAGTCAAAGGCGAACCTGGCGATGCGCGTGGAACCTTTCTCGGTGATGACCTTGAGTGCGGTCGTGACGCCAGGAACGATCTCCTGCTCGAGACCGACATACAGCCCCTCGGTATTCTCGCGAACGATGATCAGGTCGACGTTCGGGTACTTGGTCTCCAACCCAGGCAGATTTTTGATCGGCCGGAAGTTAGCATACAGGTCAAACATCTTACGCAGCTTGACATTGATTGAAGTGAAGCCGCCGCCGATCGGCGTGGTTACCGGCCCCTTCAGGCCGAGCTTGGTTCGCTCAATAGATTCGTAGAGTTCCTTGGGGATGTACTCGCCATACCTGGCATAGGCGTCGGCGCCCGCGGCGCAGCTTTCCCAAGCAAAGGCGACGCCGGTTTTAGCGCCTGCTGCCTCAAGAATGCGGACGACCGCGGCTGTCACTTCAGGGCCGATGCCATCGCCGGGAATGAGGGTGACCGTGTGAGTTCGAGTCATTTCTGTCATAGATGCAGGTCAGCTGCCTTTCTTGCGAGTCTTTAGCAAGGCTTCCAGCTCTTCCTTAAATTCGCGTACGTCCTTGAAGTCGCGGTACACGCTTGCGAAGCGGATGTAGGCGACCGTGTCGATCCGCTTAAGCTCGGCCATGATCAACTCGCCCATCTCCGAGGTCGAGCGTTCGCGCTCAGGCGAGTCCATCAGGAAGACTTCTGTCGCATTCACGATCTCCTCTAGCTGCGACGTGGAGATCGGACGCTTTTCGCAAGCATGCATGAGGCCGGCAAGAATCTTTTGGCGGTCGAACTTCTCCCGCCGGCCATCCTTTTTGACCACCATGTAGGGGATCTCGTCGATGCGCTCGTAGGTGGTGAATCGCTTGTTGCAGCGCTCACACTCGCGCCGCCGGCGAATGGAGTCGGCCTCCTTGCTCTCACGCGAATCCACCACCCGGTCCTGCGCGAAACCGCAATAAGGGCATCTCATCCCGTGCTGAATTCTAACAGCGCAGCCGCTTCGCCGCGGTCGGAGACCATGCAGTCGTAGAGAGGACCGCCGCCAGTAAAGATGGCTTTCCTCGTTCTACTCGACCAGCAGCAAAAAGAGCTTAGGGTCTGCGGCACCTGCGTGCAGGCGTTCACCAGTGCATGGCGCGACGCAAAGCAAAAGCACCTGCGAAAAAGGCCGCCCGGAAAGAGCGGCCTTTTTGTGTGCGATGAATAGATCAGGCGGTTACATAGGAAACTGCAGCGCTGTTCACGCGGTCCGAGATCGAGTTCAACAGCTCGTTTGCATGCTTCTCCTCCGCCAGAGTCTTCTCGAGCAAGGCGGCGTGCTGCGACAAGCCCAGCTTAAGCGCCCAATCGCGTGCCGAGCCATACGATGCCATCTCGTAGTGCTC